>JAJZXF010000145.1 GCA_021802485.1 Actinomycetes bacterium | reverse complement strand
GGCTCTCCCCCTCGAGGACGACGGCCTGGGAGTAGTCCATCATCAGGTTCGTCATGAAGAAGTCGTCGTTGTCGCCCTGCTGGCCCGGGAAGGTGTACAGAGCGGCACCTGCCGCACTGGCCTGCCGATAACGGCGAAGCTCGGGGTGGGTCGGGGGCGTGTCCTCCCGTCTGCCTCGCCCGCCTAGTCCGCCTGAACTCATCATCTCGGTGTCCTCGGGCCGACCGATGTCACGAAGCTAGGCCCGTTCCCCGCAACGCATCTCCAGGAGCATTCTCCCACTCAGAATGCTCCCGGAGATGCAGCACTTGAGACGAGCTACCAACCGTCCCCGCACACCACCTTGTCCGTGCACATCACTCACCTGCAGTACCTCATGCCTGTTGTGGTTTGGACAAGACAAGAGCATACACTGGCGAAGTCAAGAGATCGCTCATCAGTATATGCAGGTTACCTCCCGTACACGCTCAGCAAAGGTGGTGGTCACCTGTCTGGGCATGGTGATCCCCACGGCTACTCGCGGCAAACGTCGTCACCGCCTCCGTGCTATGCGACTGGCAGCGTTCCGCAACCACATCGGCTGGTCACATTTCGCGGCGATCCTGGCTGCGATTCGCTTGTCATGGCGCGCTGTGAGCGCTACAGCTGCAACGACACTGAGCTCGTGCCTTGTGGCAAGTACAACCGCTATGTGTGCTGGCGCCTGGACTGCTTCATCAACGTCACGGGTGATGCACTCATCTTCTTCGAACTGGACGAAGAACGCCTCGCTGCGGATGTCTGTGCGACATGCGATGACATCTCGCATGGACTTTGCGATATCCGCGCGTTCACGAGGCATAGTGCCCGCCCAGATGCCAAGAGACCACTGTGGCTTCGCTAGCGCCTCATCAAGGCAGCGCTCGGTGACCGAGCAGTGCACGCACAGCTCAAGTGCTGGATTCGTAGTCCGTACTCGTCCTGATCCGCTAGCTATGAACCAGGCTGGCGGCTTTCCTCGACACAGAGCCTCTGTGCGCCACACTGGTCGTAATCCAAGTGGTTGCGCATCCATCGGATCGCATCCTCACCCTGCTGTCCCGTTGCTAGTCCGAAGAAGCTGTACGAGTCATTCTGCGAGAAGCACCCGGGGTACTCGACCACTCACTGGGGCTCAACTGTAGGGACGGTACAGGATCGAGAGCGCCCTCGTCTCCCGCCCATCTCTCACTAGCCCGGGCGGCGGTAGGCGCGGACGGCCAGCGGCACGAAGACAATGAATATCGCCAGTAGCCAGGCAGCACTTTGCCAGGCATGCTCGGCGAGCGGGCCACCCAGTGCCAGGCCTCGCATCTCGTCGATCACGATGGTCACTGGCTGGTTCTTGGCGAAGGCCTGGAGCCAGCCAGGCATCGAGGCGACCGGAACGAAGGCGGCGCTCACGAAGGTCAACGGGAAAAGCCAGATCAACCCAAAGGATCCGACCGATTCCTCGTCACGTATGGCCAATCCAACGTACGCGCTGACAGTGCAGATCGCGACCCCGAAGACGACACCGAGCGCCACCATGAGAACGGCCGGTCCAGCGCCATTCTCGAACCGGAAGCCGACGGCGTACCCGACGGCCAGGATGATCAGTAAGGTAATCGTCAGTCGCAAGGTGTCAGCTACAAGGCGACCCAGCAGCACCGCTGAACGGGCCATCGGCATCGACCGGAAGCGATCAATGACCCCCCGTTGCGTCTGACGCGCCAGTGCAATTGCGGTGCCGAATGACGCGAAGGCCGCCGACTGGGCAATAATCCCCGGCATGAGGTAATTCACGTATCCCCCCGGGACGCTCACCATGATGGCGCCCCCGAAGACGTAGCGGAACAGCAGTACAAACATCACCGGCTGGATGACAATGAAAAAGAGAAGCGACGGGTTCCTCGTCCATATCTTAATGTCGCGCTCGGTCAGGTTAAGCGTGTCAGAGATCCCGTTGCGGATTCGGTGTGCGATCGGTGGTCGCGGGATATCCAGCGCTACGAAAGGCGAACTTCGCATGCTCATGTGCGCTGCCTCGTTGTTGCGTCGGGCACCACACCGTCCCTCCGTCCCCGCCGGGAACGGCTCCTCGATGGCCGGGTCCCGTCCTCGGGGGTGTGACCGGTGAGAGCGAGGAACACGTCATCCAACGAAGGTCTGTGGATTCCAAGGTGTTCTGTGTGGATGCCAGCCCCATCGAGCGCCCGCACGGTCTGGACAAGGGAGTCCGAGCCGCGGGAACCGACTCGAATGGTTACCCTCGCGGTTTCCTCCTCAACAGTGGGCTCGCCCTCTGCAAGCGGCCTGACCACCTCTGCTGCATCACCCAGTCGAGTTCTGTCGACAACTCCGAATTGCACCACGTCACCGCCTATGCGGTTCTTCAGGTTGTCGCCGGTCCCCGCTGCAATCACCTTCCCGCGATCGATGACCACGATCTCGTCCGACAGCTCATCGGCCTCCTCGAGATACTGGGTAGTGAGGAGCAGGGTTGCCCCATCCGCTACGAGTTCCCGGATGATGCCCCACATACCGATCCGGCTCCTCGGATCTAGGCCGGTAGTCGGCTCGTCGAGGAAAAACACCGTAGGCCGACCTACAAGGCTGGCCGCCAAGTCGAGCCTGCGGGTCATCCCGCCCGAGTATCCCTTTGCGGGGCGATCCGCCGCATCGACCAGGTCGAACAGCTCCAGCAATTCTCCGGCGCGGCGGCGGGATTCTCCCTTCGACAGATGGTGGAGACGGCCCATGATCTCGATGTTCTCCCGCCCGGTCAGCTCCTCCTGAATGGCTGCAGACTGGCCAGCAAGCCCGATGATCTCCCGCACAGCTGGAGCGGAGCGCACCACGTCGCGGCCCTCGATCAATGCTCGACCACCATCCGGCTCCAGGAGGGTGGTGAGGACCTTGACTGCCGTGGTCTTACCAGCCCCGTTGGGCCCCAGCACACAAAGGACACTGCCCCGCTCCACCACCAGGTCGATCCCACGGAGAGCGTGAACCTCGCCGAACGATTTCTGCAGTCCCTCGACGATGATAGCCGGACCATCCCAGCGGCCTGCGGGGTAATGATCGTTCAATGGCGAGCCTTCGACTTGCGGTGCGTCCTAATCGAACCGAGACCGGGGCACCAGACGACGAGCACGGCAGCCCGCCACGCAGCAAGCCTTCCTACCGTTTGCATGGGCTCTGATGTTGACACACGCTCGCGGCAGATGCCAGCCGTCTCATCTCAGCGAAGCGACTTGCACGACCGATCGAGGCTATCGAGTTCAACGTCGAGAACACCAAGAAGCCATCGCGGACCTCTGAAGCGTGCAACAGCGTAAGCTCGTGCCCGAGCAGCACCCCTCCTGAGCGCCTACGTCTCTGTCGGGCATACGGCATCACATTCCAGGCCAGATAGGTGATCGTGGGTGCATTTGCCGCAGAAGCCCAGCGCGTAGAGCTGCTCGAACATACTCACAATAAAGAACCGGGTGCCTCATTGTTGCTCGATCAACGCTTGACTTAGAGGCAGGCGAACTTGGCGGTGTGGCCAAAACTAGGTTAGAATATTGACCAATGACTGAATCGATGCCATTTTCTGAGGCAAAGGCACACCTGTCAGAGTTGGCCGAGCTTGTCGAGCAAGAACACGAACGTATCCTGGTAACCCGCAACGGACGACCCTCATTTGTCCTGGTCAGTCCCGACGATCTTGAGTCTATCGAAGAGACGCTCGACATCCTGGGGGATCCGGAACTTGTCGCTTCCATCGCACGTTCTCGCTCCGAAGCCGCTCGAGGCGAAATCGTTCCGTTGCCATTCACTGGGGTCGCCCGCCCGGGTGTATGAGGTCAGGATCACACCCGAGGGCCTCCGGCATCTGAACACACTCCCAACAAAGATTCGTGACGCCGCGCTCGCGGCTCTTTCGGGATCGATAAGCAAGAACCCGAGGCGATCAGGCAAGAAACTGGTCGGTGAACTCACCGGCCTGCACGCTGCTCGGCGTGGAGACTATCGATTGATCTACGAAATCGATGACGACATCAGAGTCGTGATTGTCCACCGGATACAGCACCGTAGAGTAGTTTACCGGAAACGTTGAGGTAAGTCCTCGTCGGTTCCCGCTGAGCGCCTCAAACTCCAAACGGACCCTCTGATTTTTTCGCAACAGCGCGTAGAGGAGCTGCCTCGTAGGTGGTCTTGAAGCCTCCCGGCCCTAAAGGGCCAGGATTCCGTGTCGACGCCCTGTCTCCTGGCGATACTGCTGGCAGGCCGTAGGGAGCGCCTGGTTCCCGAGGCATGTTGTTCATGCCGCCACTGATGTA
>JAJZXF010000144.1 GCA_021802485.1 Actinomycetes bacterium | reverse complement strand
CCGGAACGTGAAGCAGAAGCAAGGTCTGAACCGGAGCCTGCAGGATGCCGCGCTCAGGCGGCTTGCCTTCTGGGTTTGCGCCCAAAGCGCAAGAGGCTGGGCGCACAAGTGTGGAAGCTGAACGCGCCGAACTCGTCTCGTGAGTACGCCGCCTGCGCTCACACCGAGGCAGGAAACAGGAAGGGAACCCTCTTTTTGTGCAAGAGCTGCGCTCATCGTGCGCACGCGGACGTGAACGCAGCAGAAGTGCTCACGTCTCGTGGCCAGGTTGGCGAAGCCGCATGGCGCGGGGTGGGAATGCCGTTGAACCATCGCCCGAAGCCTCGGTTACGACGACGCAAGACAGATGTTGGGGCCGGGTCGGCTCCTTACGCGACAGCCGCGTAGGTCTTCTGACCGCGCGACTTGTTCAGCGACAGACCCTTAGCTTGTGTGAGCGGGAAGCTGGGATGGTGAAGATCGCCCAGAAGGTCTCCGGTGGGGCTTCCGCAGTGACGCGGGTGCCCATACCTTCTTCGCATTTCGAAGCTAGCTCTTTACTGCCGCGAAGCGAGGCATCAGTCGTCTCGAAGTGTTACGTCAGTTGTTTGACCGTGCAACGCTCCCCTGTGGATGCCCACAGCACCCGGCTCCAGGCCCTGAACCACCGAACAGTCGCCTGGTTCGTCAGCCGGACCCCCGCCGGTGGTTTTCGGCCGCGCGGACACCTGAACACCTGAAGGGTTACATCAAACGGTTATTTTGTTAGGTGGCCGGAGGCTCCGGCGCCGGCGAGGGCGGATGTTTTCGTGAGCTTGTCCGCGATGTGGGCGGGTGCTGCGTCGTAGTGGTCGTGGGAGATCGTGAAGCGCCCTTTGCCCCCGGTGAGGGAGCGAAGATCGATCGCGTAGCGCATGACTTCTGCCGTTGGTACCAGCGCGACTACGGTGGTCCATCCACGGTCCGTCGTCTCGGTGCCCTGAACTCGTGCGCGGCGAGAACTTAGATCGCCTAGAACCTCGCCTTGGTGGTCCGGGGGTATAGTCACTTCGATCCGGGAGATCGGCTCGAGCAGTACGGGGCCCGCCTTCGACACCGCCTCCTTCAACGCTAGCGATCCGGCCATCTTGAAGCTCATCTCCGAAGAGTCCACAGGATGGTGCTTGCCGTCATAGCAGGTCACCTGGATGTCGCAGACCGGATAACCGAAGGCGCCCGCATGGGGGAGCGCCTCACGCACGCCCTTTTCGACTGCTGGTATGAACTGCCTGGGAATCGCTCCACCGACCACCTCGTCGGAGAAGCTGAACCCGGCACCCCGTTCCAGGGGTGCTATGCGCAGGAATGCCACGCCAAACTGACCATGGCCACCCGTCTGCTTCTTGTATTTGCCCTCTGCCTCAGCTGGTCTTGTGATGGTCTCGCGGTACGGTACCAGCAGATCCTCGGTTGTGACTTCGACGCCAAACTTGCGCTGCAGACGCTCGCACGCGATCGCAAGGTGTGTCTCGCCAGCGCCAGACAGGATCGTTTGGTGGGTCTCGTCGATTCGGGTCAGAGAGAGTGCCGGGTCTTCTTCTTGAAGACGGTTCAGGGCCGTCATCAGCTTGTCCTCGTCGGCAGTCGACTTCGGACGGACGGCGATCGACAGCGCTGGCTCGTCTGGCCGGGGTGCGTTGATCAGCACTGGCATTCCCTTTGGCGCCAAGGTATCACCGGTGGTCGAATGAGCGAGTTTGGGAACTGCGATCACGTCGCCTGCTGATGCCTGAGGTAGTGGTTCACTTTCCTTTCCACGCATTGCTTGAAGGGTGTGGAGCCTTTCGTCGGAGTGTGTGCGCGGGTTCGTGAGAACTGTGTCTGGCTGAACTGTTCCGGAGAGGATCTTGAGCAGGGAGATCTTTCCTATGTAAGGATCGGACATCGTCTTGAACACAAGTGCAAGAGGTGGCCCTGACGGGTCACAGCGCACCTCGTTCGTAGTGTCGCCTGCCGTCACCACGCAGGGGCCGCGCTGCAAGGGAGAAGGCCCGATCTCGCAAATGAACGAAGCGAGGTGGTCGATGCCGATGCCGAGTGGTGAAGAACCGCAGAGCACGGGGAAGACGCTTGCCTCGGCAACTCCCTTGGCCAACGCGCCGGCAAGCTCGCCAGGCTCCGGGACGTCTCCTTCGAGGTAGCGCTCCGTAAGCATGTCGTCCGCGACAACGATGCCCTCCACCAGGTTGTCGTGCACCCGGTGCTCAGTCTCTTCGAGATCCCCGGGTATTGAAGCAGGCGCGGGATGTCCGTCTTCATAGGTGTACGCAGTATCAGTGAGAAGGTCGGCGATTCCGCTCAGCCCGCCTTCCTCTCCAATTGGCAGCTCCAGCGGCGCGACACCACCTCCAAATGTCTCACGAAGCTGGGCAACGGTCCTTTCGAAGCTGGCTCTTTCCTTGTCGAGCTTTGTTACGAAGAACATTCTTGGGATTCGGGCTTCGGCAGCAAGCCTCCAGGCGGCCTCGGTCTGCACTTCGACGCCTTCTACACCGCTCACGACGATAACCGCCATCTCGGCGACGTTGATCGCTGCGGCCATCTCGTAAGAGAAGTCCGCGTATCCAGGGGTGTCTAGAACGTTGAGTTTGTAGGGCCCAACGGGAAAGGATGCGAGAGCAGTGGAGATGGATATGTGGCGTTTGACCTCTTCTGGCTCGAAGTCGGTGATCGTGTTGCCGTCATCAACCCTCCCTGCCCGGGCCAGTACGCCAGCGTGGAGTGCCAAGGCTTCCACGAGCGTGGTCTTGCCTGCACCGCCGTGGCCGATGAGTACAACATTGCGGATATTCGCTGCTTCGTATCTATCCAACCGACGCACCTCAATCATGAACTGGACCATCGGCTTGCAAGCCGATGGTCATGGTGATCTGACTCCGGCATACTTGCAGTGGGCCGAGCTAACGACGGACGCATATCGGGCCGGTATTTTGGTACCGGGACACCTCCTTGCGGGACGTGTCTACGAAATAATGCGTACCCACCGCCGAGGGCTTGGACCCACTGACAAGACCTACTTGGAACAGCCTACAGACGCTTGGTGGTAGTGTGGAGTCAAATGGAAAGGCAAAGGCCAGAATGCTAGATGGTCACTATCGAAGAGGGGTCGACAGGGGCACTACGCCGGTAGGGGCTGCTCTGGCGAGGGCTGGCGTGACTGCCAACTTCTTGACGGTTACCGGCCTCGTCTTTGCAGCCGTCGCCGCTGTCGTGATAGCCAGCGGATACCTCTTGATCGGGTTGTTTGCGCTGATAGCGTGTGGGCTCCCGGATCTTCTTGATGGTCCGGTGGCGAAGGCGTCGGGGACGGCTTCGGTGCGCGGTGCGTTCCTCGACTCGGTTTCGGACCGCGTGAGTGACTCGCTTCTTATGGGTGGTGTCGCGTGGTACCTGTTTGGCCATGGGGATCCGCGGATGGCCATTTTGGCCTTTGTGGTGCTCGGTTCCACCTTCCTAATCTCTTACGAGCGAGCGAAGGCGGAGTCACTCGGACTGAATGCCAAGGGAGGGCTTATGGAGCGTGCCGAGCGGATGGTTCTCCTCGGTGTAGGCCTCCTGAGTTCGTCGTTCCTCGTCCCGGTTATGTGGGTGATGGCGGTCCTAACGATAGCGACAGCTGGTTTTCGCTTTGTCACGGTTTGGCGTCAGTGCCCGAGTGCAGAGCCGTCTCGCTCCGCGGCACCCGCTCGCAAGAACGGCGCGGCGGATACACGCTGGAGGGTGGGGCGCGTCGAGTCTCGTTGGCGCGCTTGGCGCGAGGGGGCTACTGGGATGACGGGGCGGCCGCGGCAGGCGGGTGCGGTGGCAAGCCGGTGGCGTGCAAGGCGCCAGGGAATATGGCTTAGCTCCGGGCGTGCTTCGCGGGGCACGACAAGGAGACGTACCCGGGTTGGGGGCCGGTGGCGCCAGCCACACGGATCTCGCTGAGCGCCGGTCGGGCATCTCTACGGTTTGACCGAAAAGCGAGCACAAGCCCATGGCTTTAGCCGTGGGTCGAGCGAGCCCGGTCGATGCGGATCAACGTAAGCGTTACAGCCTTGTGGAATAATAGGCATATGCAATATCGCACGTCGAACAAGACGGTGTTCTCGGCAAAATACCACCTCATTTGGTGCCCGAAGTACCGACGCCGGGTGCTCGTCGGCAAGGTGGAGGCACGCCTTGCTGCGATCATCCGTGAGGTCTGTGCTGAGCATCAGGTCGATGTTCTCGGACTTGAGATCATGCCGGACCATGTGCACTTGCTCGCCGAAATCCCTCCGGGTGTCGTTCTTTCTAGGTTCATGCAAGTACTGAAAGGCCGGTCGTCCCGTCTGCTCCGCCAGCAGTTCCCTCATCTACAGAGGATGCGAGT
>JAJZXF010000143.1 GCA_021802485.1 Actinomycetes bacterium | reverse complement strand
GCGGCCGCCTTGCTGTACGGATTTCCCGAGTCTGCTAGGACGAAGGTCAAGGTCTTGGTGTTGCATCGTGAGGTGCTGATAGGCGAAGCGCTCGCGATGGCACTCGCTGCTGAAGAACGACGCTCCGAGGGAATCCAGGTGGATGTCAGCGCTGGTACGACTTTCGAGAACATCGAGGAGACGGTGGTGTTCCAGAGGCCTGACCTTGGCCTAATTTGTGTCGACCGTCACTGGTCAGGAGCGGAGGTAAGTGATCTGGTGCAGGTTCTGTCCGCTATGGCGGTCTCGGTCGTGCTGGTTGCAGAGAAGCAAGCGTCGTGTGAGTTGTCTGCAGGCCTTGCAGCAGGTGCGGAAGCTGCGGTGGACACCTCGGATGGCTTGGACAAGATCCTCTCGATGATCCAGCGGTACTTGAGGGGTGAGCCACTCATGTGCTTGCGGGAGATGGAGCAGTTGCGAAAGGACCTTCGGGTGCGGACTGTATCAACGTGCGAGGCGCTTGATACGCTCAGCCCGAAGGAGCGTGCGGTTCTGTTTGAACTTGCGACCGGAACCTCTCCGGTATCGATAGCAGACAGCTTGTACGTGTCGATCGAGACAGTGAGGTCCCACATCCGCTCGATCCGCCAGAAGCTCGGAGTCACTTCGCAAGTTGGAGCGGTCGCTCTTGCATACCAGGCTGGCTGGCTGAAACCAACGGGCTGACGACACAACAGAGATATTGAGGGAGCTCGTGGCGTCAGCTGCGAGAGGTGTCGCGGGTTGATCCTCGCCTCGTGCTTGGCGAGGTGATCCGCTGGGCTGGATCGACCTATGGGTGACCTGGCGAGGACGTATCCTACGCTTCGAGTTCTCCTGAAAGTTGTGGCGAATTGGTTGTGTGGAAATGGGCGTTAGTCGAGGCTGCGGGGGCGTGACAGCAGATGGCGAAAGGCGCCTTGTTGAACCGATAAACTCGTGTCTCCACAAGTGCCCGGCTATTAGCCGGGCACTTTTCGCGTCCGACCTGCAGCTGTCTCATCGTTCAAGGACCGCCATGTTGCGAGCCTTGGCCGCTTGGATGAGCTGCCGGTCGAACGAGGCGACAGTCGCACCGGCATCCTCAGCAGCGAGCACTACGCAACAATCCGGCATCCTCAAGCCAGTGGTTGCCCGCAACTCGGCAAGCCGCACAGCGGTATCCGAAGGGAACGGCAACTCGTTCACCTCGAGGTCGCGTAGAGCCTCCTGCGCCTGTCGCAAGCGACCCTCTCGGACAGGCGCAACCAGCACCTCTGCCAACGTCAGTGGGTTCATTCCAAGGTCGTCATCGATCTCTCGGGCCAGCAGAGACTCAGCGACGACATGCCGGTCATCGTCAGCGTCCAGGTAGGCAATAAGGACGCTCGCGTCGAGTACGATCACAGCGGCCATTCCTCACGCAGCTTGTGGAGGTAGTCGGGGCCGTACGCGCCAGTGAGGACTCCGCTGTGCCGCTGGACCGCGGCGAGCCTGCGGCGACGCCGTCCAGCATACGATATCCGGGCGGCGCGGTCGCCTTCGAGTGCCAAACGCACGAGTAGCTGCGGCCGGCTTAGACCGGGCCACCGTTGAGCAGCTGCGTCCAACGCAGCTGCCAGGTCGTCGGTCTCGGTTACGAAGTGGCGGGCGCGTGTGGTAGGCACAGCCACAAGTGTAGCACCCATGGTTGGACGTGCTACACCACCGATAGCTCGATGAGCTTCGTACAGCAATGCTACGAGGTTACCGGCGCTAGGCCTCTTGGCCAGAAGTTGTGGTCCGACTCCTTGAAGGCCCTGTCCACAGCGCGTGGATTGCACTCTTGGCACCCACAGGCGAGCTCAGCCCGCCAGGTGGTGTCGACCGCCACGCTAAATGAGCACGGGGAGACATTCAACGTGAGCACGGCCGGCACCAACGCCATGGCCACATTGTGCGTCGCCTCTCGTTCCTGTCAAGGCCGAAAGTCCAGCATGTGAGGGTCGTCTGCGGCCTTGACAGTTTCCTCGTCGGCGACGATGTGGGCGTCCATGCGATGGATTCCATCCTCGCGCTCTGTGTCGTTGTCGTGATCAAATGACCTGTCGCCCAACAGGTGGCCGCCGGAAGGGACCAGTCGGACCCAGTAACGGTTGACGCCCTTGTGGGGGCGGCCCGCTGGACTATAATAATGGTCTATGACGACGCTCCCACTTTCCGAGGTGAAGGCACGGCTCTCCGAGATCGCCGAGGAGGTGGCGACGACCCATGACCGGGTGCGGATCACCAAGAACGGTCGGGACTACGTCGTGCTCGTGGCTGCGCAGGACCTGGAATCCATCGAGGCGACGGTTGAACTGTTGAGCGACCCCGAAGCGCAGGGACGGATCGATCGTGGCGAACAGGACATCGCCGACGGTGACGTTCTGGACGAAAAGGCAGTTCGCGCGCTGCTTGCTCGTCGCGCCGAACGGACACCGCAGTGAGCTTTCGGGTTGTCGTGGCCCGAACCGCTGCCCGCCAACTTGCTGAGCGTCTCCCTGAGGCCGTAGCTGGAGCGTGCGTGGAGTTCATCTTCGGAGCGCTGGCAGAACACCCCCACCGAGTTGGCGCGCCGCTGCGAAAGCCATTTGACGGCCAGTCGCGAGCGCGCCGGGGGGAGTACCGAGTTCGCTACCGCCTCGATGAGCACACCGAGACGGTCTACGTCCTCGACGTCGATTACCGTCGGGATGTATATCGAAGCTGACAGCGCGATGGAGTTTCTCCGGACGCATTGGCGAATGCTCGCCATCTTTAGCAGGTGCATGCGTCTGCAGGTGCAGATTCGCGACCGGCGTGCCAGCGCTTTCGCCGAGGCTCGAACCCGATGGTCGCTCGATGGTCGCAAACCCCTGCTACCACGACCCCTGGTCAGGCGCGCACCTCCTGCAGGGGTGCAGGCACTTTGCCAGTGGTTTCTCGTTCCGGTACCGCTCGGAGATGGGGGGGGTTTCTCGGGTGGATTTCTCAGGGCTTTATCAACGCTGCGCAGGGCACGCCATGACAGGGTGGCACGGCGCGTGTGGCCGCTGAACTGCCGGTTCGCGGCGGGTTTCTCGTTGGAGCTACTGGTGCATAGAGCTGCACAGGGCATGCGTACGCAGCGCACTGATCAACCACTTCGGGCAGGTCTTCTGCGGGTCTGGCTTCGCCACTGGCCGATCACCTGTCCCGGATAGGGGACCTGTTCGGGAAAGATCACCGGGCGCGTCATATGGGAACCGCCGAGCGACGCCGTGGCGCTTGACCTGCGACATCAGCGCAGAGCGTTTGGCCTCTGGGAATGTCGGGGGGCGATCGTCCGCTCCTTCAACCGTTCGTGGTTGGTCACGCCGGTGGCTGCCCGCCCCGTTAGCAACGACTTCGAAGGCGCAAAGCGGGGCCGCCTCGCCTGGCTTGGGCTGTACCGGCGCGACACCCGGGGTGGCCTCGCGCTGGTAGGTCTGTTGCATGGCCGTCCAGGCGGCCAACCCGCCAGCTGCGACGAGCATGGCCGCGACAGCGAGCTCGATCTGGTAGCCCAATAGGAATGCGGTGGCCGCTGGGTGTCCTTGGCGCAGCAGGGCGCTTTCCTAGCGGTGAGGATCGCCCCGATCACGGTAATGCCGAGCAGACCGGCCACTTCCCTTGGAAACGTTGAAGATACCCGACGCAACGCCCGCCTGCTCGACGGGCATCTCCCCGAGCACGGTGGTGGTCAGCGGGGTGGTGGGGCCACCGCCGACGCCGATGGCGGCGAACCTCGCAGAGATCCGCCATCTCTACTACGAAGGCGAACGCCTCGTCGTGTGCCGCAACCCCGCACTTGTTGACCACAGGGCCGACGCGCGAAGCGCTGCTCGTCGCGACAGAGGCCGCATTCGCAAAGCTCCAGGCAAGCGTCGCGGCCGGGCGCCTGAAAGACACACGAAGATCGCACTTCGTGCCGGTCGGGCACACGCTGAGTACAAGATGGCCAAGCACTTCGAGCTCCACGTCGAACAGGGGCAGATCACCTGGTCCCGATGCCAGGAGCGCATCGATCAAGAGGCGGCAACCGACGGCATCTACGCCGATCAGAAGCCCACTTCCTGCAGAGACCGCGAGCCCAGCAGAGCTCGTCGGCACCTACAAGTCCCTTGTGCGAGGTGGAAGCCGACTTTCGCTCCCAGAAGGCGAGCGACCTCGACCTGCGCCCGATCTTTCACTGGACCGAGGACCGGGTGCGAGCACACGTGCTTTTGTGTCTACTGGCCGGGCACCTCACCTGGCATCTGCGCCGCGCTGTTGCACTGCTCACCTTCGCTGATGCTGAACGTCAACCACAACCGACACGGCTCGACCCAGTCGGTGACGCACACCCTTCGAGGTCAGCCAAGGCCAAAGCCGAAACCAAGCGGAACGAAGCAGGCGAGCCGGTCCAATCCTACCAGAGCCTCCTCGAGCACCTGAAGACCCTCACCCGAAGCACCTGTTGCATCGCGGGCACCGGCGTCACCTTCGACAAGCTCTCCGAGCCCACCCCCACCCAGCGGCGGGTCTTCGAACTCATCGGCAAACCCATCCCGCTACGCCTCATGTAGGCAG
>JAJZXF010000142.1 GCA_021802485.1 Actinomycetes bacterium | reverse complement strand
ACACACCCGCCGACACCATCACCATCCGCCTGGAACGGCGCGCCTACACACCAGTTCTACCTCAAGCCGACCTCCCACCTGACACCACCGTCCCATGGTGGGCCAACCGAACCCTGCACTACGAAATAACCCGAACCTTGCCCCGAACCAGTTGTGCGGAAGTCGGCGCTAGCGGACCAGTGCCCAGTGATAGGCTGACACCGATGGCGGGAGAAGAGCACACAACCATTCGCACGGCCATTGTGGCGTTCCCGCTGTCTGGGGCCGACTATCGCCGTGCCCATGACGCACATCACTTGGCAGCCGGGCCCTGGAACCAGGCGGTCGACTGGGTGCATGCCGAGTGGAAGGCCAAGCACAATCCGGGCAAGTACGACATCCGAGCGTTTCTCACGTCCTTCTCGCGAGAACAACGCCCTCTCCACGCCCACACGACCGAGGCGATTGGATACGACCTCAACGAGGTGATCAGGACCTCTCGCACCAACCGGAAGAATGGGATGAAGGTGCGTGCGCCCTGGCGGAAGAAGAACTACCGGCCGCTGTCGTTCTCTGCGGGCTCCGGTTGGCGGGTGAGACCTGACGGCACGCTCGGCCTGTCGCTCGGACGGGGAAGACCTCCCATTGTGGGGGCATTGCCAAACGTGGAGGACTCCGCAACAGGGGAAGCCGTGCCGGTGTCACGCTGGGGGGAGATCCAGCTCTGCTGGGATAAGGACAACCGGCGCTTCTCACTGCACATCCCCTACAAGACGGAACGCCAAGGGTCTGACGGCGAGGCGGTGACCGCGATAGACGAAGGCGTCATCAACCCGATGGCGCTCGCGACCTTCCTGGACGAGCGGACTATCGACGTGACGATCATCAATGGCCGCGAGGCCCGAGCGATCAAGCGGCAGCGGAACAAGGCCATAGGTGCTCTCCAGAAGAAGCTTTCCAAGACCAAGAACGGCTCTCGTAAGCACCGCAGGCTCGTCGCGGCAACCAAACGCGTGAAGGGCAAGGCCCGCCTCACACTCAGAGACTTCGATCACCAGGTCGCAAGGAAGGCTGCGAACCACGTCATCGAACATCGCAGCGGACGCCTTGTCGTAGGCGATGTGCGTGGCATCGAGCAGAAGACCAAGCAGAAGCGCAGCATTGGCCGCCACGGCCGCCAGCAGCTCTCGCAGTGGTCAAGAGGAACCCAGGAGCACTACCTCGCAGAGAATACCGGGCTCGAACCGGAGCACCTGAACGAGTCCGGATCCACGAAGACCTGTCCTGCGTGTGGAGCACGCAACCGGCCAACGGGTCGGGACTACCGGTGCAAGAACCCGGATTGCGGGTTCACCTGTCACCGAGACGCCGTAGGAGCGATCAACATCCTCCAAAAGGCGACACACGGGGACTACGTTCCCATCGGGCCGGATGTCACCATCCGCGTCACGTATCTCCGGGACGAGAAGCGCTGGTCACCTGATCAGCGCAACACACACCGTATGGTGCAGTGCCGAAAGGCCATAACCCTGAGTAGCGCCAAGAACCAGGCCTCGACGGAAACGTCGTGCGAGCCGAAACTAGCAATCTCATCCTCCAGCTCCTTGGAGCCAGACCCGTTGGTCGCGGTGGCGTGATGTGCGCGATGTCAGGCAAGCCAAGCCAGGCGGCAGGGCTAGAAGCCCCGTCCGTTAGGGCGGGCGAGGTTCACCCATGACGATGCGGGAGGACTGCAGACACTTTCAAAGCCGGACCTACTCCACCGGTGAGGTAGCTCGTTTCTGCGTGCTCGACCTCGCGCCTGAGGCGCCATGGCGCTGCCCAGACAACTGCCCAAGCTACGTACTACGTCTAGACGATGCGGGATGGGTCAGGGGCAGCCTTGTGGACCCTCCCGTAGAGGCTGAGCCGGAGGAGGCAGGTGCGGATGTCGGCGAGCTTCTTCACGAGGCGGCTGACATCGTGAACACTGTGGCGCCGAAGACCCTCAGCGAGGTGGAGGAGCAAGAGGACCGGGATGAAAAGCGGCAAGGCCGCGGACGGCTCCAGCGGAGCGTTCGAAATGGGTCTTCTGGAACCCCCGGTCGACCTGGCGAGCTAGATGCGCGCCAGCAGCTGGAGGGTGAGCAAAAGCGGGGTCCAATGAAGTCGTGGCGATGGCCGTGGCGGCGCTCCAGGTGAGCGGTGGGACATGCATCGCGGGGAGGCGCAGCGATATCGTCCAGCGCCAGCTCGAGCCGCTGCTCGCCTCAGGAGCCCCCGAACACCGGGGGCCGTTTTTCGATAAACGCGGCTACGGCTTCTGCCAGGTCGTCAGATTCGATGAACGCGGCGTTCCAGAGGGCAACTCGCTGTAGGCCGTCTGCGAGTTCGTTCGCGTCGGAGGCCGTCATTATTGCTTTGACGCCCTGAACAGCGAGGGGTGAGTTCAGTGCGATGTCACCTGCGAGCTTGGTCGCTGCGGCGAGGGTCGAGCTGGCGTCGGGACATACCGTGTTGACTAGTCCCATCCCGAGGGCCGCGGACGCAGGGATTTGCTTGCCCGTGAACGCTATCTCCGCCAAATGCCCCTTGGCGATGATCTGCGGTAGTCGCTGGAGGCTGCCAAGGTCTGCCACCATGGCCATACGCGTCTCAGCCAATGCGAACACGGCGTCAGCAGCTGCTATGCGGATGTCGCACGCGCTAGCAAGATCCAGGCCGGAGCCGAGGCAGTTTCCCCACACTGCGGCTATGACCGGCTTTGAGCAGGCTGAGACCGACGAGATGGACTGTTGGAGGACTTTCAGTCTCTCGTGAAGGCGCATGGCACGCTCGGCCCGAGATCGGGCTTCTGACACTTCTTGGCCAATGAGGGTTCCATCAGCGAGTGCCTTCAGATCCAAGCCGACGCTGAAGTCGGTGCCCTGCGCGGCGATCACCACACAGCGGACATCTGGGTTTGAGGAAAGAACCGCCATGGCCTCGGCCAGCTGATCGAAGAACTCCGGGCCCATGGCATTTCGCTTTTCGCCACGATCGAGGTAGACGGTGCTTACCGGACCGTTGACCTCTATGCGAAGTACGTTCTTGCTCACCGCGAGAGCCTATCCGAGGAATGGAGCCGTTGGATCCGTCGCTGGCTTGCTCACGGGAGGTGAACTGCTCGGCCTGAAGGGCCGAGCTTGCGGACCGTCTACCGTGAGGTCCAGGCATGACTTGCATCATGCGGCCCCCTCTACAGTGCTGGTGTCCGTCTCTTCATTCCCGCTTCCACGCCCGGCGCTTACTGATCCAGGCTCTGCACCGGCCGAGGCCGGTCCCAAGTTTGCACCTTGGTGGGCTGTTGCCGGCGTTACAGCGGCGAGAGCGAGTTTTGTCCCCCGCTCAAGGATTTCATCTGCTGCGTTTAGGTCTGCGTTGGCTTCGTATCCACATGTTGTGCATGCGAACATCGACTGGCTCACACGGCTATCTTTGTCGACATGAGCGCAGTCAACACAAGTGATGGACGTGCCAGCTGCTGGCACAACTACATGTGAATGCCCATGTCGGAGTTGTTTCTCACCTGTCCTGTGCTCAGGCGCATACCAGCCCTTGTTCAAGCTCGCCCGGTTCAAGCCAGCTTTTTGTGTGACATTTCTTCCAGGTGTCTTATCCAGGTGTCTTAATGGTTCCCTTAGCTGATGCTGTCATGGACTTCGTGTGCAGGTCCTCGAACACGCTTAAGCGATAGTTCCTCGCCAAAGACGTGCTCACCTGCTCCGTGAAGTCCTTTCTGCGGCGTCTTGCTCGGGCATGAAGTGATGTAATCTGTCTTTCGGTTGCCTCCTGGTTCTTCGATTTAGCTAGTGTCGCTAAGGGTGCTTCATCCTGTTGCTTTCTATACCTGTTTTCCTGTGCGATTCCTCTGTTACGCTGCTCCTGAGTGAGCTTCTTGCGTTCGCGGGTCCGTTCAAGTCTGCGCAGGCGCTTCTTGTCTCCAGTCTGCGCAGGCGCTTCTTGTCTCCAGTCATTGTCGCCGCTGGCGCGACCGTTTGCGATTGGTGAAAGCTGTGCTGGGGACCGCCCGGCGACGTCGATCTCTCCTTGGTGTTGCTCGAACCCGTACTCCAGTCGGACGCGGGAGCCTCGGGAGCATCGAATTGTTGCCATAGAGCACGAAGGTCAGATTCCACTACACGAGGCTCCTCCGGGCACACCAGCTTGATCGGCGTCGAACAACGGAGTCCGAAAGGAGCATGGACACACTCGTCGAACGCTGCTGCGGTCTCGACGTTCACAAAGACTCGGTCGTCGCCTCACGTGCGCACACAGGGGAAAGGAGGTAAACGTAATCAGGAGGTGAGGACCTTTCGAACGACAACCGCGTCGTTGTTGAACCTGCAGGACTGGATTGTCGAACAGTGGGTAAGCCTTGTCGGCATGGAGTCGACTGGCGTCTACTGGAAGCCTATTTACTACGTGCTCGAAGACGCAGTTGAATGCTGGCTGTTGAACGCCCGCCACATGCGCAATGTGTCTGGACGCAAGACCGATGTCAGCGATTCAGCGTGGATCTGTAAGCTCCTCGAGCACGGCCTGGTACGACCAAGCTTCGTTCCGCCAAAGCCGATCCGTGAGCTTCGCAACTTGACTCGCTACCGCAAGGCTCAAATCGATGAGCGCTCTCGTGAGGCCCAACGCCTCGACA
>JAJZXF010000041.1 GCA_021802485.1 Actinomycetes bacterium | reverse complement strand
TCCAGCATGTGAGGGTCGTCTGCGGCCTTGACAGTTTCCTCGTCGGCGACGATGTAGGCGTCCATGCGATGGATTCCATCCTCGCGCTCTGTGTCGTTGTCGTGATCAAATGACCTGTCGCCCAACAACCACCTCGAGAAGCGCATCTCGTGGTGGTCGAGACTAGCCGAGGTGAGGTACCAGGCACCGGTGGAGTCCGACGGTGGGCCCGCTGGAGCACAGCCAACGCCGGTGCCCGGCGCGTAGATCATTTATAAAGTCAGCTGCTCCAGGTGTCGATGTTTGAGTGCCATGGATGTTGAACAAAAACAGCAGCCTTCCCGCCGGTCGTCGGTGCTGATCAGGTCCGCCTCAGGGCTCGGCCGATGGGATGGGTGGGACCGCTGGAGGAGGCAGTGGCCGGAACGCTCGGTGCGCGAGCTGGAGTCTCATCTGTGGCCTTGGCGCCTCGTACTTGGGCTGGCAGCGGTTTTCATGGTCGAGGTCCCGCGCACTCCGGTAGCGCTGTGGCCGCTTTGCATAGCGGGCGTCGCATATGTATGTGGTTACGTGCTTCTCCGCGCGAGCAAGCTCCAGTGTCCGGCGTTCAGCCTGCTGCTGTTTAGTCTCGACTTGGCCGCGATCACGGTTGCGGTGTTCTACTCGGGTGGTTCGCAGAGCCTGCTCGCGTTCATGTACGTTTTCCCGATCGTGGTCATGGCAGTTTCCCAGGGCCCCTGGGCAGCCGCGGTGCTTTCCAGCGTGGCGTTAGGGCTGCATGTCGCGACGATCGGCCCAGGTGTGCTTCTTTCCAGGGCGCCGCGGGACACCCTCGCGCTCGTCGTTGTGATGTACGGCGTTGCGCTCGTCGCTGGCGAGGTGAATGCGCTCGGGGAACGGGCGGAGATCGAGCTGGCGAGGCGGCTCGCAGCTCTTCACGATGGGATAGCAGGCATCGGCGGCAAAGCCTCTATAGCGGAGCTGCTTCAGCAGAGTGTCGCGATGGGTGTCGAGTTGACGAGGGCGCGCTACGGCGCGATCGCAATCTGGGACGAAGACGGCGAGCCGGTTTACTTCTTCACCGCGGGCATGGATCCCAGCGAACAAGATCACCTCGGCAAGTCACCTGCGGGGACTGGCCTGCTTGGAGTGGTGCGCGACGCGCCCGGACCAATCCGCCTTGCCAATCCGGGAAGCCACCCCTCCGCAACGCAGCTCCCACCTGGCCACCCGCCGCTTGGGGGCTTTCTCGGGGTCCCGATTCCCGCTCTCGGAAATTGGAAAGGCGCCTATTACCTCCTGCACAAGCCGGGCCGTCACACCTTTAGCAACGATGACGAGCGCCTGTGCGACATGCTCGCAGCTCATGTGGCATCTGCGGTAGTCATGCGGCGTCTTGCAATGAGCCAGCGCGAGATGCATGACGGCCTTCTAGAGATGCTTGTCCAGATTAGCGATACCCGGGAGCACGCTCTTAGCGGACATTCCAAGCGCGTGGCGAGTTTCGCACGCACCCTCGGGGAGCGGGCCGGACTCACGGGCGAGAAACTCGATCTGGTCGCAACAGCGGGCCTGTTGCACGATCTTGGAAAGATCGGAATTCCCGACAGCATCCTCGGCAAGCCTGGCGCTCTCGATGAAGAGGAGAGGGCTATCATGATGACACATTCGGCTCTTGGGGCTGCGGTCGTAGAGCGAGCGGGCCCGCTTGCCGCTCTCGGGCCGTTCGTGAGATACCACCATGAGCGCTGGGATGGCAATGGCTACCCTGGAGGTCTCAAAGGAGAGGCCATCCCGCTCGGCGCCAGGGTGGTAGCGCTCGCGGACACCCTGGATGCGATCACCGGCGATCGTCCCTACCGCGCTGCCCGCAGCGTGCCAGAGGCGCTTGCAGAGATAGAGCGCTGTTCGGGCACGCAATTCGACCCTGCGCTCGTTGAGATCGCGCGAGGTATCATCGAAGAGAGGATCCATGTAGACGTAAAGCCCGGAGCGGGTGGGACGTCCGTCGGCTCGCCTGGGGGCATGTGCCGACACTGGCTGAGATGCATTCCACAGTTCAGGTCGCTGGATGGCGACTGTTTACCAAGCTTGCGAGAGAGCTCGACGTGTTGGCTGATCTTCCGGTGCTTGCCGAGCGCATTCTCAGTGTGCTGTGCGCGGACCTCGACGTGTCGGGCGCAGCACTCGGCATACTGGACGATCGAGCGGAGGTCCTGCGGATCGCTGGCTGGCACGGGCAACCGACCCTGCTTCCGATCGGCACCGAGATGCCTCGTGGAGCGGGAATTGGCTGGGCCGCGATCGAGATTGCGGAGACGGTTGCCCTGGCTGACATCAGCTCACACCCGCTCTTCGCTGGCCGGCAGAAAGAGGGCTGCGCGGGCGCGGGGGTGTTCGTGCCTTTGATGACCGGTAATGCGACGCTGGACCCAGCAATACCGATCGCAGCGTGCCCGGTGGGCGCTGGGATCGAGGGCGTGCTCGCGCTGTACCGTCCCTCACCGCAGACATTCGGACCGCAGGACATAGCGTATCTCGAGGCAGTCGCGGTGCCGGTTGCCGGGATGATTGCGGTGTGGCGCATGCACGCGAAGCTCCAGGAGCTGGCTCGGACCGATTCCCTCACGGGGGCCGCCAACAGAGGATACGGGCTAGCGCGTCTCGAGGAGGCGTGTGCGCACGCTGCACGGACCAACCAGCCCTTTGCTGCGATCATGCTTGATCTGGACAGGTTCAAGGAGGTGAACGACCGATTCGGCCACCAGGTTGGCGACCGGGTCCTACATGAGGCCGTCTCCCGGCTGCATGGGGATCTGAGAACCGAGGATGTGCTCGCACGCTACGGTGGCGACGAGTTCCTTGTCGTGGTGGCGGATGCAACTGCGAGGCAGGTGGCTCACCTTCTTCGCCGGATCAGGATGCACCGTGATGATGTAATCACAGTTGGTGAGTGCAAAGTGCAATTGCCAAGCTGGTCCCTCGGGGTTGCAATGTGGCCTGAGGATGGACGGGGGGTCGATGCCCTCGTAAGGGTCGCCGATACTCGTATGTACCGCGCCAAGCAGGAGTCGGCCGCGCACCAGAGGAGGGCATCCGGCACCCCTCTGGCGTCCTGATCTTCATCGCTCGAGGACAGCGGGCCCCGGTCTCTGCCGCTGTGCTCGTTTCTGCCGCCGTGCTGGCGACTTGGGTAGACTACTTCTTTGCGGGCTCGTAGTAAGGGTTCTCGCCAAGGGAGTGGTCTGTCACATCCATCACGGATGTGATCTCTGGGATAGCGTCCTTCAGAGCGACCTCAATACCCTGGCTGAGGGTCACCCGGGCGAGGCCGCACCCCTGGCACCCGCCGCTGAGGCGAAGGTAAGCCGTCGTGCCCTGCACAGCCACCAGGTCTGCGTGACCACCGTGTGCCGCGATGCTTGGGTTAACATGCCCCTCTAATACGGCCAGTATTCTTTGTGCGACATCGCTCGTCAGGTCTGGCTCAGTTCCGTCTTCGGTTTCCCAGGGTGCTGGTGCACCACCTGCTGGTCGGGACGCGATCGGCGGTGGGCGGTTGGGGTTCACGATCACCATACCCTCGTCATCGCCTTGTCCCGACACGTCGAGTTTTGCCCCTTCCAACCTGGCGGCGCTCGCGTGGGGGATGACGAGTGTGAGCCCGTCCTCGTCTTGAACCATGTCGTCCTCCGAGGCATCGGAGATAGCCTGGAAGTACATGTCGTAGGCGAAGGAGTCCCCGTTCACCCCTGCTACCTCGAGCCATAGACCGAGGGTCTCGCCGTCGGGTTCTTCGGCACGAGCGGCTAATACAAGTGCCCGAGCGCGATCAGTGATCGACATCACTTTCGTGTCTGTGCCAGCGCCTTCAGCGGTAGTTGCGCCTGCGTCTGCGTTCACATCCTGCGCGTTTCTTGCCTGCTTGTCACTCACGATAACCACCCTACCGCAAGGCTCGGCCATGATGGTCAGCGTGCCACGCGTGCTACTTGTCGTCCCATCGACCACCTACCGGGCCGCCGATTTCCTCCAAGCGGCCGCGACCTTGGGTATTGATGTCGCGGTCGCTACGGACGCTGCTCTTGCTTTCAAGGATCCACTGGGAGATCAGACGCGATCAGTGAAGGTGTGTCTCGAAGATCTTGAGGGTGCTGGGAAAGCCATTGCTGAATTTGCGCGGCGATTTCCAGTGGATGCGGTGCTAGCTGTTGATGATCGAGCGGGTGCGGTGGCAAACGCGGCCGCCTCTCTCTTGGGCTTGCCCCACAACCCCTTGGAGGCCCTCGTCGCGTCTCGGGACAAAGTCGCTATGCGCATCGCGTGCGCTCGTGCTGGCGTGGGCCAGCCTGGGTTCGAGGTCGTCAGGCCGGGCGACGACGTGAGCACTATTGCAGGCGCACTCGGGCTACCTTGTGTGGTCAAGCCAGCCATGCTCTCGGCCAGCCGGGGGGTGATTCGTGTTGATCGCGCTGAGGACGTGCCTCGCACAGTTGAGCGTGTGCGCAAGATACTCAGCTCTGCAGGCGAGGATCCGTCCGGCCCTGTGCTTATCGAGAGGTTTGTCCCCGGAGCAGAGATAGCGATCGATGGAATCCTGGACCAGGGGTCGTTCGTGACCGTGGCGATCTTCGACAAGCCGGATCCGTTGGACGGTCCCTACTTCGAGGAGACTATCTATGTCACGCCTTCGCGCCTCGAGCTTTGTGTTCAGAAGCGAGCGATCGAGGTTGCACACCTTGCTGCGATCGCTCTCGGCCTTTCGCATGGGCCGGTCCACGCGGAGTTGCGTATCAGCGCGGGCAAGCCTTATTTCATTGAGCTTGCAGCCAGATCAATTGGCGGCCTCTGCTCCCGGTCTGTCGCGCAAGGTGGTGCTTGGACACTCGAGGAGCTGATACTTGCCAATGCGATTGGGCGTGGCGTGCCTAGACCCGGTAAAGGAGCGATCCAGCTTGCGAGCGACGCGTCCGGGGTGATGATGATCCCGATCGAGCACTCCGGGGTCTTTGAGTCGGCGGATGGCATAGCTGCTGCCCGCGCTGTTCCTGGGGTGACAGGGGTGACCATCACGGTGCACAGAGGCCAGCCCGTTGTAGCGCTACCTGAGGGCGATCGCTATCTGGGGTTCATCTTCGCTCGCGGGAGCACTCCCGAAGGCGTCGAGCGTGCTTTACGCGAGGCCCACGCTGCGCTGGGCGTACGCATAACGGATCTTCATTCTTCTAATGTGGAGTAGATGCGCGTACTTCTGGTCTCTACCTATGAACTCGGCCACCAGCCATTGCATCTAGCGTCACCTGCAGGTGTGCTCCGCCGAGCTGGGCACGAGGTTCGCTGCGTTGACCTTTCGGTCGAGTCGTGGAGTGAGGAGCTGGTTCAATGGTCGCAAGCTGCAGCCTTCTCGGTTCCGATGCACACCGCGATGCGCCTCGCGATCGCGGCTTCACAGCAGCTGCGTGAGCGACGGCCAGGAATTGCACTTTGCTTCTACGGTCTCTACGCGGCCCTTGGCGCAGATCCAGAGGTGCGCAAAGCTGCTGACGAGTTCATCGCGGGCGAGTATGAGCCTGCTTTGCTTGCCTGGGTGGACCGCACGGACTCAAGCTTGAAGCAGCAGGGAAGCCATACTGGGGTCACGGCACTGCCACGCTCATCTCCGGGGGTTACGACCGGGATGGCGCGGGGTGGTCTTGGGGTCCCTGATCGCGAGGGCATGCCTGGCCTCGAGCGTTATGCTCGCCTGCTTGTCGGTGGCGAGGAGCGCCTTGCTGGATATGTGGAGGCGAGCCATGGATGCTCTCACAGGTGCAGGCACTGCCCAGTTCCGGTTGTTTACGATGGTCGAACACGTCTTGTGGGGGTGGATGCGGTGTGCGCTGACGTGGAGAGGCTGGTAGCCATGGGGGCAGAGCACGTCACCTTCGGAGATCCGGACTTCTTGAACGGACGCCATCACGCTCTTCGCGTTGTGCGCGCGGTCCACGGTTCACATCCTGGGCTGACATTCGACTTCACTGCAAAAGTGGAGCATATACTGCGCAACAGGGGCATCTTTGCGGAGATGGCCGCTTCGGGATGCCTATTTGTGGTGTCGGCCTTCGAGTCGACGAACGATGAGATACTTTCTATCCTCGACAAGGGGCATACTGTTAAAGATGCCGCTCGTGCGGTCGCAATCTTGAGGGAGCATGGGATCGAGCCGCGCCCGTCATTCGTGCCTTTCACGCCATGGACGATGATGCAAGACATGGTCGATCTCGTGGACTTCGTCGAAGGCAATGACCTTGTGCCCAACGTTGACCCGGTCCAGTACGGCATCCGGTTGCTCGTCCCGCCCGGCTCCTTGCTTCTATCGACCCCAGCGCTGGCTGGCCGTCTCGGGTGTTTCGATGCCGAGCGGCTGGGCTACACCTGGGAGGCGGGGGACCCGGCTCTCGACGATCTGCAGTCTCGCCTCGCGGGCATAGCCGCTCGGGCTGCCAGTGCAGACGAGCCGATTGCTGTCACCTTCGAGGAAATGCGACGCGTGGTTCTCGGCGCCGCTGGGTCACGCGACCCGAGGCAGCTTGCGAGGCAACCCCGTGGATCAGAGCCCCAGCAGCTTTCCTGGGCGCAGGTTCAGGCAGCAGGCCGGCCACGTCTGAGTGAGGCCTGGTTCTGCTGCGCGGAGCCGATGGATGGCCAGCTAAGTGCCAGTAGCTCGCTCTGTGTCGGAGAACCCCTCGCAGTCCCTGCGGGCACTCCCGCGCCCGAAGCACATGGATGAAAGCGGCGCGACAGCGGACGTAGCGGCTCCGGTTCCCGCAGAGCACGAGTATGTGAGTTTCGAGGACGAAGATGAGGACCGCACATGGCTGTTCGATGTCACCTTCTTGATGAGTTCGTGGCGGTGCCTGTGGGGCAATGGATGCCTTGGTGTTCTCACGGCGCCGGCTCAAGAGCTCGAGCAGGGTTGTTGCTCTTACGGTGCGCACATGACCGGGGACGAAGATGCGCTCCGGACCATGGATGCAGCTGGCAAGCTGGAACCACGCTACTGGCAGTACTGGCGCGAGGGGAGCCGCCGCGGCGTGCTAAAGCAGGTCGGCGGAGGAGCTCAGGCAACCCGCATCGTCGCTGGTGCCTGCATCTTTCTCAACCGGCCTGGTTTTGAAGGCGGCACAGGATGCGCTTTTCACCTAGCAGCGTTGGCGAAAGGGGAGGATCCGAGCGATCTGAAGCCGGATGTCTGCTGGCAGCTGCCATTGCGAAGGGAGGATCACGATTCATCTGACGGCCATGTGACGACGGTCATCGGTCCATGGACGAGACGGAACTGGGGTCCCGGGGGGAGTGAGTTCCACTGGTGGTGCACGGAGGCCACCGAGGCGTTCAGCGGACCCGAGCCAGTTGTCGTCGCGTACGAGCACGAACTGGTGAAGATGGTCGGCGAAGCGGTGTTCAATAGGCTGAGAAGCTACCTCGAGAACCAAAAGGGACTTTCGCCCGAGCGGTGCTCACCAAGGTGGTGAATCCTCCTCAGTGGGCGAGCGGTGTCTCCCCGTCGGCTTCGCGATCAACCGTAGCCGCGACACCTTCAGCCTCTTCCATCTCGTACTGCTCTGCAAGGCACCAGGAGGCATGATCACCACCAGCAACTGCTCCGCACTCGGGGCAGCGCTCAGCCTTGACCTTCTCGACGCTCAGCCTCTTCAGGCTGCGCGCCTCTTCGAAACGCCGATGCCGTCCCTTCTTCACGAGCCGCTCCCATAGAGAAAAATGACCAATGCCGGTAATAGAGGCGAGTAGCCAAGTTGATCAGGACCGATCTGCTTTGTGACCGATCGGGTGGACGGTGGGAACTCTCTGAAGCTTCCCGCCCTCGGCACTGCCTCTGAACCCAAGTGTAGCCGCTCGGAGCCGCGGAAGTGGCCTGATGGCGCGTGGCGCGTAATTTCCGCCAGGTTGGCTATGGTGTCGGGTATGCCGAGTGAGTTCGATACGGTCGCGTTCATCCAGCGCTTTCGCCAGCGGGCCGCAGCAGTGCGCAGTCGAGGAGTTCCGCCGATAGAGGGTCCGGAGCGCAAGCGGTTCATCGAGCAGGCGAAGCAGGACTTCATGGACTTCGCGATCATTGCCGACGCGGAAGCGACCCTCGTTGACGGGGTACTGACACTGAGTGTTGACCTCAGGCCAAAGGAGCGAGACGTTTCCGACGGCGACGCTCGCAGGTTGGCGACGCTTGACGATCGCCCGATAGTACTAGCTGGTTTCATGGGGGTGGGGAAGACCAGCATTGGCCGCTTGCTTGCGAGACGCCTGAACCGTCGTTTCCTTGACACTGACCTCATGGTCGAGGCGAGCGCTCACAGGTTGGTCGCGGACATGCTTCGTGCGGGTGACGAGGCCGGCTTTCGTGAAGCGGAGTCGTTCGCGATAGAGCAGGCACTTCAGGAGCCCCAATCTGTCATCGCACTCGGCGGAGGTGCCCTGGTTGACCCGTCGAATCGAGAGCATCTTCATAGTCGCGCGATTCTGGTGCACCTGGACATGGATTGGGAGACCATCGAGCGAAGGGTCGAGAGCATGCGAAGTTCCCGACCGCTCTTGGCGGATCGTTCCCTGGAGGAGATCCGCGCGCTCTTCGACGAACGAAGGGCTAGCTACGAGGTCGCTGATGTGAGGGTTGCGCTTGCTGGAACGACGCAAGACGAAGCGGTCGAGAAGATCATCTCGGTCTTGGAAGAACTCCCAGCTAAGTGATGCTGGCTAAGCTGACCAGTATAGGTGCTGGTCACCCCGGCAGATGCGGCTTGGCCAGAACGTATCCGACCAGAGCCTCGAGCGCGAGTTCGTAGCCTGTAATCCCGAGTCCCGCCACGATCCCGAGGGCACTTGGCGCGGTCACTGAACGCCGCCGGAACTCCTCGCGTGCGAACGTGTTGGAGATGTGCACTTCGACGAGCGGGACCCCGACAGCGGTGATCGCGTCAGCGAGAGCATAGCTGTAGTGGGCGTACGCTCCCGGGTTGCAGACGATCCCGGAGTAACGCCCCTGCGCACTCTGGACCGCCTCGATCAGGTGGCCCTCGTCGTTCTCCTGGCGGAACTCGACGGCACAGCGAAGATCCTTCGCACGCTTATGCATCCTGGCCTGGAGGTCACTCAAGGTCTCGGTGCCATATATCTCGGGCTCGCGGGTTCCAAGCAGGTTCAGGTTCGGGCCGTTGAGTACGAGGAAGGTCTCAGTCGCCATGGTGCACCATGCTATCGCTACTCCCAATCAAAACGTCAGGTCTTTGCAGGAGCCCCTATCTCAATAACGGCCAAAGTGGCGCTGCGGTAATCCGAGAGAGGGTCGCTGATCCACGCTGCGGTACGCGGATACCGATGAAATGCTCCGCCTGGCACTCGGAGCCGCGATCATGGATGCCTGGCTTGCCATAAGCGAATCACGACACATCCCCGCCAAGCCATGTTGCTTGCGAGAGATGCTCGACTCGGCGGGCGCGCGCTAGTCGTACGCGGGTAGATTCCAGGTATGCAAGACGATCTGGCTAGTTCCTCGCGCGCTCATCGCGGTTTACGCTCGCCATCCCCCGCGTTTGATCGGAACAACTCTCTAGCCCGCCTTGCGGACGAGTCGTTTGATGTGCTCGTCATAGGTGGTGGAATTACAGGTGCCGGTGTAGCGCTGGATGCTGCTTCCAGAGGGTTGCGGACTGCGCTGGTCGAGGCGTCGGACTTTGCATCTGGGACATCCTCTCGCTCGTCGAAGCTCGTGCACGGCGGGCTGAGGTATCTCCAACAGCACGAGGTGCGCCTTGTCTACGAGAGCCTCGCGGAGCGCCAGAGGTTACTCGAGAACGCTCCCCATCTGGTGAGGCCATTGCCGTTCCTCATCCCGCTCTTTGGCCGGTCTGGCGCTCTGGCAGAGACCGTAGCCTCCTCATATTCGACCGCGTTGTGGATGTATGACCTGACGGGAGGCCTCAGGATCGGCAGGCGTCACCGAAGGGTTTCCTCCGAGGAAGCGTTGTCGCACCTGCCTACGTTGCGTACGGAGAACTTGAGCGCAGGCTTTCTGTACTACGACGCCCAGGTAGACGATGCTCGCCTCACGATTGCGGTGCTGAGAACCGCAGCGGTTGACTATGGGGCAGTGGTCGCGAACTACACGCCGGTCACCTCGCTGGTCGCGGGTCGAGACG
This sequence comes from Actinomycetes bacterium, assembly GCA_021802485.1. GTDB lineage: Bacteria > Actinomycetota > Acidimicrobiia > Acidimicrobiales > JAJZXF01 > JAJZXF01. The sequence goes on along the minus strand of JAJZXF010000041.1, from coordinate 13,975 downwards.
GGCGGTTGACTGGTGCTGTGGTGACGCCGTTGGCGCGTGTAGGTGAGCCAAACACGAAAACCGATGATGTGGGTGGATCTCTCAATAGCGCGGAGATCGAGATTCGCGCATCAGTGGTCGTGAATGCGACGGGTGTTTGGAGCGGCCAGGTCGCGGCCATGGAGCCCGTGGTTTCGCGCGATCGCCAAGGCGGCGTCCTGCGCGAAAGCACTCGCGGCGGCATCCATATCAGGCCGGCAAAGGGCATTCACCTTACCGTCTCGAAGGAGGCCCTCCCCTGCGACATCGCCTCGGTGATCCCTGTTCACGAGGATCGGCGCTCAATCTTTGTCGTGCCGTGGGGCAACCACGTCTACCTCGGAACCACCGACACTGACTACGAAGGTCCTCTTGAGGATCCGCCGGTATGTCCCCGAGACGTCTCCTACATCCTTGACGCTGCTAACGCGACCTTCAGCCATCCGATCCGGACAGGCGATGTCCTCTCTGCCTGGGCTGGGTTGCGCCCGCTTCTCGCTCCCTCATCACGCGGGACAAGGATCAGCGCCCGCACAGCAGACCTATCCCGCCGACATTCTGTGACGGTCTCGGACTCCCACTTGGTGACGGTTACTGGCGGCAAACTCACCACCTATCGCAGGATGGCCTCCGATGCGGTGGATGCGGTCGGGCGCCTTCTCGCTGCACCTGTGCCAAGGTGTAGGACGAAGCGGTTGCCGCTGCGCGGTGCGAGTGGTTATCGCGAGTACGAAGCCCCGTTCAGTGCTTCCCTTGTAACCGCCCGTCTTGGCATCGAAGGCGACACGCTCGCCCACCTTTCCTCCCGCTACGGCTCAGAGCTGATGCACGTTTGGGAGATTGCTCGAAGCGACGGGGGCAAACGCGGTGGGTCGCTGGTAGAAGGCTTGGAGTACCTGGACGCAGAGGCAGTTCATGCTGTGCGCAGTGAGATGGCCCAGACCATTGATGACGTCCTCGCCAGGCGCACCCGGGCAGTATTCTGGGACAGCGGCGGTGCATACGCGAGCGCGGCACATGTCGCAGAGATTATTGGCCGGGAGATTGGCTGGACGAAACCTGAAGTTGCAGCACATGTCGCAGCGTTCCGGTTGGGACTGGAGCGTCACATGAGACAGGCTGGGCTCGCACCGCCTCCTCCAGTGGCGCCTGGCGGGTAGAGAGCGAGCGTTCACCACGTCTGCGATACATGCGTCCAGCGTCCCGGTGCCTTTGTCGCGCCGGGGTGGTGGACTCCGGGCTCATTTGGAAACCGCCAGGGTGGATGTTCGCGACGCTGAGCTGGAGCGCCTCAAGGGAGCCTGTGCGGAGGTAGAGACTGCCCTGACCGCTCCGTCGGAGATAGCGGAGGCAGGGCGGGACTGGTGGCCGCTAGCGATGCTCTGGGCGCTGCAGGGGGAGCCCCCTAGTCTCCCGTCGGTGATCGCCCGTCCAGGCGATGCAGCGGAGGTATCTGCGGTACTCGCAATCTGTAACGAGGCTCGAATCCCGGTCACTCCCGCGGCAGGAAGGAGTGGCGTCTGCGGATCAAGCATTCCGCTCTTCGGTGGCGTGAGCCTTGATCTCTGCGGATTGCGTGGCATCACGGAAGTGGACGAAAAGTCAATGCTGTTTCGTGCTCTGCCTGGGACCTTCGGTCCTGATCTGGAGGGTGAGCTCTCCGCTGAGCATTGCCTCACGCTTGGCCACTGGCCGCAGTCGATGGAGTTGTCGACTCTTGGGGGCTGGCTAGCTTGCCGATCGGCCGGCCAGTACTCCACCCGTTACGGCAAGATCGAGGATATGGTCGCGAGTTTGGAGGTCGTGCTAGCGAGCGGACGGACTATAACCACCGGTTCTGGTGGGCCGCGATCTGCGACCGGGCCCGATCTCACGCAGCTCTTCGTAGGCAGCGAAGGCACCCTTGGGGTTATCACCGGGGCGTGGATGCGGGCGCACCCTTGCCCGCCAGCACGGCGTTCAGCGGCCTTCAGCTGTGCATCGTTCGCTGATGGCCTGGAGATATCGAGGAGGATCTTGCGCGCGGGCGCAACCCCGGCTGTACTCCGGCTGTACGACGCTATGGAGTCCGAGCGGGTCTTCTCTGTTCGCGGGGCTTGCGTGATGATCGTGCTCGACGAGGCTCAGCCCGAGGTCTTGGATGCCACTATGTCCATTGTGGATTCCGAATGCACTGCTGGCGGGGCATCCCCGCTAGACGACTCTTTGGTTGACCACTGGCTCAGCACTCGAAACGACGTGTCCGCGCTCGGTGATCTCGTGACAGCTGGCGTGGTGGTCGACACTGTTGAGATCGCCGGAAGGTGGTCGGTTCTCTCGTCGATATACGCTGAGTGCATCGACGCGCTCTCGCAGCTAGAGGGCGTACTCGCTTGCTCAGCGCACGAGTCTCATGCGTACACCGATGGTGCGTGCGTCTACTTCACATTTGCTGGCATGCAGCCCGGTGGCTCGTCAGCTGGGATCGGCGCGAGCCAGGTTCGCTGGTCCGAGCAGTTCTACTTGGATGCTTGGCAGGCGATAATGGATGTGACGATCCGCCATGGGGGTGCGATCAGCCATCACCACGGGATCGGTCTGAACAGGGCTCGCTTTCTTTCAGACGGCATCGGTCGCGCGCTTGAAGTCCTTGAGGCGTTGAAGCTCGCGATGGATCCGAACGGCATCCTCAACCCCGGAAAGCTCGGGCTTCGTTCTTCGTTCGGCGAGTTCACCTGGCCCTGAGAAGGGCAGCGAAGGCTTCACTGCATTTCGAGTATGTTGCGGTACCAAATGGCGGGAGGCCCGGTCGGGTTCCCGGCATGGGTCAACCGGGTGCAACCTGCGTGGAAGCTGGCGGCTCTGGTGTTTTCGAAACGTGGGTGGCAACGTTAGGCTCACTGCGTTCGAAAACGAATCCAAGGTCCTTCGGTGTAGATAGCCCGGTGCTGATAGCCCGGTGCTGATAGCGTCGTGCAAGCCGACATCTCGTTTCCAGACAGCAGGTTCAAGGTTCTAAGACGCGCCGGATCACGCTGATAGCCCGAGTTGACAGAGGCTGAGGCGCTGGGGCGTTGCCGAGGTGCTCAACCGGTTCCAGCGGTAGAGCTTGTAGCACTTCCTGGAAGGCCTGGCAGGACCTCCGCGAGCAGATCTGATCCAAGCACATCCCGCAAGGCTTCCAGGAGATGATCTACCTGCTGGTCCGTGTGGGCCGCGGAGAGGCTGACACGTAGGCGCGATGTCCCCTTTGCGACCGTTGGCGGGCGTATAGCAGGAACCCACACCCCCTTTTCCAGGAGGTCCTCTGATGCCCGAAGCGCTGAGGCCTCGGCCCCGAGGACCACGGCTACGATTGGCGAGGAGTTGGCGGGGGCAAGGCGTGCAACATGTGCCGCGAGCTTCGCCTTGAGGCGATTGCCCTCGGTCGAGCGCAGGATTGTAAGCGCCTGTTTAGCGGCTGCGATCGAAGCAGGAGTTGGCGCGGTCGTGAAGATGTACGGTCGCGCCCGGTTCACGAGGAGCTGCATATAACAGCGTGGTCCGGTTGCAAATCCCCCTGTCGAGCCAAGGGTCTTCGATAACGTACCCACCCTCACCACGTGCGGGTATTCGGTAACGAGTTCCGGTCCGAGCACAGCGTGCGCCTCGTCGATCACGAGCAGTGCTCCGTGGCGTTCGCAGCATTCGCAGAGGTCGTCCAGCGGCGCTAGGTCTCCATCCATCGAGAACACCGAGTCAGTTACGACGAGGAGGCGCTTAGTAGGCCCGTTGGCATTCGAACTCCGCCTAGTACGGATTATGAGCTCTTCGAGGTGCTCTATGTCGCGGTGGCGAAAGATCTTGACATCCGCTCTCGCAAGGCGCGCTCCGTCGACGATCGACGCATGGTTCAGCTGGTCGGAGAAGATGCGGCAGTGATCGTCGCCGAGTGTTGCGAGCACCCCTAGATTCGCGGCGTACCCGCTCGAGAAGACCACGGCTGCATCGGTGCCTTTCCAATCGGCAAGGTCGCGTTCCAGCTCTTCGTGAACTGGTCTGGAGCCGGTCACGAGGCGCGATGCCCCTGAGCCCGCTCCCCAGATGTCGAGCGCCTCCTTGGCCGCGGTCACAACCAGGGGATGCGCACTCAGGCCCAGATAGTCGTTGGAGGCGAAAGCCACGACGTGAGCGGTTGACCCGGTGGCTCTGGTGGCTGTCTCAGCGGAGCTGGTCCTCGTAGTGGCGAGTCCGCTCGATGGCTGCCGGAGGTATCCCTCGGTGCCGAGCGCGTCGAAGGTGACGGGCGCCCTCCAGAGCCGGGACGCGACTATCGCATCTTTTTCGTCCTGTGCCCACGCCTGCCACGGGGACCCAGGACCGGAACCGAGCGGAGCGTCGTTTGTGTTGCTCTCAAGATGGTGCAGAGACATTGCACTGCTCGAGAATGGACTCACGTAACACGTCCACGATCTTTGCGAGCTCATCGCTCGTGATCGTGAGCGGTGGCATGATTACCACGACATCGCCAAGAGGCCTCAAGAGAACCCCCCTCCTGACCGCAGCCTGTGAGACGAGCTTTCCCCAACCAGAACCCGCGCATCGGGAAGCGAGCTCGACTCCGACCATGAGCCCGCACTGGCGCACCTCGGAAACGGCTTCTAGCACAGAGATTCGCTCTTCTAGCAGGCGGGCTAGCTCCGATGTCATGTCCTTCACGTTTGTGAGGACATCCCAGTCCTCGATCAGTTCGAGGTGACGCACCGCGACCGCTGCTGCCAACGCGTTGCCACCGTAGGAGTGGCCATGGTAAAAGGTGCGATCCCTTCTTGGCTCACCCGCGGATCCATCATCGACGAACGCGTCAAAGATCTTTCGTGACGCTACGGTCGCCGACATTGGCAGGTAACCGCCGGTAATCCCCTTGCCAAGGCACATGATGTCCGGCGAGAGCTCGCACAGCGTTGACGCGAAGAGTGAGCCGGTGCGTCCGAAGCCGGTTGCCACCTCATCGCAGATGAGAAGCGTTCCGGTATCCAAACAGGCTTCCCCGAGGCGCCGCAGGTCCCCAGGACGTGCTACGTGCATCCCCGCCGCGGCCTGCACGAGTGGTTCCACCACGACAGCGGCGAGTTTTCCAGCGTGCTCCACAAGTGCTTCGATAGCGGCGCTTGCCCAGTTGGGATTGTTGTAACCAGGCGTGCGCATTACCGGAAACCTTAAGGGATCGAATAACTCTGATCCGAAGCCATCCGCGCCAAGAGACAGTGATCCAACCGTGTCGCCGTGGTAAGCGTCTCCAAGGGCAAGGTAGGTCGTGTGACCGCTTGATCCAATATTCGCCCAGTACTGAAAGGCCATTTTGAGCGCCTGTTCAACTGAAGCCGCGCCATCGGATGCGAACATTAGGTGCGGCTGGTTGACCGGAAGCACCCTTGCAAGAGCCTCAGAAAGCTCGATGACCACGGTTGCGCTGTTCCCGAGCAAGGTCGAATGGGCAACCTTTCCGAGTTGGGCGATGATGGCATCGTCGAGCTCGCGTACTCTGTGCCCGAGCGTGCACACCCATAGTGACGAGATCGCATCCAGGTATCTCCTGCCACGGGTGTCGATGAGTTCATGCCCTTCGGCTCTGTCCACGATGATGGGGTCGCTATCGGCAAAGGTTGCCATCTGGGTGAACCCATGCCAGATCACCGCCGCGTCACGCTGGACCCAAGCCTCATCCGGTGCCGAGGACGATGATGATGGTTCCACCTCTCTGTGTCTCCTATTCTTGTCGGGTTGGTGAGCTTCGCTCTCCATTCTGGCATTCAGGCTGAGCGTCAGTCGCCCCGGGCAGCGCTAAGGTTGCATCGCGACAGAGTTGCGAGTGAGCTGTCACCGCGTGGTGGCAGGTGGGCTGAAAGATCGGCTAGTTGCGTAGAGGTGTGAGTGGTGGACCGGATCGGTGTAGTTGACACGATGTTCGCCCGGGTCGATATGGCCGCGGACGCTCTGGCGGAGCTGGCGACGTGTGAGGGGTATCGCGAGCGCTTCGAAGTGGTGCGCAGGACCGTGCCGGGCTTCAAGGACCTTGCGGTTGCGTGCAAGATGCTTATCGAGCGGGAGAACTGCGCCATCGTCTTGGCCCTTGGAATGGCGGGAACGGCTGACGTGGATCAGGTATGTGCTCATGAGGCATCTCAGGGGCTGATGGCGGCAAGGCTCATGACTAGCACGCACATTATTGAGGTGTTCGTGCACGAAAACGAAGCAGACGATCCGGGCCTGCTCGCCAGCGTGTGCCGTGAGCGAGCCCGCAAGCACGCCCGCAATGCGTACTGGCTCCTCTACGAGCCCGAACAGCTCACCCGCCGGGCAGGCCACGGTATCAGGCAGGGGTTCCCGGACGCTGGGCCTATTGTTTGACAGGTCGACGACAACGAGCACATCGGCCCAGAGCGACATCGCGCTAGCTGGCAGATGTGCGACCCTGTTGCTATTAGCGCTATACTCACGCGCGCACAGATAATTATTGCGTATTCCCTTGGAAGGAGGAGACTGTGCTTCATATGTTGCTGCATCGCACACGAGAGGTGCGAGGTGTTGATCAAGCGGGTGGCCTGGGCCGGGATGATCGAGAGGCCGGATTTACCCTGATCGAGCTCATGGTGGTCATGCTGATCATGGCTATCCTGCTCGCTATTGCGATTCCAACGTTCCTTGGAACCCGTAATACAGCGAACAACCGAGCGACGCAGTCCTCTCTCACCAACGCGCTTACCACTGCAAAGGCCTTCTATACGAGATTCCAGAACTTCAACCCAAAGGCCCAAGGCAACACTGGCCTAACGACATTGGCTGCCGTCTTGGCCGTCTCTGAGCCCCAGCTCCACTTTGCAGCTACCGGGGGCACCCTAAGTCCGAATACCATAGTTGTTTCCGAGAGCCATTACTTCACCAACTATGGTGGAGGAGCGGGAGGGGTGTCTGTGTCGAATGCAGCGCTCTTCGTGGGCTACTCTCGTGCTGGCAAGTGCTGGTACATTCTGGACATCGAGGTCCCGCCTGCGGTCGGTAATATTCAGGGAATAACTACAGCGGGCACGTTTTATGCCTCGTCGACGCCAGTGCCTACTGGTGGTTGCACCACCGCTGGTGCGCCGACGACGGCAACCAACTGGTCTAACAAGTTCAATTAAGCGCAACTAATGCGGTGTGTGGCCGTCGAGCCTCTCACCGGTCATCTAGGTTTGTTCAGTTTGCTTCACGCCCCACGCATTGCGCGTGGGGCGTGAACGCGCGTGCTATGTGATTGCCGCGGAAACGCCAGCGTTTCTCGGGAATAGACCCGTCGCTGACCAGGTTTGAACCAGGCGAGATGTGTTCGCAGAACCAGCATTCAAAGGACCCGGGAACGCGAGCGCGATGCAGCCAGCGTTCTGGCGAACTGGCACATGAACAGGCGAAGATCACTGCGGGCGAGCTTGTCGAGATGCTCGCCAGTGAAGATCGCAGGCCAGTAGTAGTGGATGTGCGCGAGCCGTTTGAACTTGAGGTCCCCACGGTGCCAGGTGCGGTAAATGTTCCGCTTGGCGAGTTGCACTTGCGTGTCGGAGAGCTGGCCGAGATGATCGAACGCTGGGAGAATGACGTTCATGTGGTTACGGTTTGCGCGTCTGGGCGCCGGTCTGCGGTCGCGGCGAAGCTCCTCTCCGATCAGGGCATGCGTGTTCGTGATCTTGATGGCGGCATTGCAGCGTGGCACGGCTTTCATCGCATTCCGGGTCCGCGTCGCTGGCGCGGTGTCGAGCATTAGGGGCTGTAGGCCCCTGGCAGTGGGAGTGCGATAGATGTGGACTCGCCTGGCTCAGGCTCGCTCGAGGCTGGCTGCGTGATGGGCGTAGAACCCGCTGCCCGGGCCCGGCTACGACCGTTCCGAGGCGATGTTGTGGAGATAACGCCTGCGGGCCAAGTTGAGCTTTCGCTGATGGCGCCCGCAAGCAAGAGCATGACCAACCGGCTATTAGTTATGGCCGCGCTGGCGCGTGGCGACAGCACCCTTTTCGGTCCGCTGGTGAGCTCGGACACCGAGGCGATGGTGTCTGGCCTCGCGAAGCTGGGGGTGATTGTGCAGCGTGAAGCGGGGTCGTGGCGCTTGTCGGGTGGGAGCGGGGGGATCAGTGGTCCGGCGGGTGTGATAGACGCGGGGCTTTCCGGCACGACGCTTCGCTTTCTTGCTGCAGTCGCTTCGCTCGGGGGCCCGACGGTGGTGATCGACGGCTCCGAGCCTTTGCGTAGGCGTCCAATAGCAGGCCTCGCTAATGCCCTTGAGGCCCTTGGCGCCAGCGTCGCACTCGAGAATGGGCGCCTTCCGATGAAGATCACGTCTGCAGGTATCGACGGCGGGCGAGTGGAGATCGATGCCCAGGCTAGTTCGCAGTTCGCGAGTGCGATCCTGCTAGTGGCGCCGTATGCGAAGCGCGACGTCTCGCTCTTCCTGCACGGGCTCGGATCGCCGGGGTATGTGGATCTAACCGTGGACGCGATGCAGCGTTGGGGTGCAAGCGTGGAGGTTCGCAGCGAACGACATGGTACGCAGGAGCCCTGGGAGATCTTTGTGAGTAGTCGCGAGCACTACGCTGCACGGAGCGAGATCATCGAGTACGACGCGAGTGCCGCAGCCCACCTGTTTGCGTTGGGAATGGCTGCTGGCGGGCGGGTGAGGGTGACGAACGCATCAACTACGAGCCTCCAGCCGGACGCCCGCATCCTTGATGTCATGGGAGAAATGGGCGCGGATGTGAGCATTGCACCAGCGGGAGGTGTCATGCTTGAGCGGCTTGGACCTCTGAGGAGCGTGGATGTGGACCTGAGTGCGATGCCCGATCAGGTCTCCACGGTAGCGGTTCTCGCTTCGCTCGCAGAGGGCGAGAGTCGGATCTCGAACGTTGCGGTGTCGCGTGGGCACGAGACGGACCGTCTGAGCGCGACTGCCCGCGAGTTGTCCCGGCTCGGAGCAGACATATCGGAGCTTGCTGATGGGCTCGTGATACGTGGTGGGAAGGCGTTACATGGGTGCCGTGTTAACACTTACGGCGACCACCGGATGGCGATGGCCTTTGCTGCGCTCGGGACCGTGGTGCCGGGGGTTCAGATAGCTGACCCTGGCTGCGTTGCGAAGACCTACCCGCAGTTCTGGGACGACATTGCTAAAGCTGGTGTCGCGCTGCGATAGTTGAGCGCCATGCGGAGTTCTCGCACGGCGATCATCCTATGAGCAAGGGATTCGCGGCGTAGGTCCATCGGAACAGCTTCGTGGTTTGGTCGTAGCCCAGGAAGGGTGATCAGCCCGTCGGGGAGGTGCTCGTGTGAGTTGAAGCTGGCGTTGCTGGCACCTTGTGTTGGATGACCGAGAAGAACATCATGATCTGGTTGTCTCAGCTCTAATGTTGCATCGGGTAGCGGGCGACGAGGCAGAATCGGCAAGCGAGCGAGCGCTTGGAGTCTCCAGCGGTTTGTGGGGATGACCTGTTGTCGGGCGCGAGGTGGACCTGCATCGTTTGTTTGACCGCCTGGCTGATGTCGCTCAGGATGCCCAGAGTGTCGTAGCGTCGTTTCGGGCGACGTCTTGGACAGCATCTCGAGGCCGTGGACGTCGAGGGCCGCAAAGACCGGTGCCCTGCAGAGGTGCCCGAGCTCCATCTGCTAACACGCCTTGATGCCGCAAGTCGTTGGGTAGCGTCCGCATCTGGTGAAAGGCGATCTCCATGCCGCTCAGGATGCTCAAACTGCGCTGAGCGGAGGTGTGGCGATACTCCGGAGTCCGCCAAGCCCGCGTAGGCTTGCGGGGCAAGCGGATCTCCTTTCACACGCTCGACTATCGGTGTGGTGCGATTTTGTCTGCCAATTGTGTATGCCAATTGTGTAATTGTGGCCGAGGATAGGCCAGCTGCCGAAGGCGGATCGTCCAGCAGGCTGTCAAGGCGATGGCCTCAAGAACCGATTGCGTTGTCTGACGACGTTCGGCTGCTGCATCCCGAGGGTCTTGTAGGTTCGCCTCGAGTGCGGCCATGTCGCTGGCGGCGAGGAGAATGATTTGTGTGTGCTTTGCGTCCCTGGCGAGATGGCCTGTCTAGTGAGCGCGATGGCCCAGCTCGACTCGCTGAGAGTCTCCGAAGCTTGTGGTCGGCGTCTGCCACCCGCCTTGGATTCCACGTGTGCGAGTAGCGCGGTGTTACAGAAGTAGATCGGAGGGGGCAATTTGCAATTGACGCATATTGCGTCTACGGGTAACATATTTGCTATCGTCAGCGCCCAGTATGGGTGTTTCGGGAGGAGGCGGACAGAATGGCAGCACGGTGGGTCCGAGGGCAATGGGGGGGCAAGCTTGCGACACTAGCGGGAGTCCCGCAGTCTGGTGAACCGACGGGAAAGGTTCCTGGTCGATTTGGGAGGTGGAGGGCGGTTCCTGGCAGCCAGCGGCTATTCAGGCCAGCGCTTGCTCTTGCAGCGCTCTTGTCGGTTTTGACGGGCGTGGTGGTTATGAACCCGGCGCCCGCAGGCGCTCTGGCGTGTGTTGCGGCGGGGTCCACGGGGCTGTCGGCAAGGGTGGTAGCTACGACAGGGCAGGTGATCTCGGGCGTGACTGTGAACGCTTCGGGATGCGACTTGGGGATCTTCATTGGCCCGGGCACGAGCAACGTAACTGTGTCTGACAACACGGTCACTGGCGCGAATGACCACGGAATATTTGCTGAGGATGCCACCAATATCACGATCTCTAGCAACAAGGTGACGGACAACGGCGTGAATCCCAACCCGGCGATCTTCGACGACAAGGCGATCGAGCTGGTTGGCACGTCTAACTCGACGGTAAGCGGCAATGCGGTCACGAATAACAACGGTGGTGCCGTCGGGATATTTGACAATGGGCCGATCGACTCGGGAGCCCCAAATCCTGGGCCGAGCGCTCCCGTGAGCGCATCGAACGATGTGGTCGCGTTGAACTACATCTCCTCCAACACAGGGGGCTGTGGAATCGTGGTGGCATCGCACAATCCCGGCGGAGGCGTGAGCGGTATCTCCCTTGACGAGAACACGATTGAGGGACATCCAGGCGTGTTCGGACCAAGGGGCCCCGATATCGGGGGCATCGTGGTTGATGCGCCGATACCTCACACGAGCGTAAGTGGGGTTTCACTGTCGGGGAATACAATCACCGACGCATTTATCTCGGGGGTTGCTATCTACGCTGACGCTCCTGGGGCAAAGGTCTCCTCAGTGCAGGTGAGCGGGAATGCGATGAGTGGCAACGATTGGGGCGAGACAAGCGGGCGGCTTGCGCTGAGCGCAGTGAACGTCATTGCCTACCCAACAGCCTCTCCAGGCGCTGCGGTGACGGGCGTGACGGTCGCTGGGAACACGATCTCGGGAGAGTTCTACGGTGTCTGGGTTGCGTATGCGACCGCAACGAGCACGTCGGGGAACACGATCTCCCCACTGCCTGGGGGTCGCGGGGTGTTCAATGTCCCCGCACCTGCCAGCGGCTACTGGATCGCTGCAACTAACGGTGGCGTCTACTCGTTTGGCGAGAGCACCAACTTCGGCTCCTTGCCAGGAATGCACGTGACGCCGAGTTCTCCGGTTGTGGGAATAGCCCATACGATTGATCAGGGAGGCTACTGGCTGGCGGGGGCGAACGGCGCGGTGTACGCCTTTGGTGAGGCGAAGTACTACGGCTCAGTGAGCGGCAGGCAGCTCAATGCACCGATCGTCGGTATCATCTCGACCCCTTACCGCCAGATGGTGCCTGGAGCTGAGCCGTCGCCGGCCGGGAAAGGCTACTGGCTCGTAGGATCCGACGGTGGGATCTACTCCTTTGGGGACGCGAAGTTCTATGGCTCGATGGGCGGAAAGCACCTGAACAAGCCGATTGTCGGAATGGCGACGACACCTGGCGGCCATGGCTACTGGGAGGTCGCCTCCGACGGCGGGATCTTCAGCTTCGGCACTGCGAAGTTCTATGGCTCGATGGGCGGAAAGCACCTGAACAAGCCGATCGTCGCAATGGCGACGACACCTGGCGGCCATGGCTACTGGGAGGTCGCCTCCGACGGCGGGATCTTCAGCTTCGGCACTGCGAAGTTCTATGGCTCGATGGGCGGCAAGCACCTGAACAAGCCGATCGTCGCAATGGCGACGACGCCTGGCGGCCATGGCTACTGGGAGGTCGCATCCGACGGCGGGATCTTCAGCTTCGGCACTGCGAAGTTCCACGGCTCGATGGGTTCGAAGCAACTTCCAGCGGGCGTGCACACGGTTGACATGAGTGCCGTGGGAGTCATTCCCTGGGCATAAGGTGACCGCACGCCCAAACCTGGGTGGGGGGTTGTCGTGACGACGCCGCGTTCGCGTGGGAAAGTTGGCCACTGAGGTGTCAGGGAACCTCGCTACTGCAGCACTCTGAGCGCGAGGCGCACGAGAGCACTCTTGTCGCTTCCTGAATCGTCGGAGCGCTGCAGGAACTCCTGGACATGCTGGGTTGCGCGAAGTGCAAGCGGCCGGAGCGGCCCTGGTGGCAGCGGTACGGGGCGCTTGGTGATCATCGGGAGTCCGAGAAGATCGCTATCGGCGCCAAGCAACATGTCGCGAACGATCTTTGCTGTGAGGTAGGAGGGTCCGACACCGTGGCCCGCGTAGCCAAGTGCGTAACAGATCCGCTCGGACTTGCCGGTGAATCCGACTGACGCAAAGCAGTTCAACGTTGCGCACACGGGACCCGCCCAACCATTGGAGATTCTAACATCGCTGATCTGGGGGAGAGTCCAGCGGAGCGTCTCCTCCAGGCGGGAGAAGATCCGCTGATCGCGGTCGCGGCGCGGGTTCGGGCCCTCGGGGGCGATCGGAGCGTCGCGTCCACCCCAGAGTATCCGCCCGTCGGGTGTTGGACGGTGGAAATGGGGCATGACGCGCTTGTCCTCGATCCCCATTCGCCGCTCCCAACCGATGCGCGACCACTGTTCGTCGGTCAGTGGCTCGGTCAGAATGATGTAGGCGTAGATAGTGAAAATGAACCGGCGTAGAGCGGGTATCAGTGAGGCATAGGCGTTTGTCGCGATCAGCGCTCGGTCTGCGTGCACTGTGCCGAATGGGGTTCGTGCCTCGACACGCTGTCCCGCGATCTCCTCTAGGGCGTCGACGGGTGTCATCTCGTAGATCCTCACCCCTCTCCGTAGAGCTGAATCGCGCAGCCCGCGGACTAAAGCTGCGGGGTCGAGGAGGAGCGCGTCATCTTCGAAGTGTCCCAATCGGAGCCGGCTGCTGTGGAGCATTTCCTGACATTGTGCGCGTGAAAGTTCATGGAAGTCAGCGAGCCCGAGCCGGTTGGCGGCCGCGATATCCTGACGGATCCTGATGTCTTGCTCGGGCCCGTTCGAGACAGTCAGCAGGCCTGTATGGGTGATTCCGGCTTCGATGCCTTCGCTCGCGCAAAAGGACTCGATTTCTGCCAACGCATCCCGCATGGCAAGATGGGTCGCTTTCGCTGCTGCTGGGCCAACCTTGCGCAGGAGGTCGTGGATGTTACGTGCGACCATTGTCATGGCGAAACCGCCATTGCGCCCGCTCGCGCCGTATCCGGCTACCTTCCGCTCGACAATCACTACGTCAATGTTGGGATCTGCATCCTTGAGCACGATCGCAGACCACAGGCCGGTGAAGCCAGCCCCCACGATGACCACGTCTGCTATTTCATCGCCTGCGAGGTGCCGCGAAGGCTTGTAGGAACGATCCTCGAGCCAGAAGCTGCGGCTTTGCCAGTCGCCTGATCCAGCGTGCCTCAAGTTGATGCAGGCCTCGCACTGGCAGTCTTGAAGCCTCCCGGCCCTAAAGGGCCAGGATTCCGTGTCGACGCCCTGTCTCCTGCCGATACTGCTGGCAGGCCGTAGGGAGCGCCTGGTTCCCGAGGCATGTTGTTCATGCCGCCACCGATGTAGCTGTGGTGGCGTGGACCGGT
>JAJZXF010000141.1 GCA_021802485.1 Actinomycetes bacterium | reverse complement strand
CGGCTATCCGGTCTTCGCTGTCAAGATGCCCTGGACTCGAAGCGCCCTGACCCGCCGTACGAGCCGCTTCTACTCGACCGCGGTGTCGTGGCGACCGCTCCGAGCTGCAGACGCCGAACCCCATCAGCATTTCATGCCTCGCAGGTGGCCGCAAGGTCATGGCGACTTTGTTGATCCCTGCATCTGTGAGCGCTATCTCGGCCCTTCAGGGCCGAGATAGCGAACATCGGACTGGGATAGTAGGTGGTGGCGACACGTCTCGCTTGCTTACTGCGGGATTTCCTGGCGAGCAATGTACTCCGAGATGACCGACAGAGGCGTACCATCACAGGACCCTGCGAAGTACGACAGCGATCAGAGGTGTCCTTTCCACAGGAACTTCGAGACGTGACGGGGGAACTCTTTTCCCAGGATGCGGGCCAACACGCTCTTTGGGCTGTTTGCGAGGATAGAGTTCTGCACAGTGGGTGGATACTAGACAAGCAGATGTACGTGGTCCTCCACGACGTTGAACTCAGTGAGGGTTGTGCGACAAGTCCTCGCAGGTTTCCGACATGGGTCTCGTGACAATGAGAGAGGTGCTTCGCGAAGGCGCGACGTCAGTATTGGTCACAAATACCAAGTAGACATGAAGATTCCATACCTGAAACCGGCCTCTCGTGTATATGAAGGTCCGGTATCCAGTGTGGTGATACATGCCTATGGCACTATGTGGCGAGTGAGCAAGTCCCCTACAGGCCAAGCAACGAAGCGTAAGCGTCATCCCCGAAAGCGTGAGCGAGGTTCTCTGACCCACGTCATCAACCAGGCACTGCGCCCGACATTGGCTCATTTGGCCACGGTAAACAAGAGGCTGGATGCAGGTCGGCGCGTCTACAACGCCTGTGTTGGAGAATCACTTGCTCGCTGCAAACACATGCGAGCAGACCCAACCTTCAATGCCGCGAAGGCAATGCCCTAAGGACCGCCCAAGTCGAAAGAGTCAGTAGCGAGGAAGAAGGTATTCAACGAGGTAGCTGGCACCCACGGTTTTACCGCAGACGCAATGAGGACCTATAGCTCTAGCTTGCGCAAGGCATGGGTAAGAGAACACGTCGGTGCTCAAGAGACCCAGCGTCTTGGCACGCGGGCCTTTGATGCAGTGAACCGCTGGAGCCTGCGTCTTGGCGGAAAGCCCCGGTTCAAGAACGCATCCAGAGGACTGCGGTCGCTCGAGTGCTCTGACAAGTACGGAGACATACAACCAGTCCTCGACAACGGGCACCTGGTCGCTGTGCGTTGGTCGAAGATGGTCATCCCCGTCGAACCCTTATCAAAGCACCCGACCAGCAGACATGATAGGGAGGTCGCAGTTGAGCGAGGCCGCCTGGAATCCCTGATCGCTTCTGGTGGGCTGATCCAGACTCGAATCGTGCGCAACATGATCCGGGGACGGCCGAGTTTGCGTGCACAGTTCGTGGTCGACGGGCGTCCGCCAATACGTCACGAAACTGGCACTGGGACCATCAGCGCCGACGTAGGACCGTCGATCATGTCGGTTGTGGTCGCAGACGCCTATGGCAACCCGGTTCCCGAAGCCATAGGGCACCGGGTGCTCGCGGAGAGTATCAAAGACATCCAAGCTGAGCTGCGGCGATTGCAGCGCCATCTCGACCGCCAGCACCGGGCGGGTTCGCCACAGTGCTTCGATGAGATGGGACAACACAAGAAGACCTGTGCGTGGTGGAAGAACCGAACCAAGGCCGCTCAACAGACTCTCGTCCAGATAGCCGAGCTCTACCGCTGTATAGCTGTTACCAGAACGACCCTGCACGGCCAGCTCGTCAACGAACTACTTGCCTACGGGGTCAACGTGCGAACAGAAGCGCTCAACTACGCCACATGGCAAAAGATGTACCCGCACTCAGTGCGTGATCGAGCAGTTGGGGAAGCGATGGCACTCTTGTTCCACAAAGCCGAGAATGCTGGTGGCAAGGCGTACCGTTATGCGACCCGCACTACTGCGCTGTCTCAGACCTGTGTGTGCGGGCACCGGGAGAAGAAACCTCTCTCGCAACGCTTTCACCGATGTTCCAACTGCGGGCGTGAGGCTCAACGGGACCTGTTCTCCGCGTTCCTCGGCCTGTATGTCAATCCCGTTGTTGGAGCTGATGGTGCCAGCACAGACCTGCTCGACTTAGAGGGAGCCGCAGCACACTTTGCGGCGTTCGCACCTCACCTCCAAGAAGCCGGAGGGATGGCGAGGTCGAGCGGAACACCCAAGCACCGAGGCCGACCTCGTCGCTCGCAGCGATCAGCGGCGCGCATCACAGCCCGTCAAAAACGGCGCAGTCGTGGTGCGACAGAGGTGTTCGGCCACATTCCGGTACCGGTCCACGCCACCACAGCTACATCGGTGGCGGCATGAACAACATGCCCCGGAAACCAGGCGCTCCCTACGGCCTGCCAGCAGTATCGGCAGGAGACAGGGCGTCGACACGGAATCCTGGCCCTTTAGGGCCGGGAGGCTTCAACTGCAAGCCCAAGATCTCCCTGGATACCCACTACAAGGACATCCAATTCAACCGTTGTCGGCTCAGAATGCAGCCTGGTAGGCCACATCGGCTGACACGACACCAACCAGACCTAGGCCAGAATGCCGGGACCCGAAGAGTGGATCAACTCGCCATGGGGCGCCCAGTACGCTCCTTGACCTCAACATCCACCTCGCAGCCAAGGAAGTAGAGCAGGGAGATCAGCTGCCGAACGGATTTCGAATAGTTCGTCGGATCCAAGAGCCGGTAGAGTTGAGTCGGCGAGGTACCAAGCCCGCGTGCCACCTCACGCGCCGACAGACCAGACGCTTCAAACCTGGTCCGCGCGTTCTGCGTGAGCCGGTAGAGCGTAAGCTCCGCCATGTAGGAGGGATCCTCGTTGTATTCAAGTACAGCGTCCACATGCACACTACCTTCAACGCCTGAGCTCAGCCTGTAGGTGAATCCCTCATTGCCGAGCTCGGAATCGACGAACGCATCAGTTACTCGTTCCGTCGGCGAAGGTCGAGGATCGGTTTTCGCGTACGGGAACACGAGTGCCTGCCGGCGCGTACGCACCTCGAAGACGTGCTTTCGGTTGTTGGCGACAACACTCAGGATCTTCATAGCGTTCCCTTCTGCACAAGTTCTCTCAACAGCTTCTCCACCCGTGCCGGTGCCTGCCCCTTCATCGGCTGCCAACTCTCCAGATCCCACTTCACCACCTGAACTCCGTCCCGGTACACGTGAACGTGGCGAGGACTATGGTCCCCAGTCCATGCGATAAAGACATAGCCGCCTCGACGGACCTTTGGCACAAACAGATGTTACCGCCCCCGGTAACTTCTTAGCAACCATCCTGTCCCTCGCAGAGACCCCCGATGTCCCTGCTGAAAGGAGGCCTGTCCTTCGAACGCGTCTCGCCAACTCGTGTTCACGCGGCGACGGAGTCCACCCTGTCCCCCCCCGCCGTCATAGCGCCCCGCCAATCCGCGGGATTGCTGGCGGGATCGCCGGAACGCAACGGTAGTCCGTGTCGACATGAGCCGCTTTGCAATCTCAGGGCATCTGGCATCCTGGGCGGGGTGCATCCTGGGAACTACGAGTCGGCCAGCAAGTGCAAGTCCGGAAGGATCCGCTAGGGACACCATTGGCTCGGGGTACATCTCAGCGCAGCGGCTTCGGCTGCAGGGCGATCCAAGGATACCCACCTCGGCGCACAGTACCACCGCCTCACCGGACGGATCGGATATGCGAAGGCCAACAACAAGGCCGTCGACCACTCGATCCTCGTCGCAGCGTGGCACATCCTGTCCAACGATTTCCCCTACGATGACCTCGGTGAGGACTGGTTCGCCAAGCGCCGCCCAGAGGACCGCGCGCGCCGACTCGCCAAGGAGGACGACCCTGCCACCATCCGAGTCGCACTTCGGGCAGATGAACCCGTCTGGCTATCGCGGCCAGTCCAGGTAGTCAAGCCAGTCAGCGTCCGTCGAAAACCACGCAGCAGCTCGGCATGTGTGCGGCGGTAGTGCGGCGGTAGTGCACTCCTCTGACCAGACGGTCGACCACAGCATGTAGAGCCTACTCGGGATAGGCGGATAGCTCTATGCACTGGATTCAGCCGCGTCACCAGGCCTCTTCCCAACGGCTCGGCGAGGTTCACCGTTACTCCCCCGGAAGGCGTCCAACCAGTAGAGATCCGCAATCTCATCGGTGAACTCGCTTCGATAGAAGACCTCGACACCCCCCGAGTTGGGCACCTCCGCAATGCGAACCTCGCAATTTGGCAGGTCGGACTACTCGGGGAACGGCGTGCGGGTGCTTGCCATGGTCAAGCGAGGCCTTCAATCCAAAGCTTGACGATCTGCCAGATCGAATAGGATGGACGCCCCCGCCCCACTCGTGGAGGGCAGACTTGTCCCGCAACGGCACGTTACGCGGTTCTGTGGAAGGAGCTGAAGAAACGTTCGTCCAGTTCGGCAAGCCTCTTACGAAGCTCGATTAGAAACTCCGGAGTGCTCGAGCCACGATCTGCTGCCAACCCGGTCGCTTCGTATCAGTGCTCGACGAGTGCCCTCACCGTCTCGGTGTCACCAGCAAGCCACGCCTGGGTGGCGGTCCGGTGCCCCAACTCGCGGTGCGCGACCAGGTTCCACCACTCGGTCGGCTCGTCGCCAGACAGGCCGATCTGGCCCAACAGGTGGTT
>JAJZXF010000140.1 GCA_021802485.1 Actinomycetes bacterium | reverse complement strand
GTCATCGTGTTCCTCCTTCAGTAGTTGTTTGACTTTCTTCTAAAGGTTGACACGGTGACCACCGCGTGTGGGGGATTTCTCCCATCACCTCAGCTCTGGCTCATACACCACTCACTGGGACTCAACTTTTGTTGGTGCCTCTTTACCCACACAGCCCAGAGACGGAGATCACTTCACCACAAAGTGCGTCCAGACCTGGTTCGTGGGAACCAGAACCTCCTTGAAGAGCCACCACCTTGTTAAGGGGATGTCAAGAAGAGACTCAGCGGAGAGGGACATAGGGCCAGTGACCAGCAGTTCTAGCGAACCGATCAGGTCAGTTGCGTACAAGAAAAGATGCGGTGCCAGGACAAGCTTTCAGTGCAGAGCTATGTATTTGGATGTCGTGTCTGGATGGGCCAGCCTATTCGAGAGCTGTCTCCCATCGTTCTCCCCACGACAACATGGTGTCGACCGCCACGCTAAATGAGCACGGGGAGACATTCAACGTGATCACGGCCGGCACCAACGCCATGGCCACATTGTGCGTCGCCTCTCGTTCCTGTCAAGGCCGAAAGTCCAGCATGTGAGGGTCGTCTGCGGCCTTGACAGTTTCCTCGTCGGCGACGATGTGGGCGTCCATGCGATGGATTCCATCCTCGCGCTCTGTGTCGTTGTCGTGATCAAATAACCCGTCGCTCAACACATGGGTGCTCAGCTCCCGGCTTCCTGCCAGACAAGCCCAGTGAAGAGGCCATGTTTCCTATCCGCGCGGCCTCTTACTCGGTGCCAACTACGGGTAGTTCGCGGATGGCATCTACGGACTCATGAAGGTTCCGCTCTGCCCACTCCGCAACGAGGCGTTCCTGCGTGAATACGACGACCTGCTGCTCAGCTGATAGGTCATGGAGTAGCCCGAGAATCTCGACAGTACGACCAGCATCAGCCTGAACCGTGACGTCGTCCAGCAGTAGCGGGCATACGCCTTTCCCACCAGTGAGATGCCGTGAAAGAGCAATCCGAAGAAGCAGGTACACCTGCTCGGCAGTGCCGCGCGAGAGTCGATCAGCTCGACGCCAGCGGCGACTCGGACCACACACCCTCACCTCGAGTGTCGTTGGGTCCACCATCGCGTCGATGTAACGGCCGGCAGTCGTCCTCGGGAGCCACCGTGTCAGAGTCGCGGCGAGAAGGGGTGCCACGTCCCGTTGCACCCCTTGCTGCGCCTTTGCAAGAAACTCGCTCGCCTCTACGAGGGTCTCGTCGAGTTCGCGGACGCGCGCGAGCTCAGATTCGGCGCTGGCGAGTCCCTCTTCCGCATCGGCAACGCAGGGCAACCCCCTGGCTTGTGCGCCAAGAGCGCCCCCTGCCGCCGCGGCATCTGTCTTCGCATCCGTAGCCGCCTTCCACAACGTTGGGAGCTCTGAAGCAATATCCTCGTCAGCCATTGCGGCAATTTCGGCTAGGTCGAAACGAGCCGCACGGGCTTGTGCGTCCCTTTCAGCAGCCGTTAACGCTTCAGCCAACTGCTCCACGGTCCGACCGTCGAGAAGCGCTTCGAACTCAGACCATTCCTTACGGCGGGCTTCCAGCTCATCAAGATCTGCCTGGCACCGCTGCTTCCAGATCCCCAACGCGACCGCGGCCTCTTCGGGCGACCTTGATTGAAGGCCGCATGATCGTGCCGCTTCGAGGATATTGCCCTCAGCTGCTTGCCGGGCCGCAGCGGCCTTCGCAGCCATCTCTTCGGATCTCTTGCGCTCGTGGAGCTGGGCCTCGAGGCCGGACCGCCGCCTAGCCTTTTCGGCAATTATTGCGCGTTCTCGACACCGATCCTCGTGCTCGATAAACGCCGTCATCACGTCGCAATCAACAGGATCTCCAGTTTGCTCAAGCGCAGTTCGAAGCCGTTCTGCTGCCTTCTCGCGGCCAGCAACAAGCTCCGCCCGCTTCTGCCCCCAGTCGCTAATCCCCTCTTCGTACGCTTGGAAGCGCGCTTGGCGCCCGACGAGCACCCGAAGGGATGCAGGAACGGGGGGGATTCCGAGTTCGGAACATCGCGCCTCGGCGCGCTGGCGGGTCTCCGTGATCTGTAAGGTACCCTCACGAGCACGGACGGCTTGTGCCTGGAGCTCGAAAAGCTCCGCCTTTGCGATCGCAAGGCGTCGCCGCTTTCGGGTGAGAGCACCCACGACAATGATGACGATGCCGATTAGAGCGACCACACTCGTAGCCCGAGGACCGATGGTTGCCCCGAACGAACCGACAACCGTCAATAAAATCCCGACCCCGAGCAATAGGGTCGACCTTCGGTTGGCGACTTCCAGAGCGCGAGCTCGCCCGGTTAGGACCTGCACCCGATTGGCGAGACTGGGGTCAGCGGCCGGCGGGCTCTGCTCCAATGCCTGAGCTAACTCGACTAGCTCTGCGGCGTCGATGTCCAAAGGAGGCATCTCGGGGGAGTTCGGCCTTGTGGCGTCATGAGCTTCAAGAGCGGATTCAATCCGGGTCAACATTCCGTACGCCTGCTGGGTCTCCGAACTTACCCCCACCTCGCCATCAGGCATCGCCGGCAGCTGGCTTATCTCCTCCTCAAGCTCAGCTACTGAGGGTCCGTCAAGTGTTATGAAATCGGACCGATCCCTCCACGCCTCCAACGCCCGCTCGACCTTGGCTGAAAGAGCAAACGTATCGGTTGCCGATTGCGGCGCTACCCCACCAAGGCCTCGCTCAAGGTCCACCACACGCTCGTACCGCGTGCGTTGATCGACTGCCAACCTGCGGGCCGCAGCGGCCTCCTGTAGAGCTGCGCGGCGTTCTGCTTCCTCGGCTGATCTCCGCAGCTTTTCGACTTCCTCGAGACATTGGAGGTAACTCGCGTGGGACTCCCGGGCTTCGCCGAGTTCCCGCCGCGCGTCGTCAAGGCGTGTAATCGCCTTACGAAGGGGCTTGGCGCTCCTTGCATCGTCGCGACCGACATGGTCGCGACGAAAGGCCTCGAGGCGCTCGAGCGCCTCGGTAGCGGTAGCGTCCGCCCCTGCGGTCGACGCGGCCCGTTCAAGATAGCTTTGTAACCCATCGGCCCCTTCGAGCACGCCGAGAAGTTGAGCCTGATTGACGCAGGCTGTAGCGACGAACGAGCGGCGATCGAGCCCAAGCCAGCGCGCTGCGTCCGGCGTGCCCTCGTACATCACCTCGGCCGATACCTCCCGGCCAAGCGCCAAGTCGATAGCATGGCAATCCACCTTGCCGTCGAGGTCCTGCCGAAGTTCTATCCGCCGCCCGTCATCGAGGCAGACCACGGCCGACACCAACCATTGTCCGCCATCCCATGGCTGGTGAAGGTCCGCAAAGTTCTGCTCCTCCTTGGATGCCCGACCCTTGCCTCTACGGCGTCCGCAGAGCGACGAGTAGATCGCCGCATGCCAGCTAGACTTCGCCGACTCATTGTCACCAACGATCACAGTCATTCCTGGCGCGAACTCAAGAGTCTCCCCCTTCAGTGGGCCGAAAGCGTGAGCGGTGACGGACTCGATGCGCATCAACGGACCTCGAGGTCGTTGCGGCCATCGAGTGCACGCAGTCCCGTCACGAGGACGCGGCGACGGCGTTCCTCCGTGAGCTGCTTTGCGCCCAGCACGTCCCGGACGAACTTTCCCCGGACCGTATGTTCCGCGGCGAGTTCCTCGATGTCATAGGCGATGCTGAGTGTCCCAAGACGCACCGCAATGCCCTCAAGGTGAGCGGCGACGGTCTCGGGCTTGATGTCCTCGGGACGCAGGTCGACGTCGGGGTCGACCTCGCCAGTGAGCGTCACGCGCACGTAGCCCTCGAGGGGCGCAACGGCACGACGGACACGATCGAAAACCTGCTCCGTGTGAGTCACGCCGTCAAGGTTCACGCTGACGTCACTCACGGTAGACAAAGCGACCCGGTGACGCACCCGGCTCACGCTGCCGCCTTCGGCGACGATAACCAAGACCGCCCCACGCTCACCTTCCTCCCCGAACTCAAGCGGATCCGGATTGCCAGGATAGGTGTGCCACTTGCCGTCGACCGGTATGTGAAAGTGACCAAGCATCGCGTGGTGCAAGCCAGCGGCAGGTACCTGATCAGCTCGGAACGGCGCGTGGGGCTCCTTGGCCTGCTCCTGGAAAGCAAAGCTCGCTTGCTCCGAGCCGTGAAACAACGCAAGGTGGACGCCGCCACGCTCCACATGGAAACCCTCAAGAAAGTTTGCGGTGCTGGCGGGCGCGCGATGAGCGGCTCCCCAGATCGTCAAGCCGTCAGTGATACACACTGGAGTCAGGCGGTCCTCGGAGAACACGTGGACATTCTCCGACCAGTCGACCTGCTCGTACAGGCTCGCAGATCCGTGCCAGTCGTGATTGCCGGGAGCGATAAGCACGGGCATGGGAGCGAGTTCGGAAAATGTAACCCGGAGAAACGCCCCGGTGTCCGGCGAGAAGCGCTCATGTTCGTATAGGTCCCCACCACAGCAGAGCGCCTCGACCCTGAGTTCGTCTGCCAAGCGAGCGATCCTACGAAGGGTCTCGCGAAGCATCCGCCGGCGGTTGCGTCCCACATCCGGGTTAGCCCAACGAAACGGCGTATCGAGATGCAGATCTGAAAAGAGAAGGAACCGCACCGTGGACCTCCCCGCCATGGCGGACGGGGCTTCTAGCCCTGCCGTCTGGCTTGGTTTGCCTGGCATCGCGCACATCACGCCACCGCGACCAACGGGTCTGGCTCTAAAGAGCTGGTGGATGAGTTTGCTAGCTTCGGCTTGCACGAC
>JAJZXF010000040.1 GCA_021802485.1 Actinomycetes bacterium | reverse complement strand
CAGTTTCCTCGTTGGCGACGATGTGGGCGTCCATGCGATGGATTCCATCCTCGCGCTCTGTGTCGTTGTCGTGATCAAATGACCTGTCGCCCAACACCTCTCCGCTGGGGCGAGGCGGTCGACTGGGTGCATGCGGAGTGGAAAGCAAAGCACAACCCAGGCAAGTACGACATCCGAACGTTCCTCACCTCGCTCTCACGAGAACAACTTGCTCTCCATGCTCACAGTACCGAGACGATTGCCCACGATCTCTACGAAACGATCAAGCCCTCACCGAGTTCAACGTTGTGGAGGACCATGTGCATCTGCTTGTCGAGTATCCACCCACTGTGCAGATCCCTATCCTCGTGAACCTCCCAAAGGGCGTGTCGGTGCGTATCTTGTGCAAGGAGTTCCCCCGGCACATCTCCAGGTTCCTGTGGAAAGGACACTTCTGGTCGCCGTCGTAGTTTGCCGGGTCCTGTGGTGGCGCCTCTGTCGGTTATCGCCGAGTACATCGCTCGCCAGAAGATCCCATTGTGAACCCTACGACGGGCTTTCCCAGCCCTGAAGGGCCGAGTTTGCGCCCGAAATAGCCGGATCAGGTGCCGTGACGGCTCATCGACAGATCAATTGCGGTCCAAGCCATAGCAGTTGCACCGTCGAGAACTGCGCGGTCTGCAGATGCGCTAATGCATGCCGCGGCGAACTCTGGTTGGTGGTTGGTTGCTCCACCCGCGTCAATACCGATCATCGGATGGATGGATGGCACTTTCCTTGAGACGTTTGCCATGTCGGTCGATAGCGTGATTGGCATCCCGTTCGGAGGGGCAAATGATCGTCCGAGGCGCTCAGCATTTGCGGTGTAGAAGGCGAGCATATCCACATCGGGGGTGAGATCTGAGTAGGTCGGGCTGAGGCGTTCGATTGAGAGCTCTGCACCGGTCGCAGTCGCACCTGCCCGGAAGCATCGCTCAATCCTCGGCTCGAGCGTAGCGAGATCTTCAAGGGTTCGGGCTCGTATCATGAACTGACCCTGGGCATGCTTGGGAACCACATTCGGGGCGCTACCGCCCAACGTGACGATCCCATGCACCTGGTCTTTCGGCCTGAGGTGCTGTCGCAGGAGCCCTATGGACACCTGTGCGATCGTGAGGGCGTCCGCTGCATTCACACCGCGTTCGGGGAAGGCGGACGCATGGGCCTCTTCGCCGGTGTAGCTCACCTGAATATGCGAGACAGCGAGGCAGGAGATGTCCGTGGTGTCGAAGCTGGCGGGATGGACCATCATCGCGGCGTGAACCCCGTCGAAGACGCCATGCTCCAACAAGATGATCTTTCCTCCTCCGCCCTCTTCCGCTGGCGTTCCGATCACCTTTACAGTTATCGCAAGGTCATCCGCGACTGCTGCAAGTGCGATGCCGGCTCCCGTTGCGCAAGATGCGATCACATTGTGGCCGCAAGCATGGCCGATTCCAGGCAATGCGTCGTACTCTGCGCATATAGCGATAACCAAGGGCCCGGAACCGGCTGTTGCCACGAACGCGGTCGGCAGCCCGGCTACGCCTGCGTGGATGCTGAATCCGTGACGCGAAAGTGTGTCCGCGATCCGAGCTGAGGCTTCGTGCTCTTGAAAGGCGAGTTCCGGGTTGGCGTGGATCGTGTGGCTCAGTGCGAGGAGATGCTCAGCGTTGTCGTGTACTCGGATCCGAGCAAAGCTCTTCAGTGACTCAACAGCTTCGAAGACGTCCGGCACTAGCGCTGCTCCGTGAAACCGTGCATGACACGGGACACGCTCAGGTGCGAAGTTTGGGCGGAAGCCCGAGGTGCAGTTGCCAAGAGTCTGAACTCGTCTCCCTGGCTATAGCCCTTGCCGGGAGATGACCATCACGACATCGCCAGCGGTCACAGCCGCGCCGGCTTCAACCTTCACGTCCACGACTGTCCCGGAGGTTGTGGCATTGACAGAGTTCTCCATCTTCATTGCTTCGAGCACACACAGTGGCTGGCCTGCTTCCACCTCGTCTCCGACGCCGACGAGGACCTTCACTATCGTACCCTGCATCGGAACGCGCACGTCCCCGTCGTCGCCGAGCGTGGCGGATGCTCGATGGCGTGGTGATTGCGTGGCGCGTCCCCGGTTTGAGCCCTGCCGTGCCGCCAAGGTCCTCCCAGGTGTTCCCGTGGTCGCATCATCGCTGTCGAGAGGGTCTTGCATCCACAGCTTCAGCTGGTAGCGCCTTCCCTCTACCTCCGCTGTTACCTCATGCATTGAAACCGGACCGCGCTCGCTGGTGCCAGCAGCGTCAGCAGTCCCATCTTGAAGTTGCTGCGCGCTCCCCGGCCGCTCTATCTCCAGTTCGGAAAGGTCCAGGCGTTCCTCAACCCATCGAGTCGAGTGACATGCGCTCGCAAAGTCGGGATGGGAGAGGATCGCAACGTGTGCGTCGATACTTGTGGCGACACCTTCGATGCGTGTCTCAGCCAGAGCCCTGAGCATCCGCTGGCGAGCTGCCTCCCTGCTCTTTCCCCATACTACGAGCTTGGCGATGAGGTTGTCGTAGTACTGGCTGACGATGTCGCCTTCCTCGTAGCCGGAGTCGGTACGCACCCCCGGCCCCCCTGCTTGGCGAAGGATTGTGATCTTTCCGGGACTCGGGGTGAAGAGGCCCTTCGACGGGTCTTCAGCGTTGATCCTGCACTCGATTGCATGCCCTTGACGTGCGATGCTCTCTTGGTTGAAGGCGAGCTGCTCGCCAGAGGCGACGCGTATTTGCCATTCTACGAGGTCTAGGCTAGTTGTCAGTTCGGTTATCGGGTGCTCAACCTGCAGGCGAGTGTTCATCTCCAAGAAGAAGAACTCGCCGTCCTGATAGAGGAATTCAACCGTTCCCGCATTCACGTAGCCGCACGCCTTGGCAACCTTCACCGCAGCCTCCCCCATAGCGTTGCGCACGCTGTCCGTGATCCCGGGCGCTGGGGCTTCCTCGATAAGCTTCTGGTGCCTGCGCTGGCTGGAGCAGTCTCGCTCGCCGAGCCACACCACGTTCCCGTGCGTGTCCGCGATGATCTGCATTTCTATATGCCTTGGCCAGGAGAGATAACGTTCGAGGTAGATTTCCGATCGGCCGAAGTACGCCGTCGCCTCCCGTTGTGCCGAATCCATGGCTTCAGCCGCCTCATCGGGTTTCGAGACAACTTTCATTCCTCGACCGCCGCCGCCAAAGGCGGCCTTTATGGCGACCGGCCATCCGCTCTCGTTGCCAAAGGCGATGATCTCCTCAGGGTCCATCACGGCTTGAGTTCGCCCCGGGACGCCAGCGACGCCAGCCTTCTCCGCAGCGAGCCGGGAGCTGATCTTGTCCCCCATGACTTCGATGGCATCCGGGCCGGGTCCAATGAATACAGCACCGCACCCGTGGACTGCCTGAGCGAAGTCCGCGTTCTCAGCGAAGAATCCGTAGCCAGGATGCACCGCATCGGCTCCACTGCGCTCGATGGCAGCGAGTATCGCATCGGTTGCGAGGTAGCTCTCTGTTGCGGTAGTGCCGCCCAACGGGTACGCCTCATCCGCCATGCGAACGTGGAACGCATCGCGGTCAGCATCTGAGTACACCGCTACGGTCGTGATGCCTAGCTCCTTGCAGGTGCGTATGACACGTACCGCTATCTCGCCTCTGTTGGCAATGAGGACTTTTTTCAGCATTCGCATCCAGTCATGTGCTGCCGGGAGTGTTCGAAGTGTTTGACCATTTGCAGTTCCTTCGGTTCTGATCTTTGCATCCTTGTGGACAGTATCTCGCCAAGCCCTTGCGAGCCAAGGTGCGGCATTGTTGTAGGTCGAGCATCATGGATCATATTTCGCCACTTACGCCACTTGGCGTCGAGCATAGGCCGGACGTTGAGCAGCATGTCTTGAGGACATGCCATGAAGATCGTCAATGTTGCAAAAGCGCCTTCGATACGTTGCATGCTCCCCAGGCAGCTGCCTCGACGATTGTCTGAGATCGATCAATGAATGCCGGGTCGTGACAGCGAACCTCAATCTTGATTCTAGAGCACGCACGGCTGGGATTGGCGGACCCGGCGCTCGTTTGAGAAAATCTTGTCAGTTCACACGCCATGCTACCCACGAACGATTTGCCGGGTCTGTCGTCCCCCGTGCCTGCCGGCCAGCAGTCGGACGGCTTGCTGGCACGGTTCCCAAACGCGCCCACTCGTCGGAGGGTCTTCCGTGAGGTCCGCAGGTTTGCCACGCTCGACTCTACCAACAGCTACCTGGTGCGCGAGGCGCGACTTCACGCACCCGAGGGGCTTGTTGTGGTGGCAGACCACCAGGAGGCTGGACGCGGCAGGCTGGACAGGCGCTGGCTGGCCTCGCCCGGATCATCGTTGCTGGTGTCAATGCTCATGCGTCCAGGCCTTGCCGCAGACCGGCTCCATTTGTGCTCGGCGGTTGTGGCACTAGCGGTAACTGACGCGTGCCGTGAGGTGGCAGAAATCGATGTGGGCATCAAGTGGCCGAACGACGTTATGGTTCGCGGGCGCAAGTTGGCGGGGATACTTTCGGAAACGTTTCTCGATGATGGTGTTCGTGTAGTGGTGGCTGGCCTGGGGTTGAACCTCAAGTGGTCACAAGGGTTGCCTGAGGAGATCGCGACCAGCGCGACCAGCCTCGCGATCGAGACCGGTCGGGATGTGGGACGTGAGGAGTTTCTCGATTGCTTTCTCAACTTGTTGGAGGATCGGTACCAGGCATTGGCCTCTTTCGCGGGACAGCGGCGCCAGGTCCAAGATTACCGAAGATTCTCTGAGACGATTGGCAGGCGCGTGAGGGTTGAAATCGGCGAAGAGTCGTTCGCTGGCAAAGCCGTGGATATCACACTTGAGGGGCATCTCCTTGTAGATGTTGGCGACAGTGTCAGGACCGTGGTCGCAGGCGACGTCGTGCATCTTCGACCCTTGGATGGTGCCTGAGTCAATTGCGCCAGCATCCCCTTCTCGTCTTCACGGTGGTTATGCGCCCAGCGTCTGGATTCGATGTCCGGAGGTAGCGGTTTCGTAGTACGACTCCTGCGTGTGGATGTGCTGGCTTCGGCTCGACGACATGAGTCGGGGACGCTGACATTGATCACGTCGTCCGTTACGCCACGGTCGTCGACGAAGTGGCTGAGGACCCGGTCAGGTATCTGCTTATCGGCCCGGATCGGTCAGGGAACCTGCTGGAGCTGATCGTGTTGGATCGCCCGAAAAGGGACCCGTAGTTATCCATGCCATGGCTATGCGAGCCAAGTATCGCGGGCTGCTGCCGCCAGGAGAATCACCACGACGAAGGATCACGAACGTAAAGAAGACGGAACCTCGATCACCGACGAGATGGTCGAGGCGATGGCCGACAAGGCCCAAGCCGGCTACGACGTGGACGAGATCATCCGCCGACGCGGCGGGCGTCCGGCCATGGGTGTCGCTCCGGCGATCGTGGAATCCGTGCGCGTGGATCCCGAGCTGAGGCGAGAGTTGATCGTGCGGGCTGCCGAGAAACACATCAGCGTGTCCGAGGCCATCTGGCGGGCCGTTCGCGAG
The DNA here is from genome assembly GCA_021802485.1 of Actinomycetes bacterium. Lineage (GTDB taxonomy): Bacteria > Actinomycetota > Acidimicrobiia > Acidimicrobiales > JAJZXF01 > JAJZXF01. Next base: position 18,844 of record JAJZXF010000040.1, on the reverse strand, counting down.
TACCTCCACGCGAGCTGACGCTCGGACATTCGCCGCTCGCCGCGGCGGAGCCGGTTCGGGTGGACCGACACGTGGTATCGCCGATTCGGGATTTGGAGTCCAAGGAGCAGAGGATGGCGTCGTCGGCGACTGGCGCAGGATCGATCGCAACCGGCGCCGATTCGTGGACTGCGTAATGAATAGCAACTTCCATCGCCTCACTGTCGATGATTCGGACTTTCCGCAATCACCGCGAGCGGGGAGATGTACTCGTCGGATGCTGAGGAGGCACGCAACAAGCCGCTGTCGAAATAGCAAGATGCCGTTAGGTTGCGTGTCGCTGATAAGGTCGTGTTGCGGATTAGTCTGTTCGGCGATGGATCCCGCCGAGGCTTTCAGCCGAAAGCGCCGTGTGCTGATAGTTCCTACCTACCCATCGATTTCAGACGAGAAGGCGAGGAACAGCGCATGCAGTCGGAACATCGCACGTGTGCACACATGGTTGCGGCACAGATCGAATCGGCAACCGAACGTGGCCAATCCCAGGAGCTTACCGGGGCGTTGGGCCCTGAAGGTGCATGGTGTTGATCGACGCTGCGATCGCTGTTTCGACGTGGTCTGATTTCAGCGTGCTCTTCCCGGAAGGGAGACGTGTGTCGGTAAACCAAGAGATGGGCGAGGAACCAGAGTACTTTGGCGACCTGAACCTCGATCAGGTTGTGGACTCGATCACTGTCGGGAGTGGGGAGTACGACCTCGCACCGTTTTTCTACGAGCATCTGGACGATTCTGACACTATCCGCTACCGCCAGGAGGCCTTTGCTGATCTGGAGAAAATGGATGTCTTCGAGGTGGTCTCGTCTTTTGCTGAGCAGATGCGCGAGACGCGTGCACACCTCGTGCAGGTTCAAGAACTCAGTTATCGGTATCAGAAGGAGAGTTGGTTCATCGATGCGGTCGACATCTATCGCCAAGCGGTAGCATCTCTCGCTGACGCTCTATGCCATATTGAAGTGGGGTCGCGAGCGCTACTTGAATTTCGAGAGCACTTAGCGGCCTATGTCGAGTCGCGCATATTTCAGGGTGTTTGCGCAGGGATCGAAGACGTCCGGGCAGGTCTCGCGGAGGTGGAGTACTCGATCCGCATCAAGGGACAGCGTGTCACGGTATCGAGATACGACGGGGCACCGGACTATGGCGCGGAGGTACTTGCCACCTTCGAGCGGTTCAAGCAGGGATCTGCAAGAGACTACCGGTTCGGCTTCCGGAACCCTCCCGGGCTCAACCACATCGAAGCGCAAGTACTATCCCTGGTCGCGCGTCTATTCCCAGGGGAGTTTGCCAATCTCGACATGTTTTTCGAACAACATCAGGCCTTTATTGACCCGATGATTGCTCGTTTCGATCGCGAGGTGCACTTTTACCTTGCCTACCTGGCGTTTCTCCGGCCGTTGCGATCAACTGGCCTCAGGTTCTGCTATCCGGAGGTGACACGACGCCACAACGAGGTGTTTGCCAAAGAGGCGTTTGACTTGGCGCTCGCGACCAAGCTCGTGGAGCAAGGCTCAGCCATCGTCGGCAACGACTTCAATGTGTCGGGTCTTGAGCGGATTCTTGTGGTTTCTGGGGCGAACCAGGGAGGAAAGACCACGTTTGCACGTATGTTTGGCCAGCTGCACCACCTGGCGGGGATCGGCTGTCCGGTGCCCGGTCGATCTGCCCGACTCTACATCTTTGACCAGCTCTTTACGCACTTCGGGCATGGAGAGGACCTGGAGAACATGACCGGGAGACTTGAAGACGACCTATTGCGGATGAAGGGGATCATCGCGGCGGCTACGCGCGACAGCATCATCGTGGTGAACGAGGTCTTCGCGTCGACGACGCTATCGGATGCACAGTTCCTTGGGGAAAAGGTGTTGGAGCAACTCATAGGCCTTGGTCTGCTGGCAGTCGTTGTCACCTTTGTCGAAGAGCTCGCATCTCTTGGCCCCCAAACAGTGAGTATGGTCAGCACTGTTGCACCGGACAATCCACTCGAGCGTACCTTCAAGGTGGTTCGCCAGCCCGCGGACGGCTTGGCGCACGCACTCGCGATTGCCGAGAAGTACGGCCTTACCTATGAGGCCCTGAAGAGGCGAATTGCACGATGAAGGCACATCTGCTGTTTGCGGATCGTGATACCGGCCTCAGTGTCACCTTCACACCGCGGGCTGGTTTCAGCGTGTCGGGGCCAGCTCTCCCTCAGGGCGCTGGTGATCTTGTGGCGGACCTTGAGATCGAAACGATGTTGGGTGCAATGGCGAACGGCGATGAACTGCTCTTTGAGATAGCAAAGTACACCCTATTATCGAGCCTCGCGGAACCGAGCGAAGTCGCCTACCGCCAAGAGATTCTCAAAGACTGCCTCGCCTACCCAGCGGTTGCCCGGGAGATCTATGCGATCACGCTCGCGGCAATCGTAAGAGAGCAGGGAATCTACCGGCCTTACGGTGAGCACCCGAGCGGCGTGCTCCGTCGCTCGGTCGAGGTGCTCGGTATCTTCGTGGACCTCCTGAAGCGTCTTCGCCAGATTGCGGACTTGAACGCAGGAACAATGAAATCCAAGGGCATGCGTACGCTATTTTCAATGCTTAGCGAAGACCTCACCGATGATTATTTCCATGCGATCGACGAGCACCTCGAGCGTCTCAAGTTCAAGGGTGGTGTCGAAGTGAGCGCGCGCCTCGGGAAGGGGAACAGGGGAACGGGGTACGTGTTAAGAAGACCCGTTCGGAACGCGAAGCGGAGCTGGAGGGAACGCATCGGGCTGAGTCCACAGTCGACTTACTCGTTCCAACTTGCACCACGGGACGAGGCCGGCAGCCGCTTCCTCTCCGAGCTGAACGACCGCGGTCAGGATCTTGCAGCGAATTCACTCGCGCAGTCGACCGATCACATCCTGGGCTTCTTCCGGATGCTTTGCATCGAGATCGGCTTCTATGCAAGCTGCCTTAACCTCTACGATCATCTCACCGCCAAGGGCGAGCCGACTTGCATGCCACGCCCCCATCCGTCAACCCAAGCTACACTGGGATTTCGCGGGATCTACGACGTGTGTCTTGCTTTGCGGAGCGAACACCGCCTGGTTGGCAACGATGCGAACGCAGATGCCAAGACTCTCGTAATGATCACCGGCGCGAACTCCGGCGGCAAATCGACCCTGCTTCGCGCCATCGGCCTCGCACAGCTGATGATGCAGTGCGGAATGTTCGTGGGAGCTGAAGCCTTTTCAGCCAGTGTTGCAGCCGGGGTATTCACCCACTTCGTCCGCCAGGAGGATGAGACGATGGCAAGTGGCAAGCTCGACGAGGACCTCGCTCGAATGAGCCTTCTTGCTGACAGCATTGGTCATCATTCCATGGTGTTGTTCAACGAGTCCTTTGGCGCGACAAACGAGCGGGAGGGATCGGAGATCGCGTGTCAGATTGTCGAAGCGCTGATCGAATCGGGGGTGAAGGTGCTGTTCGTCACGCATCAGTTTACCCTGGCAAGCACTCTTTACTCACGAAGACTCGAGCAGGCGCTCTTCTTGCGGGCTGAGCGAGCCAAAGGTGGTCATCGGAGCTTCAAGCTCGCCGAGGGCGGACCTCTTCCGACCAGCTTCGGCGAAGACTTGTACCATCGGATTGGAGGATTCAATTCGGTCTGTAGCGCAACGAGACCGGTCGTCGACGCTTGAGCGCCGTCGAGGCACGGGAGCGATCTTCACTGTTCCCTAACCAGAGGATAACCCTGCTTTCACATTGGTGGTGCAGGATGTGTGCAGTGGCAATCGTGTCACGGAACTGATCGAAAGGAGTTGATGGAGATGATACGAGTTCTCCAACGCGGCATGAGCGCAAGTTCGCTCAAACGCAAGATGCTGATCGGGGGCACGGTGGCCTTGATGATGGCTGCCGGTTTCGGTGGAGCTGCGTATGCCGCTGGTGGAAGCAGCGCCCCGGTAGCCAACCTGCATTCTCACGCAGGAAAGGCGTTAGCCTCTGGGAAGCATTCCAGGCCAAGGCGCCTTCCCGGAATTGCGATCCGCTTTATTCGGCTTGCGGAGCACTCCATACATGTGACCGCGGTCGTGCACACGAAGAGCGGCTTCGTGACGTTTGCGGTCGATCGAGGCGTTGTGAGTTCGCTCTCGGGGACCAGCATCGCATTGAAGGAGGCGGATGGCCAGGTGGTGACAGACGCGGTGTCTTCGGTTACGCATGTACGGCCTGTGAAGCTTGGCGGGATCTCTGGTGTGCATGATGGAGAGCATGTCGTGGTGGTCTCGGAAAACGGCGTGGCGAAGGTGGTGTGGGTACCTGGAGCGAGGCCGTGGCGTGTGAGGGGCGTCGTTACGTCCGTATCGTCGAGCAGTATCACCGTAAAGAACGCAAAGGGCAAAGCGCATACCGAGCGAGTGAGTTCCGCGACGCGCGTCCTTCCTGCATCGGTAGGTGGGATCGCAGGCGTACATGATGGGGAGCACGTCGTGATTCTTGAGATCGGTGGGAATGCCAAGCTCATCAGGGTGCTCAAGCAGCCCGTTGTTGGCGGTGCGGCACGGCCCAACGCCGCCTGAGGCGGCTCCAATCGCAGCTAGTTTTCAGGGCGATTAAAGGACGTGTCAGTCAGGACTCCTCGAGCCACGCGAGGCGTTCAGCAAAGCGGCCCGGAACTTTGTTCTGGGCCGCTTTGCGCGTGCGAAGACTCGTAGAGCGAGGCAGTGGTCGGAATCTACATGGAACGGGCCGTTGTGATCTTCTCACGCAAAGGTCACTCGTCGAGGCTATGTCATTACGATTCGCCCTCGACATTGGCGCGGATGTGCCTATAATGAGCTACCGGACGGGTAAGATGGCGAGTGGTCTGCGTGGAGCATCCATGCGGATGCTCTGGCAAGGATCGGGAACGGTGCGATATGCGCATGGGAGCTATGGTTCGGGGAAGTTCAGTCAGGGTTGCACTTGGTCTTGGGGTGATCGCGCTAATCGGCAGTGCGTGCGGGTTCTCGCTATTTCAGGCGTCGCCGCTCGACGCTGTGATCGCAGCTGCTATGACGACGCAGCAGCAGAGGACGGCGTCGATCAATCTTTCGGAGACTGTCATGGGCCCAGGCTTGCCCCCTGTGACCATATCCAGTAGCGGTGTGGTCGATCTTAGCGATGGTTCGATGGAACTCATCGCATCAGTTCCGGCATCTGCGTTGTCCGGGTCCTTTGCGTTCAAGGTGCTTGTGGTTGGTGGCAGTGCATATATGTCGTTCCCTCAGCTCTCTTCGATTCTCCATCGCAAGGTATGGATCAGTGAGCCCGTTTCGTTGCCGTCAGTGAAGGGGGGATCTGGAGCTGGGTTTGATGCGGGAGGTCCCGCGTCGATCCTGCGGCTGCTTCGATCGAAGGGGATGCACGCGGTTTCGCTTGGGAAGAAGATTGTGAACGGCGCCGAGTGCACTGGCTACTCCGTAAGCCTCAACCCATCGAGGGCTTTGCTTGAGAAGAGGCTTCAACATTCGAAGCTTCCGCACGCCATTTCCAGCCTGGCGGTGCAGCTGTACGCGAATGCCCATTTGCACGTTACGATCTGGGTCGACGGGTCGCAGAACATCCGCCAGTTCACATTCACCTTCACGAAGCTTCACCTTCCCCGCGCGACAAAGGCAGCGATGGGTATGGAGTTCTCCGAGACTCTCAATTTCTCGCATTTTGGGGTGCCAGTGCACTTGACGGCCCCGCCGCCCAGCGAGGTTATGAGCTTTGGTGCATTCGCGAACTCCCTAAGGCTGGTCTTGCCGGGCATGCACGGTCAGAATCCCCGCGCCTTAGGCATACCAGGCTCTGCTGCCAGCGCATCTGCTGCGTAATCCAAGGCGGGGTGCCTTTGGCCCGCTGGTCTTGGTGGCTGATCATTACCACAGGAGTCCCAATGTCCCCTTGCGGCGACGTCGCGAGGCTCGGAAACCCGCAGGGCAGAGCGCTTAGCGCTTCTTATTTCCGGTTCAGTCGCTCAACAGACGATGGGTGCTGATGACGCGGTTGCCCGTGTGCCGCTAGTCTCTCTGTGTGAACCTACTTGTGACCGGTGGGGCTGGATTTATCGGCTCCAATTTTCTTCGCTACTGGCTGGACAGGCACCCGGAGGATGCAATTACCGTCCTGGATGCGATGACCTACGCAGCCAGCGAGGCCAGCATGGCGGAGCTTCGATCGAGGATAGATCTCGTGGTCGGGGACATCTGTGATCTAGATCTAGTGAGGAAAGCTCTTATTGACCACGAGATCCAGGTAGTAGTCAACTTTGCCGCAGAGTCGCACAACAGCTTTGCAGTGTTGGAGCCCACAAGGTTCTTTCGGACGAACGTCATGGGGACACAGGCGCTGGTGGAGGCGGCCCGTTTGGTGAAGCTGGAGCGTTTCCATCATGTGTCCACGTGTGAGGTCTACGGCGACCTGGCTCTCGACTCCTGCGAGAGCTTCACGGAAGAGTCGCGCTACATGCCTCGAACCCCCTACAACGCCTCGAAGGCTGCTGCGGATCATGTTGTGCGATCGTATGTGAACACGTTTGGTCTAGCCGCGACGATAACCAACTGCTGCAACAACTACGGCCCGTACCAGTTTCCAGAGAAGGTCATCCCGCTGTTTGCAGCGAATGCTCTTGATGACAAGCCACTGCCGTTGTACGCCTCTACGCAGAACCGCAGGGAATGGTTGCACGTGAGGGACCATTGCAGGGCAATCGAGCTGGTCTTGGAGGAGGGAGAACCCGGCGAGACGTATAATGTGGGAAGCGGCGTAGAGGCCAGCATTGACCAAATCGCCGATGCGGTTCTTGCGGAGTTGGGCAAGCCTGCGAGTCTGAAGCAGATTGTCCCGGATCGGCCGGGCCACGATCGTAGATACCTGCTGGATTCCTCCAAGATCAGGAATCGGCTGGGATGGAAGCCTGAGTTCGACTTCGAAGAGGGGCTGAAGGAGACGATTCGCTGGTATGCAGACAATCGGGACTGGTGGATGCCGCTGATTGGCCGTTCTCCGGTTGTCGAGACGGCTTGGTCAGCTGAGATGCGGCATCTCCCGGCCCAGGAAGCTCGCTCCTGAACGCCTTGGCGGTGCGATGATCTCCTGTTGGACCTCACAGAGCAGCTATTTCAGGCGGATGGCGTCGGGCTTCACGGTGCTTGTCTAATGAAAGTTCTTGTGACTGGTGCAGCAGGCCAGGTTGGTCGCGATCTTGTCGATGTACTTTCCCAGCTATCTGATAATGATCATCTGGTAAGCGGGGCAGTTGTAGCTCGCGGGGGAGAGGGTGCGCTGGCGGGTCGTAATATTGCCGTGGAGGTCATTCCAGCGGACCGGTCCGTTCTGGATGTCACGGTGCGAGAAGGTGTGCGGAGGCTCCTTGGAGAGCTTCAACCAGATGTTGTGATCCACGCTGCAGCTTGGACGGATGTCGATGGATGTGAGGCGGACCCCGATCGAGCGTTTCTTGTGAACGCTCTCGGAACGCGTAACGTCGCCGAGGCAGCGAACGATGTCGGAGCGCATGTGTGCTACATCTCGACGGACTACGTCTTCGACGGACGTTCGCAAACGCCTTATGTGGAATGGGACGACCCCCATCCCCTCTCGGTCTACGGGCGGTCAAAGCGCGGTGGTGAGCGAGAGCTCTTCCCCGGGTCGACGACGGTGCGAACATCCTGGGTATGCGGCGTACACGGCAAGAATGTCGTGCGGACCGTGCTCGATGCTGCATCGAGGGGCAAGAGCATGCGTTTCGTGGATGATCAGCATGGCTGCCCTACGTTTTCTGCTGACCTCTCATGGATGCTGGCAAGGCTTGCGATCGAGCGGAGGCCAGGCATATTCCACGTCACCAACCAGGGGGCAACCACATGGTTTGGCTTCGCGAGAGCTGTCTTGGAGGCAGCTGGACGGGACCCCGCGTTGGTCGAGCCGATATCGACCTCACAGCTGGATCCCCCGCGACCTGCCCCACGTCCGCGGTACTCCATCCTGGACAACGCTGCTCTGCGTCTGAGCGGGATACCTCTCCTAGCTGACTGGCGCGAGCCGCTCGTTCGCGTTGTGGGTCTCCTTGGCGGATGACGTCAACTTCAACGGATCACCGTGGTGCGGTATCAGACGTCGCATCCTTGGGCGTTGCAGCGGTGGTCGTGAATTTCAATGGTGGCGATCATCTTGCAGACTGCGTGAAGAGCCTTCTCTCGGAGCGTGTGGGCGAGGTAGTCGTCGTGGACAACGGATCGAGCGATGGATCGTTGAAGATGCTGAGGGAGTTCGAGCTTGGCGTGAAGGTCATCGAGAGCGGCTGGAACCGCGGTTACGGCGGTGGTGCAAACCTGGGTGTTGCAGCATGTGGTGGAGAGTTTCTTCTCGTATGCAATTCCGACCTCGTGGTCCAACCTGGATCGATTGGCTCGCTCGTTGAGGCGATTGGCAACGATCCCCTCGTCGGGATCGTTGGGCCGCGGTTGGTGGAGTTGGACGGCAGCCTCTACCCATCAGCACGCTGCTTTCCGTCCCTTGGTGACGCGATAGGCCATGGCCTGGTCGGCTTGGTTACGAAGGACAATCGCTTCAGCAAGCGCTACAAGATGCTCGGATGGGATCACGCATCCTCACGCCAGGTTGACTGGGTGTCGGGTGCATGCTTCCTCGCTCGCCGGAAGGCGTACACGGCGTTGGGCGGCTTCGACGAGTCATACTTCATGTATATGGAGGACGTCGACCTATGTTGGAGGGCCTGGAATGCTGGATGGCGAGTCGCATATGAGCCCTCAGCTACGGTCGTGCATGCACAAGGCGTTTCAACAGCGAGAAGTCCTTATGCGATGACTCTGGCCCATCATCGGTCCCTGTTGCGGTTTGTGTCAAGGACATCACGAGGCACCTCGCGGATTCTATTGCCGGCTGTGGCCGCAGGCATCGTTGGCCGTGCATGTATCATCTGCGTTAGGGATGCTGTGGGTCGGGGTCGCGAAAGGCTAGGGTTTGGCGGAAGGAACTACTGATGAACGGTACTTGGAGATGGGCGTGACGTTATGAAGGAGATGAGGCGGGCGTCCGCGGGTAGGAGGGTCGCAAGGGCCGCTGCTACCGGCGGTGGAAGGACGTACAGGAGCCAGAGGCCTCTCGCGTGGTACGCGATGCTTGTTGGAATCGTGATCCTTGGCACCCTGACGGTTGTTTACAGCCGGTATGAGCGCCAGCATGCGGCCAGCAAGACTGCTGCATCTACAGCCCCTCCGACTGCCACCGATCACTGGTTTGCGGCGATAGGTTTCGACCTGTGCGGCAAGATGGCTTCCAATCTTCCCCAGAACTCCAACCTTGCCAAGGTGGGTATAGCGACCATAGGGAACGGGGTCATTCAAATTGCGCCTGGGTCAGCCCCGAAGCCAGCTGCATTCGAGGGCGCAAACGCGACCTTGGGCAAGTTCGCCTCCAGCTATCCGGGCATGCTCTTGACCGCTACCAAGCTGCGGCTTCCTGGTCAGCGTCTTTATACGAACGGGGACGCGTGCGGGAACAAGCATGGACGCCTGATCGTGAGGGTTTGGAAGACCTTTACGCTTGCGAACTCCGCAGGAAAGATCCAAAGCGGTGACCCTCGAAGCATCAAGCTTGAGAACGGACAGCTCATTACGGTTGCTTTCGTTCCGGTGGGAACAACGATCCCGAAGCCCCCTGCGCTCGATATCACGGATCTGATCAAGACGATCACTTCTGCGTCGCAAAGCAATGGAGCTCCCCCAACTGGCCTACCGGGGGGTACCGGGAGCTTGCCGAGTGGGGTTCCGAGCCCAGGAGGCGGCTTGCCGAGCGGCACTGGGGGCTTACCGAGCGGCACTGGGGGTCTGCCGAGCGGGGTTCCGAGCCCGTACACAGGGCTGCCGTCGAGCACCGGTCATCCAAGCGGTGGAGCTGGTGGTACGCACAGCCTCGGTGCGCCAGCGCCAGGCTCGTCACACTCTGGCAACCTACAAGCCTCCAGCGCAACGTCGAGATCGAATCTCTTGACTACAGGTAGCCTGTGAAGGCAGTCGTCCTCGTGGGTGGGGAGGGCACTCGCCTGCGTCCACTCACCCATACCATCCCCAAGCAGATGCTGCCTCTGGTCGAGATCACGATGCTTGAGCGCGTGCTCGCTGGCTTAGCGTCGCATGGGGTTACTGAAGCAGTCCTGTCATTAGGGTATCGCCCGGACGCTTTCATCCGGGCGTTCCCCGAGGGGAGAGCAGCAGGCGTACGTGTCGCTTATGCAGTTGAGCCCGAGCCGCTTGACACGGCTGGTGCTATACGTTTTGCAGCTGATCACGCTGGAATTGAAGAGCGGTTTGTGGTGCTGAACGGTGACGTGCTCACTGATTTGGATCTAGGGGCCCTGATACGGTTCCATGACGATTGCGATGCGGTCGCCACGATTGCTCTTACGCCCGTCGAAGACCCCTCGGCATTCGGTGTCGTTGCGACTGATTCCGACGGGCGGGTCGTGGAGTTCGTGGAGAAACCGCCAAGAGGCTCGGCACCGACGAACCTGATCAATGCGGGCACGTACGTTCTTGAGCCAAAGGTCCTGGAGCACATCGTGCCTGGCCGTCGAACGTCGGTAGAGCGGGAGATCTTTCCTGAGCTCGCGCGCACGGGGAGGCTCTTTGCGATGGCGGACGGGAAGTACTGGCTCGACGCCGGCACGCCTGCTGCGTATCTTCGGGCCAATCGGGACATCCTCGCGGGGCGGTATGCGAGCCTCGGTGGACTTGGGGCGCGGGAGGTGAAGAGCGGGATATGGGTCGCACCCTCGGCAAACGTGGACGGCGAGGTGCTACCCGAATCGTTCATTGGTGAGGCCGCGGAGGTCGCAGAGCATGCGTGCATCACGGGTTCGGTGTTAGGCAGCCGCTCACGAGCGGGGGCTGGTGCAAAGGTCTCCTCGTCCGTCATCCTCTCCGGTGTTGTGTTGGGCGCGTCTGTAACCGTCACGGATTCGATTGTGGGAGCTGGCGCTGTTCTTGAAGAGGGATGCACGGTATCAGGCATGTCGGTTATCGGCTTCGGGGCGAGGATCGCTGCGGGAGCGCATGTGGAAGGCGAGAGAGTCCCAGCGAGCGTCACAATCACTGAGACCTCGGGCGTTGAAGGCAGTGACGCCTCCGACGTCGCGGAGCTGTTCGGCTCAGTGCGTCGGATCTCTTGAGTCGATGGTCGCGTTGGGATGTGCAAGTATTGAACCGGGCATCGTGAGCGGTACACGATGAGAGCCATGGTGACCGGTGGAGCTGGTTTTATTGGGTCGAACCTCGTCGATCGGCTCCTGGCGGAGGGCCATGAGATTGATGTCGTAGACGATCTGTCCACTGGAACGCTCGCGAATCTCGCCGCAGCCCGCAGCAATCCGGCGCACGAGATGAGCTTTTTCAATCTCGACATTCGTTCCGATGAAATTGTTGAGCTGATAGCTCGGCGTAAGCCAGGTGTCATCTTTCATCTTGCAGCCCAGGCAGACGTGAGGGTCTCGGTTGCGAGAAGTGTCTTTGATGCTGACGTGAACATTCTTGGCAGCTTGCGGGTCCTTGAGGGGGCAAGGTTCGTGGACGGAGCGAGGGTGGTTTTTGCGGCCAGCGGGGGGACTCTCTACGGCGAGCCGGAGCCTGGAAAGCTGCCTATCACTGAGTCGAGCCCTCACCGCCCGCTTTCTCCCTATGCGGTCTCGAAGAAGGCGGTGATCGATTATCTCCACGCCTACAGGGAACTGCACGACATCGAGTTCTCCGCTCTTGCCCTTGCAAATGTCTACGGTCCCCGCCAAGACGTCCATGGGGAGGCAGGCGTCATTGCCATCTTCGCCAGTCATCTTCTCACGGGTGGCACGTGCACTGTGTACGGGGATGGTACTCAGACAAGGGACTTCATCTACGTCGACGATGTTGTAGATGCCTTCGTCCGTTCCGCTGAACGCGGCGGCGGGCTTGTCATGAACATCGGCACGGGGGTAGAGACGTCCGTGAACGACCTTTACACTACGATGGAGCACCTCGCGGGCGTTGATTGTCCACCTCTGCACAAGCCAGGTCGGCCTGGTGAGCTGCATCGCAACTCTCTGGATCCGAGCCGAGCCGCTCTTCATCTTGGCTGGAAACCGTGGACCCGACTCGATGATGGTATTAGGGCTTTGCTGGATTACCTCGCGGCAGCGGGAAATGGCACCAGTAGCCCCGCAACCGCGGGTTCGTAGCCGGCCGACCCGATTCCAGAAACGGTGTGCGGTGTGGGCATCCTGGGTTGTACTCGGAGCAGGCGCGGCGGACGAGACGATCTCGGAGGGCATGTATCCGATCCAGGGATCTCCGACCAGGGATTGCGTGAGAAAACAGCCCCGTCACCGGCTATTAGACCGACCTTCCCGCGGCACCGCCAAGAGCCGTTAATTTGCAAAGGTCACGGAGGCTCAGGGGGCAGAAGTACATGCCAACGCGTAGTCATGTGAGATACGCGTTTTGCCAGGTAGGCACGTTGCATGCGTATCACTGGGGGGAACTCTGGATTAGAGGTCCGAGGCTCAGTGACATCAGCCATTGCGGGGTTTTCTTGCCAATAGGTTATGCTAGACCGGCAGCCAGTGAGTCTCGATCTGAACAAGGGCTACTTTGCCCCGGCGTTCATTGACCTCAGGCAACCTGAGCAGCCGTCTTGCTTACCTCCCACTTGTCGTCATAGATCCAACGTAATCCTCACCCCAGTTCGCTCCTGCGGGCAGGCCAAGCCGCCAAGAAAGGGCTGGCGAGCGGTTGCCTCGAACGGTAGTCGCCTCCAGCCGACCTGCGAGACAACGACCGGCCGTGCTCGGGCGCGCCGCGATTGTCCACCGCGGGTCGGGTGTGCGAATGCAACGGCGATCAGTACCGATAGTTGGTAGTATCGTGTGTATGGCGAAGGAGAAGGCAACCATTACCGTCGATCGAGAGAAGCTCTCCGAAGCGCGCTCCATGCTTGGCGCCCGTTCAGCATCGGCCGCTATCGACGTCGCGCTGTCAGAACTCATCCGCCGGCACAGGTTGCGCAACGACCTGAAGGCGTATACTAGGACCCCGCCGACTGCGGAGGAGTCGTCGCTTGCCTATTTCCCGCAGGATTGGGACGATCTGGTCGACGACACTGACTGGGATGCCGAGTGGCCCGAGGACCGGTGAGTGACCCTGCGGCTCGACGGGGCGAGATCTGGCTTGCCGATCTCGACAAGCGCCGACCGGTGGTCGTGCTGACACGCGATCCCATGGGGCGAGTGCTGCATTCGGTGATCGTCGGTCCAGTCACATCGACCATCCGTGGCCTCAGCACCGAGGTCGAGCTCTCCGAGGTCGACGGTGTGCGAAAGCCGTGCGTCGTGAACCTCGACAATCTCCAGCTCATTCCCCGAGCGAGATTGCTGCGCCGCGTTGGCAGGGCCGCTCCCCACACTTTGCGGGCGATCTGTGTGGCGATGGCAGATGCGGTCGGTTGTCCCGCCTCATAAGCGAGATGCCTTTGACGATGGTCACCCTATGGTGTTCCTGGCGAGATATTGATTGTGACCACAGCGCGGAATAACCATGTTCCAGTCTTGCACTGGTTTTGAAGCGCGTTGTCTACCAAATATTGCCCAGGATAATTGGCTGAAGTCCAGACCCAGAGTGTGTCTCCGTTGAGGCACTCGAAGGCGGGATCGTTTGTCTGGAAGTTCGTAAGTTGTCCAGCGGGTTGGACGGTACCAGGCGGTCCGCTTTGTTGGTTTTTCAAAGTCCTCAGCGTAACGGTTTGTGCATCCCAGGTGCCTTGATAGCGGTAAAGGGGCATGGTGGTGGTGGTCGTCGTGGGTGGTCTGGTGGTGGTGGTCGTTGTGGGTGGTCTGGTGGTAGTCGTCGTAGGTGGTCTGGTGGGTGGTGGGCCCGCGATCCAGTTCTTGAGCGCGGGTGCGTGCCCGAGAAGGGCTGCTGCCATCGCTGGATCATTGCCGTCCATGCCAAGCGCCCAGATTCCTAGGCCTCTCAAGCTGAAGAAGTTGGCAAGGTTGGCTTTCAGCCCCATCGACACGGGGTTGTCGAAGTAGATTTCGTGCCACTGACCGCCAGTTTGATAAGCCGTCCATGGGGTTGACGTCTGCGGATCCCAGTACGTAGGCAGGTTGGCCGCGGCTATGACTGCGTAGCTAAGCGCGACCGGCGAACCAGTTGCCTGAGCGCCGAAGGTGCCAGTGCTGGTAGGCCAGTCATATCCGTAAAAAGGCACGCCAAGAATAACTTTCCCAGCAGGCACCTTTGACAGGTAACCCGTGATCGTACTGAGATCGCTGGGGCTGGTTCCAGCGAGTGGAGCTGTTGGCGACGGAGTGGTGAAGCTGTTCATGTCGTACGCCATCACGAAGAAGGCATTCACCGCGGGTGAAAGCGCAGGGATATTGTAGAAGCCAGCAGGGTCAGTTGCAGCGCTCGCGTAAGTGTCCATGGTTAGCTGCCAGTGAGGGTCAACGGAGTGCAGTACGGCCGAGACTGTGCTCACAAGGCGGGTGAGGCCTGCCTGGTCCGCAGAGCCCGTTCCTTCGAAGTCGAGGTTCACTCCATCCATATTCTTGGACTCGATCGCTGTAACGAGTTGCCCAGCGAGGCGCTTGGCCGCTGCAGGGCTGCTGGTGAGGGCGTTTAGGGTGGACTGGCTGAAGCACTTGGCGGTAAGGACCACCCTGACCGATGCCGCGTGAGCCCTTGTAATCAATGTTGCGAGGTACTGGCTTTGGAAGCCAGCCCATCCCGTGCCAGCCTTCGAGAGGGTTCCGTTTGCGTTGACGTTTACACCGAAGTAAGCGATGGTCGTAAGAGATGAGAGGTTGAACCCACTCGATATCGGCAGGGTCCAATACGGTGCGAATCCAAATATCTCGTGCGGGCGTAGGGGAGCCGAGAGAGCGAGAGAGCGTGGAGCGGGCTCGGGAGGAACGGTGGCGGGAGGTAGGTTCAGCTTGAGCTTCCAGCCGCCAGTGACCATTCCTGCGACCGCGCCGTTGCCAGCCGTGAGCGCGCCCTGTGGCGTCGGGGTCGGTATTGTTTTCGACGCGAAGATGCCTGCGCCGGAAAGCAGGGCAATGAGCGCCGCGGCGATTGCCGCTACGTGCATGGATTTCGACCTCAAGAGACGCCGGCCCCGAGATGCTGGTGCTATACCAGCCACCAGGCCAGCGGTGATTCGTCCGGATACTCTGGCGGCATGCTGCGGTCGATGGGCCCGCGTGGAGTGGCGGCCAGCGGGCCTGCTGGCGAGAGTAGCAGTCTCACTATGTCCGAACTCGATCAAGCTCGCAGCAAGAGCAGGTGCGTCTGATGTGCTGACGAGGAAACGGATGGTTTCGCCAGCGCCGGAAACCTCGATCACCTGGGCGGGCACGCCATCGGGATCTACTGCTTCGCCGACTGTGGAGACACGACGAACCTCTGGCCATGCAAAAGACATGAGGTTGCCGAGGTTGCCGCCTTCACGCTCGCTCAAGCAGATGCCGTCTTTGTCTACGTGCAGTTCCAGGCCGCTCAAGAGCGGTTGGGGCGTGAGGTCCCCGCTTATCAGGTGAGCGTTCATACTCCTGGGGCCTTCGGAACGCTCGGCGGGTGAGTACGCCTGAACTTCGCTGTTGTTGTCCCTCGCGTCTCGCGGCTGTTCCATCAAAGCCTGTTGGTTCTCGGTTTCGTACGCAGCGCCATCTCGATAATCCGTAATCTGGTCAGCTGGAAGCCGTCCATGTCGCACCGTTGTGACATGGACCTCAAAGCGGCGCCATCTGGGGTGTTGGCGGACGCATGACGACAATGATCACTATGGCTATGGCCACCTTGTTCCGTATACACCGTTTATGTTGCTCCAGCTGCCTCGACCAGACGCACTGTTGCCCATTTGGATCCCCATTCGGACTTAGGCATGCTCCAGCTTAGCGAGATACCTACTGCTCGTGGTGTCGGACCGGAACGCGGGTGACAGCCCGCCCGGCGGTGAACCGGGAACTGAGCTTGCTTGGTGCAGGACCCTCCAAATTGTCAAGGCTCGTAAGTGGGAACAATACGACGGGCACCAGCATCGCAGAGGGGCCGCATGATGCAAGCCACGCTTGGACCTCGCGACAGACGGTTCGCAAGCCGTTCCCCGAACTATCAGCGAATATCTCGCTGACCATAAGACCTCGTCTCCGGGTCTCTCGGGCGGCTGGTAACCCAGCCGTGCCACTGCCACGGGCAGATGCCGAAGGCATCAGGCCACCGCCTTCTTCGGGCTGGGCGAGGCTCCGTCGAGACGTGCGACAGAGCCGGTGGCGACAGCAGCTTCCCAATCAAAGGAGTCATCCCCAGCAGAGCTGCGCTGGGCGGTCTTCCTCTCCCCTCCATCGGCCTTGCGACCTCCGGCTCGGGCACACCCCCGCGAACTGCGGGTGCTGTGGTCGAGCTCCCAACCCGCTGGGCGGACGGGGAGTTTTGACCAGTCGACCGGTTGCCCGGTCGTCAACTGTGCCATCAGGCACACACAGGCAAGCTCTGCCAGAGCCGCTAAGTTCTTCGCTGCATTGAGGTCTCGATCGATGACTAGTCCACAGGCGTCGCAGCGGAACACGCGTGCGGATCGTCGTAGGTCGCCATTCTTCGTCCGCCACCGCGAGCAGAGCTTCGATGAGGGATACCACCTCGATGCCACCCAAAGCGTCGAGCTATACCAGGAGCACTTGTAGGTGAGCTGACGACGGAACTCTGCGAGGGCGGCATCGTGGACGGCACCGTTGAATCCGCTCTTGGCCCGGCTACGCCGTCCCATCCCTGTCACGTTCAAGTCCTCGACGTAACCATTCAGGTGCTGAGGTGCCCTGAGAGGGTCCTGTAAGGACCTCCAGGACTCGAAAGGACCCGTGGCCTGCGGATTCGCGAAATGACAAAGAGTTGCTTCAATGGTGGACATGCCTGAAGAGCAACGTAGCGGGATCGACAACCTGGAGGCGGAGAACGCCAGGTTGCGCGAGGAGATCGCCGAGCTTCGCGCTGAGGTCGATCGCCTGAGGAACCAGGTTGCGGAGTTCAAGGCCAAGCTCAACACCTCCTCGCAGAACTCTTCCGCATCGCCGTCTTCAGACTCACCTGGCAAGAAGGCGGAAGCTCGTAAGAAGCGCTCAGAGCGACGCAGAGAGGAACGCACAAGGCTCAAGGCCGAAGTACGCCGCAGAGGCAAGCAGCCCGGTGCGCCGGGCAAGACCCTTCCGATGCGCGACGATCCCGACGAGGTCGTGCCACATGAGCCATCCCAGTGCCGGGACTGTGGCAAGGATCTCTGCGATGCAGAGCACGAAGGCGTTGAGCGCCGCCAGGTCTTCGACACGCCGCACCCCAAGCTCATATGCACAGAGCACCAGGGCGTGCGGAGACGTTGCGCCTGCGGAACGGTGACCACCGGGGACTTCCCGCCCGAGGCGAGAGCCCCGGCGAGCTACGGGCCAAACGTACGAGCCAATGCACTGTACCTGCTGCACGGCCAGCACCTCTCCGTCGAGCGCTGCGCAGAGGCGATGTCTGCGATGCTCGGCGTGACTGTCTCCACCGGCTTTGTCTCCAGCCTCGCCGCAGAGGCCGCCGGTGGGCTGGTGGGATTTATGGAGGAGCTGCGCCGGCGCCTGCTGTCGAGCGAGGTCATCCATGTCGATGAGACCCCTGACCAGGTGCGCACCGACACCTGGTGGTTCCACGTCGTCGCGAGCGAGCTGTACACCTACCTGTTCGCCAGCCCGACCAGGGGCAAGGCCGCCCCTGATGCTGCGGGCGTGCTCTTGGAGTACCGAGGCGTCATGGTCCACGACCGCCTCCGGATGTACTGGAACTACGCCTCGGCGAGACATGCGATCTGTGGGGCCCACCTGCTACGCGACCTCGACGGTGTAGCTGCCGTTGGCACCCAGGAGCCCTGGGCAGCTGGCATGAGGACGCTGCTGGTTGAGATGAACGACGCCTGCCACGAGGCGCGTGCCGCAAGCAGGTCGCGCCTGTCGCGTCGCAAGCTCAAGGGTTTCCTCGACCGCTACGACGTACTTGTCAAAGAAGGCTTGGCCGCGAACCCTGAGCCAGCCTACGGCGGCAGGGACTACCTCGCACGCAAGTCCTACAACCTCGTATGCGCGCTGCGTGACCTGCGGAGAGAGGCCACCCGCTTCGCAAAGGACCTGCGCGTCCCGTTCACGAATAACGATGGGGAGAGGCCACTACGCATGGCCAAGCTACACAAGAAGATAAGCGGCTGCTTCCAGGCCGACGACCACGCCAGGCACTTCGCCGCGATCCGCTCCTATCTCGGGACTGCACGCAAGCACGGCGTCGGGGCACTCGATGTCCTCGGGCTCCTCTTCCAGGGCGACTGCTGGATGCCCCCTTGGACAACATGAGGCCAACAACGCAAGGAGAGTGATCCCGCGATACTACGGGGATCAAGCAAATGAGGGCCCCTGCGGAACCATGGTTGAAGCCCACTGGCCTTGTGTGAACCGGGCAGCGTTCTGTCGTGCCTGGTTTGCACCTGACTTCGTGATAGAGATCGGTCCGTTAATCAAACTACATCCGCGGGTTTCCACGACCAGTGGAGGAGTATCTTCCTATGACCGATCCCACCCGTGGAACCGACCGCGCCGGAAGGCGATCCAAGCGGTTCCTGACCCCGTTGCAGAAGTACGAGATCTTCCTCCAGCTCGTCCGCCAGGAGGTGACAATGGCAGAGGCAGCCGAGCAGAACGGAGTAGATCGTGGCGTCGTCATGCGCATACGAACCGTTGCCAAAGA
>JAJZXF010000139.1 GCA_021802485.1 Actinomycetes bacterium | reverse complement strand
CAAAGGCCCCATGTCACATTGATGCTGTTGTGGCACGAGTACAAAGAGACCTTCCCCGATGGCTACGCCTACAGCCAGTTCTGCGAGCTCTACCGAAGCTGGCATCAACACCTCGATGTCGTCATGCGCCACCATCACAAGGCAGGCGAAAAGATGTTCGTGGACTTCCCCGGTTCATCCATACCGATCTACGACAACAAGACCGGAGAGGTGGTCTTTACTGCGGAGCTGTTCGTTTCTTCGCTCGGGGCCTCGGGCTACCTCTATGCAGAGGCACTTCGCTCCCAAGAGCTACTGCACTGGGTCAATGCTCACGTGCATGCTCTGGAATTCTATGGGGGATGTCCGCAGATCCTAGTGTGCGACAACCTGCGCTCAGGAGTGACGCGCCCGCATCGCTACGAGCCTGATGTCAATGTGACGTACCAAGAGATGGCCTCCCATTATGGCATAGCTATCATCCCAGCCCGCAGTTACCGCCCAAGGGACAAGGCAAAGGCCGAAATTGGCGTGCTGGTGTGCGAACGCTGGATCATCGCCCGGCTGCGCAACGAGCACTTTACAAGCCTTGCTGAGGCCAACTTGAGGATCCGCAGCCTCTTGGAGTGGATCAATGCCCGGCCGTTCAAGAAGATCGACGGGTCGCGACGCAGCCTGTTCGAACAGCTCGACCAGCCGCAACTGCGGCCGCTGCCTGAGAAGCGCTACGAGTTCGCTACCTGGCGCAGAGCCAAAGTAAACATCGATTACCACATCGAGATTCGCTCCGATCGACACTTCTACTCGGTCCCATTCCGTTTGGTACACGAAACAGTGGAGGTCCGGATGTCGATGACTACCGTCGAAGTCTTTCACCGTCATCGCCGGGTGGCTTCACACGTGCGGGTTTACAATCCTGGATACACCACGGAACAAGCCCACATGCCAGAGTCGCACCGCAGTTACGCATCCTGGACACCAACGCGCATCATCTCTTGGGCCAAAAAGACTGGCCCAGCAACAGCGAACCTCGTTGAGCAGGTCCTTGCGTCCCGCTCACATCCACAACAGGGGTTCCGCAGCTGTCTTGGCATTATGCGCCTTGGGAACCGCTACGGCGCCGAGCGCCTCGAGGCTGCCTGCGAACGCTCACTCGCAATACGTTCGTTCAGCTACCGATCGATCGAGTCCATCCTAAAGAACGGGCTCGACAAGAAGCCGTTAGCGGAGTCATCTCCGACACGGACCCACCCGCATCACGACAACCTGCGTGGAGCGGACTACTACCAATGAAAGGAAACCATATGTTCGACAACCAAACCATTGAGGGACTGTACGCTTTGAAGCTCAATGCAATGGCACAAGGCCTCGCAGAGCAGCACGAATCTGCTCAGTACCAGGCACTGGCCTTTGACGAGCGTCTCGGGTTGCTGGTGGACCGGGAACTCGCCGAACGGGAGAACCGCCGCCAACAGCGCTACCTGAAGGCTGCCAAGCTGCGCTCTGACGCTGTCTTCGAAGACGTTGACTTCCGACGCCAACGGGGCATCGACCGCTCGCAGTTCCTCGGGCTCGCAGAGGCCAGCTGGGTGCGCAACCACCACAACCTGGCAATCGTCGGAGCAACAGGCACGGGAAAGACGTTCCTTGCCTGCGCGCTCGCGAACGCGGCTATCCGGCACGGACACACCGCTTTGTACTTGCGTGCGCCACGCATGCTCGACGAGCTTGCGATAGCTCGCTTAGACGGCAGGTTCCAGCGCCTCACCGCTGCCTGGGCACGTATCGACGTGTTGGTCTTCGACGACTTTCTTCTAAGGCCGCTCTCTGCGGACCAGGGGGCTGACATCTTGGAGGTTATCGAGGACCGGGCTGGATTACGCTCTACGATCCTCACAAGCCAGCTGCCGATCTCGAACTGGCACGAGGCTATGGGGGGAGCCAACCCTTGCTGATGCAGTGTTGGACCGTGTGCAACAGAACCTGCATCGTATCGAACTCGAAGGTGAGTCCATGCGACGCTCTCCAAGCGACGCAGAGTCTTCTCTCATCACCCAAAAGTCCAAGCCACGTACTACGAAGGAGCGAAGCGCGTCATGAGCTTCGTACCAACTACTCGATCTGCGCAGCTAGCGGACCCACCACGGAGTTGAGCTCCGACTCAGCGGTGATGGGAAGTACTGACCTTGTGGCCAGAGGGGCCACGTTTACCCGTTGGTGTCCACTACGAGTGGGTTATCCAAAGGCACTGCCCCTGGCTCCTAGCTGGGAGCCCCCTGGCGGTGTCTCGTGATCAACTAAGCGGTGGTATGACATCGCAGTTCCACCAATACACCCGATACAGTCACAGATAGGATACGAATCCTGTCTTCAACCGACCCACGACCACGAAGGAGGTGAATTCAAGGGCAACCTCAAACTCATCGTCGGCCGCTACGCGGCCTCCGACGCAGCAGGTGTCCGAAAACTCCGGAATGGGTGTCCGAAAACTTCCGGAATGGGTGTCCGGATTCGCCGGAATACTCACCGTGAGCACTTCTGCCTCGACTCACTCGACTCGTATGCGAGCAAACCAGACGACCCATCCGGCAGCGTACCGAACCCTGCGAGAAAGGTGCTCCAGGCCAAGCTAAGAAGGCAAAGAGCTGTGCTCGCTCACGCTGAGGCATCCCTTGGAAAGGCTGCTCAGAACGCGAAGCCATCACATCGCAGCATGAAGGGCTTCGCTACAGCGAACAAGGACCTGACTGCTGCTGTAGAAGATGCACGGGCAAAGGTCGAAAGCCTGTCTGCCAAAGTCGCAGCAACCCCTGGAAGGGTTCCTGTCGCAAGCATACGCCCAGAGGCGACTGTGCTCGACGAGGAGAGAAAGCTTGTCACCCACGCTATACGCATGGCTACCTACAACGCGGAGTCCGCTCTTGCACGCATGCTCATAGGCGAGTTCCCTATGGACGAGGCCAGGGCGCTACTCAGAGAGGCATTCAACTCGCCAGGCGACCTCGAGGTGACCGGTAGTGCGCTCTACATCCGTATCGACCCGCTGTCTGCACCTCGGCGCACTCGGGCGCTTGCAGCTCTTTGCGAGAAGCTCATTGATGCGGAGATCACCTATCCCGGGACAAACCTCGTGCTGCACTATTCGGTCAAGGACGCCCCTGGCATTACGTCAACTTGATCACCATGTCAGGTGTCCTGGAGTCGGAGACCTCGTTCGAACGGTATCGGGCACCCCGCACTACCAGCCCCCCCGACGCCGATCTCACCCGCTGGGATGTCTCCACGGACCTCCTTTGCCATTGGGGTGACGCGTACGAGCTTCTGTGCGATGGACAGCATCCGTACCCTCAAGCGCGGCCGACCCTCGACGTCGAACCACGAGATCTACGGCTATGCCGTAAGGACCTCAACGACACACTCGCGGACTTCCTGATGCGCGCGTGCGCCTCGGATCACGCTATCCGCTTCCACACTGCCGCTGAGATGAAGGCGGCACTCGAATCCGCCCGGGCGTCGCTGTGAGCCGACCCGAAGGTGGGCCGCTTGTCGTCGTGCTTCGGCCGCTCTGAACGGACCTGTCGACCGATCTCATGGCGGGCCGATATCTAGGGCAACGTCTCGGTCACCATAGAGAGGCTTCGCCTCCTACTGTCTGGGAACATCCGAGGCTATGGGGAGTGCGTCGCAAGACTTGACAGCCGGGACAGAGCTCCGCCTGGCGAGCAATTTCGATGCTGTACTCGGGCCAGGCGATCTGTGGCGTTCTCTTGTCCAGCATGAAGAGCGCTCGTTCGAGGCTCAACAGGGACACTCCACCGAGGCCAGGCTGAGAGAGAGTCGCTCTAGCGACTCTCCTCAGCCAGTCGAAGTCAGACGTGTCTATCCCAACGCGCCTGCGGTGTCGGAACCACGCGCGCAGGCCATCAGCTACATCCTCAATGCCTGAGACCGTGGGCAGCAAGAGGCCTATCGCGGCATTCAGGTCGCGACGGTCGGCGATCAGGTTGTCGTCTGGCCATAACGCCGCCAGTACGACAGATGCGGTGGGAAGTCGCCTCAAGCCCTTGACAGTGAGAAAATACTCGTGACCGGAGTTCGGACCGAGCGGAACGGATCCAGCTCCGGCCCCAGGTGGCACGAACGGTCGGGGTGGCGGAACATCGGGCGCCTGAATGAGCGGACCAATGCGGATGCTGCCACCTTGTCGCTTGAAATTGCCTGCAGCCATGAGGAGGTGGTGCCAGCGCTGGGCTTGCTCTGCCGGAGTACCCGTGTTTAGGGAGGCTGCGAACAGGCGCGCTAAAGAAAAAATGTCGTCCGCCCTGACCCTGACCGACGGTGGGTAGATCGCGGCAAGCTTGTCGACGGCGAGCGCTGTTAGAGCAGAAAGTGGTGCTGGTGGGACGAGCACCGCGAGCGACCGGGTTGAGGTTGTCACGACACTTAGCTTATACGTTTCCTTTGCTCCAAGGCAAGGAGCACCCCCTCAGCGCGGCCGCCGCAGCGCACCGCCGGTCCGCGATCCGCTGGCCGGATCGCACGGAGCGAGCGGAGCGGGGGGCGCGAAGCGCCAGACGGGATGTGAGACGGACCTGCTGTATCCCGTTGACAAGGTTGAGCTTTTCAGGTGGGCACAGTTCTGTGGGTTGCACCACCATATGGGGTACCACCCCTGAAACGCCTCGTAGACGACCACGAGCCCAGCACTCGCCGCGGCCCCCTCTGGGGTTCCCCCCATGAACCGGACACTTTTCTACGCTGCTTGTTGGTGCTTGTAGGCCTCCTCGAACTCCTCGGGTGGCATATAGCCGAGTGAGCTGTGAAGTCGCTCATTATTGTACCAAAT
>JAJZXF010000039.1 GCA_021802485.1 Actinomycetes bacterium | reverse complement strand
TGGATAGCCGCCAAGGGTGCACCGCGACGAGGTTGCATTCCGAAAGACCAACGTCCCAGTGATGGTGCCGGCAGCCCCACCCCCCGGAACCACGCTGACGTCAAGGCCTGAGCTGGCACAGCGCGCCAGGGAACTCTGCGCTATAGAAGTTGCAGACCCAACGGTAGGGAGCGGGGCCCGCACCGATGGTTGCGAACTCGATTCCCTCGGCGCCGAAGCCCCCCGGCCCGGAGCGCGCCCCGCTAGGTGCCCAGTCGCAGCACGGCGTGGCGGCTGTGACTGGGCCTGCGAACACCCGGCTAACAGTACCAAACCGGTAACTGCCAACACCGCGGACCCGAGAGTCTTGCGCGTGCCGCGTGGATCGCTAGGAACCTGAAGGAGTTTGATCACCCGTGCCATAACGTCAAGCTTCGCGCACATCTGTGCGTGAGTGGGGGATGCAACGCGCCCTTGTGGCTGGTAACCTACAACAACTCGACATCGTGGAGCCCAGGTGACGTACGATCAAGGCATGCTGAACGGACTTGCGTACGCGAGACCCCAAACCAAGAACGTTGCGTATGCATCATTCGTCACAAATTGAATTAAACAATAGTTGTAAGGTGAATTATTTAGAGTCGTGGCGATCTGGCATCTCTAAGACATCTTTCGATGACGACCGATCGGAATTCCTTTCGGCTCGCAACCCAAGCGTGAGAGCCAGTTGAAAACTAGTTGGAGGTAATTTACTGATGCTGGCTGATGAGACAGGCAACGAAAGCGAGACCGCTGGCGATCTTACGATCGGACAGGGAGCCGCGCCAGTAAGCGCGGAGGCCGACAGCAGCGATGCGGGCAAGCAAGACCGTGCTGGAATTGGAACGTCCGGACTGTTCCTCTCTGGTCATCCACTGCTCGAGTTCCAGCCAGCAGTTGACTTGCTCTCGGGCAAGCTCCTAGGCTTTGAGGCGCTCCTCAGGTGGGAGCACCCCACTGAAGGCCTTATCCCCCCCAGCCTGCTCATCCCCTGGGCAGAGGCCAACGGCGACATCGTCGCTCTCGGCTCCTGGGTGCTCGCGAAAGCATGCGAAGAGGCACAACGATGGCCATCAAACATGCAGATCGGCGTGAACTGCTCGATAGTGCAGTTTCGCCAGGGCGCTATAGCCGCCCTCGTAGCGAAGACCCTGGAGACCACGGGACTGAATCCCGACCGGCTCACGATGGAGGTCACAGAGCACACCCTCTCGGAGGAGTCTATCGCCCACGAGCTCAAGGCAATCAGAACCCTTGGTGTCCACCTTGCAATCGATGACGTCGGGACCAGCTGGTCCTCTCTCGAGTCGCTGAAACGCCACCAGATCGACATGGTGAAGGTGGACAGGGCCTTCGTATCAGGTCTGGAGGCACGCCAAGGGATCAACCGCTCGATCGTCGAGGCTGTCGTGAACCTGAGCCACTCCGTAAGCATGAACACCGTTGCTGAAGGCGTCGAGACGGCAAGGCAGGTGGCGGTGCTGCGCGAGCTCGGAGCGGACGCGGCCCAGGGGTTCTTCTTCGCGAGGCCAATGGCTGCAGAGCACGCCACCGCCCTCGCTTGCGAATCCCCCGTGCGGCGCTTCTCCCTGGACGGTCAGGCTGAACAGGCGAGTCGCTGACGGGAGCGCAGCGGGATACCGTGTGCCTCGATTCGCCAGCGCGGCCTTCGGGGTTGTAAACCCGTTCACATGAAGCTTGCCGTTCTGAGCGAGACGCGTCCAGGGGAACGCAGGGTAGCCCTCGTGCCCGACATGGTTGCAAAGCTCGTCTCTGCTGGAGTTGAGGTGACGCTACAGCAGGGGGCTGGGCTGGGCTCCTACTTCGACGACTCGGCATTTCATGAGTCCGGGGCGCGTCTCGCTCCGGACGCAAAGTCCGCTGCTGATGGCGCAGATGCCGTCCTCAAAGTCCAGGCGCCAACACCCGCGGAGGTGGAGACGCTTCCGGGGGGGACGACCCTGATCGGCTTGTTCCAGCCATCATCGCAGATCGAGGTGGTGAAAAAGCTAGCAGAGTCGAGAGTTGACATGTTTAGCCTTGACCTTCTCCCGAGAATCAGCCGCGCTCAAGGGATGGACGCGCTGTCGTCCCAGGCGACCGTGCAGGGCTACAAAGCCGCGCTCATGGCAGCAGATATGCTGCCTCGCTTCTTCCCGATGTTCATGACCGCAGCAGGTACCGTGCCGCCGGCGAAGGTGCTCGTCCTCGGCGCCGGAGTCGCTGGGCTGCAGGCCATCGCCACCGCACGCCGGCTAGGAGCTGTCGTTCGTGCCTACGACGTGAGGGCCGCATCCCGGCAGGAAGTCGAGAGCCTGGGCGCAAGCTTCGTCGAGATCGCGCTCGAGACCAAGGAAGGCGCTGGGGGCTACGCGAGCGCCCAGAGCGAGGAGTTCCTGGCTGCGCAGAGAGAGCTGATCGGCGCTCAGGTGGCCGCCTCCGATGTCGTCATTACCACGGCTGCGATCCCCGGACGCGCGGCTCCCCTGCTCGTGACCTCAGAGATGGTTGACGCTATGCCCGCTGGCTCAGTGATCATCGACATCGCTGCTGAGAGCGGGGGAAACTGCGAGCTGTCGCAACCTGGCTCAGACGTTGTCCACCACAACGTGACAATCCGTGGCACTGCTAACCTCGCAAGCTCGATGCCAACGCACGCAAGCGCGCTCTACGCCCGCAACATCTCCAACTTCTTCCTTGCAATGCTCAAGGATGGCGAGTTCAAACCCGACTTCGACGACGAGATCATCTCAGCGACGTGCGTCCTACGATCGGGCGAAGTCGTCCACCCACCTACGCGCGAGCGAATCCACCAGGATGTGACATGACCAGATCAGTTTGCGAACGGAATCTAACGCTGACCGGAGAGGTCGCAGACATGGCTAAGGGCCCTATTCTCCACACGGCCAAAATGGCCAGTCTGCTCGGAGCGTTCTGATGGGCGGAATCCTTGGTCTCGTTACCGTGTTCGTCCTTGCAGCCTTCGTGGGCTTCGAGGTGGTATCAAAGGTCCCAAGCATCCTCCATACCCCTCTCATGTCGGGCACGAACGCGATCCACGGCATCATACTTGTAGGCGCGATCCTCATTGCAGGCACTGCCCACGGAACCACCCAGGACGCACTGGGAATGCTTGCGGTCGTGCTTGCCACGTTGAACGTGGTCGGTGGCTTCGTTGTAACGGACAGGATGCTCGAGATGTTCAAAGGAAAGTCCCCGCGTAGCGCCGGTGGCGCAACGCGGCCTACCGGAGGACCAATTTCGGCAGACGAGTCCAAGGTCACTGGAGCATGAGCCTTTCAACCGGCATCCACCTTGCCTACCTCGCAGCAGCAGTCTGCTTCATAGTAGCGCTCAAGGGCCTGAGTTCACCCAAACGCGCTCGCACCGGAAACCTGCTCGGAGCTGCGGGCATGCTCCTCGCACTCGGCTTCACCTTCGCTACGCCGCACCTGCACAACCTGGTGCTGATTATCGCCGGAGTCGTAATCGGGACGGTGATCGGTGTACCGGCCGCGAGGCTTGTGAAGATGACAGCAATGCCCCAGATGGTGGCGATCTTCAATGGAGTTGGTGGCGCTGCAGCTGCTCTTGTGTCGATTTCACATTTCATGCGGCCCGCGACACGGGGTGAGCCGACCTATATGGCCGTAGAGGTGCTCCTCGGCGTGCTGATCGGCTCCGTCTCCTTCTCTGGCAGCGTCGTAGCTTTTGCGAAGCTCCAGGAACTGATGACGGGCCGCCCGATCACCTACCCTGGTCAGCAGGTGGTGAACGCGATACTCGCCGCAATCCTGATAAGTCTCGGCGCTTGGGCGCTCGTGTCGACATCCAACCTGCCGATGCTCTTGCTCCTGGTTGTATCGCTGGTCTTCGGGGTCGCGTTCGTGCTTCCGATCGGAGGCGCAGATGTCCCGGTATTGATCTCCCTGCTCAACTCCTTTACCGGCCTCGCAGTAGCGGCCTCGGGATTCGTCCTGCAGAACACCGTACTGATCGTAGCCGGCACCCTAGTCGGCGCCTCGGGAACCCTGCTCACGAGGATGATGAGCCAAGCAATGGGGCGATCCCTGTTCAACATCCTCTTCGGGGCCTTTGGCTCCGTGGTGACGGCTACCGGAGGAGCGGATGGAGACAGCTCCCGCAGCGTACGTTCTGGAACCGCAGATGACATCGGCGTCCTCCTCGCCTACTCACGAAAGGTTGCCATCGTCCCAGGTTATGGCCTCGCTGTCGCACAGGCACAACATGTCGCCCGTGAGCTGGAACAAGCACTCGAGTCCAAAGGCGTGGAGGTCTTCTACGCGATCCACCCTGTAGCAGGCCGCATGCCGGGGCACATGAACGTCCTACTCGCGGAGGCAAACGTTCCATATGAGGGCCTTAAGGAGATGGACGAGGCAAATCCGGAATTTCAAACCACCGATGTCGCGCTTGTCGTCGGAGCCAATGATGTCGTGAACCCCGCTGCGCGTGACTCGCCGGGAAGCCCCATCTACGGCATGCCGATCCTCGACGTCGACAACGCTTCGAACGTCATCTTCTTGAAACGAAGCATGAGACCGGGCTTCGCAGGCATCGACAACTCACTCCTGTACAACGCCAAGACGACCATGCTGTTCGGAGATGCAAAGGATAGCCTCAGCAAGCTGGTCCGCGCGGTAACAACGGCCTGAGCCGCCACACAACCCGGGCTTTCCACCGCTTGCAGAATGCCACCAGCCGGTCGCAGCGATCGGCCATGGCTGCCCAACACTGACGCTCGAGAAGCCGTGAGGACCGAGTTCGGGCCACTCGGGCCACTGTCGGAGTCGCGCGAACGCGTCATCGACGCCCACCTTCCACCAGCATAGGTCGCATCGGCCCAATTCTGCCCAGACTTATGGCTATGAGAAAGCCTCCTCTGGCTGATGCCCACAATCGGCTCTCCGAGCTGGTCACCGATGTCGGCAAGACCCACGCTCGGGTCACGATCACCAAGCACAGCCATCCGGCAGCGATACTGACCTCACCCGAGAATCTCAGCGAGATGGATGAAGCCCTTGACGTCGTCTTCGACCTGCAGGCCCTCACCGCAATCAGGCAAGCCAAGAGAGAACTCGACCTCCGCGACTTCACCACCGGTGACGAGATAGCCAACCTGGTGGAGCAGCGCAAGCTCTCCGAGACCGGCGTGACGTGAGCAGGTACGAGCTACGACTCTCTGGAGCTGCCCAGCGTGCCTTCGAAGCCGGAGTACTGCCGGTGCCAGCGTCGCAGTAACTCGCCATCCCTGACCAATTGGCCGACGCTGACCGTCGCCCCGGACCAGAAACCGTCGAGCAGGCGCCCACCAGATGGCGGTTGCGCCTTCACTAGGGCGTCAACGAGCCTGAAACGCCTTCAGTGGCGGCTACCTCGTGGTGCCCGGAAGGGAGCGTGCGAGGTGGTGTTACGTCGACGAACCAAGACCGCTCCTTCAAAGGCGGCCGCCCGGTCTCACCACAAGACGACGATGAAGCTCCCGCTTCCACATCGCCCACACCGCTTCCCACCTGAGGCCTCGGCGCTCGGCGACTGGTAACGCCCAGGCGCACATCGCGTCGGGCCTCGGAGTCGGGTCGTGCTCTAGGTGCCTGGGTGTGGGAAAGGTTTGTGAGTTGCGGGATCAGGCCACGCTCGTCTGAATACTCAACACGCTAGGAACCTTGCGCGTCAGTATGCTCGGGTTAGGCCAGCTCAGATACCGATTTCAGGGCTTTGCCGCGGTCCTGGTCAACGAGGTAGGCAGCGCGGGCGTGATATCGGTGTGGCCGAAGTCGTTTCCCTTGAACAACAGTGGCTCGCCGGTGTGTTTTGCCAGGGCGTAGGCAAAGCAATCCCCGAAGTTCAGCCCGGCCTTGTGACCGCTGCCCTTCCCGAAATCGCGGTATGTGTCCCTGGCAATTCGCGCCTGATCCTGCGGGATGGTGCCTTCTCGATCGCAATAGCCATGTCTCTGGCATCGTCTTCAGCGCGTAGGATCGCGATGAGGGCCGAAGTATCGATTATCACGCGGGAAGACCTCGCTCGTCGTAGAGCAACTCTCCGTGATCCATGGTACGAAACGGCTCGCGTAGCCGGGGTGCGGTGTCCATGCCGATGGCCACAAGCCGGTCAGCCAGCCCGGCCTGTTGTAGATGTCGCAGCCTATCGAGCCGTTCGCGGACCGCTATGGTCACCGCCGCTGTCTGGGACTCACTGGTCAACGCCGCGAGTTCCCGGACCAGCTGGTGAGTGTCGGAGTTCTTGATGTTCAGGCTAATTGTCTACCACTCTCCCTCATGAGTTCTATTCCTTGACCATAATACCAGTAACCGAACGCGCACTGCAACGACACTGGCGTGACCGATCGGGGGCGGCTTCCTCGCGTGGCCCGTCCGCCGATGTCGAGCCATTCGAGCTGGCCCCATCCGGGATCTACGCCCGGCGATCACCGCCACGCGGCCGCCACCCAGTACCAATGTCACAGGCAGATCCCCGGCATCGGCTTCGCCCGCTCCGGTCTCGCCCAGTCTCAGACCCTGATATTGCATCCGCGTTGGTCAGGGGAGCCTGATTGACACGGAAAGCACACTGACGAGCAGCTGAGCTTCGACGATCTCGGCGGATAGCGGTTCTTTGCGCTCATCACCAACGTGGCGCAGATCTTCGGTTCTGCGATCGACGTCGAGCACCACCGCTTGCGCGGTGGTGCTCCCGAAGAGGCGATCCGCCAGCTCGTCCACGACTTTGGGATGAACCATGCACCGCTGCAGAGCTTCCCGGCGAACTGGCTGTGGTGGCTCGGATCGGCCCTCGCCTACAACGTCGCCCGCTGAGTACAGGTCCTCGACCTCGGAGCAGCCTTCCAAACCTGTCGCGGCAAACGGCTGCGGACAAGCTTCTTCAATGTCCCAGCCAAGCTAGTGCGCTCAACAGGCGGATCCATCTTCGCCTGCCGCGGGCCTACCGCTACGCCAGCGCCTTCATCGCTGCTCTAGCTACGCTACGGGCGTTACCCCGGTTCGCCTGACAGCAAGCGAGCACACCCCAGAATCGCCAGACACACAGCGAAGCCATGTCCGAAGTCAGCGCTTGCTGCCGCTAAGTGCACACCTTTTGGGCATCAACGACGTCGTTGGCCTCGATGCCGGTGTTTGTGCAGCTGCCAACGCGCTCCGAAGTGCCGGAACGGGCAACGAATGCGTCCGATCGGGCCGGTTGGCTACCCGGTTGCAATATCTGGATCTGAGACCGCAGTGAGCCCCTGCGACAGGATGAGGTGTGCCTGCTGCAACCCTCTGGATCTGGAGCGATGCCCAATAAGGATGCGGTCGGAACAAGCCTGCGTGGTGCTGCGGCCCTCTTCCGTTGCAGACAACCAAGCACGTGGTATAATCTGGTATGGCACTTCCTCTGGGCACATCGGCAGCAGAGATGATATCCAAGGCACGCCAGAGCGCAGGCATCAGCCAGTCTGTCCTCGCACGGCGTGCTCACACCTCGCAATCCAGGGTGAGTTCCTATGAGGCCGGGCTGGTCCAGCCTTCAGCGCGCACCTTGAATCGGCTCCTTGCTGCCTGCCGGCCCCACAAACCCAGCGAAACGCTCGCCGAGAAGCGGGCACTCGTCCTTGATGCCTGCCGGAAACGTGGCGTAACGCACGTCGAGGTATTCGGTTCGATCGCGCGAGGAGAAGATGACGGCGAGTCAGATTTAGACCTGCTCGTCCACTTTCCGCCAGGGACACGTCGGGTGCCATCTTCCAACGGTAAGGACTGTTCTTTGCTTCTCGGTATCCTTGGGCTTGAAATGGAGCTTGAGGGTATTCTGGGCGTCAAGGTCGACTTAGCAACGCCAGCGCTACTCCCTCCCAACGTGTTGGCGGCGGCCAGTGTGGAAGCCATCCCACTATGATGCGGCGATCTCGCCGTCGACGCGACGAACAACGCGTTTCAGACATCCTTGCAGCGATCACCAAGGTGAAAGAATGGTCGAACCACCTACCGCACGAAGCAGACTACTACCGTGCTGCAGTGTTGCGTGAGCTGACGGTTATCGGTGAGGCCGCTGCAAACATGAGCCAGGTCTTCAAGGCCTCGCACCCGGACATTGCTTGGAGCGAAGTTATTGCGTTTCGGAACTTGGCTGTTCATCACTACTGGGATGTGGCTTGGCCGATGTGCGAAGACATTGTCCACAGCGACTTGCCCGACCTGGCCAGACACCTCGATGCGAGCGACTTCGCAGCGACCCGCACCTTTGGCGACGACCAGACAGAAGTTGAAGACAACGCGGCGATTGCGGCACTCGAACACCTGAAGAGGTCATCGCGTACAAACGCAGGCGTTTGTGGTGCAAGAACCGCACGCGGCAAGTCCTGCCAGAATCCCGTGGGCTCCTGTCCCCATCACACGCATTAGCCGATCTCGCCACCGCAGTGAAACACCGACTGGTCCTCGGTGCAGGATCGCGGTCACTCGCAAAGTAGCTGCCGGGTGCTGGGAAGGTTGAGAGTCATGTCGGGTTCTCTGGCCACCTCGAGCTTCGTAGTATGAGCGCACATCTCCGCTCTGGTGATATAGCCAACCACGCACAGGTGCCCAGCAGTAGCTCCCGCTGGTGCTGTGCGGGTGAGCAAAGCCAATGGCTGAGCGTCCCATGCGCTACGAAGTGTCAACATTCAGGTCCCCTTCGATGATCTCGAGCTCCAACGTAACAAGGTTGCACCTCCAGGCACCTTTCGCCCTCTGGACCTCGTCGGACCAAGGCGACCGCGGCACTGTGCGAGGAACTGACCTTTCCGGGTCTTCTGCTCCTTGCGTGTGTCCGCTGAGGTGCGAGACAGACGCGAATCGCTTGCGGCGCCAGGGTTCCTCCGCTCTGGCGGCCAGCGTGGGGTGGATCGTCAAGGGGCGGCGCAGCCGAAGACGGACACATGTGGCCGCCGGCCCTTGAGGACCTCGTGGCGATGAGCGCGCCAGCCACAATGTCCCAGGTCAGTCACCCCGTGACTGACCTGACTGCCTTCTTTCTTCGAGCTCACGTTCGCTTTCACCGGCCCACGGATGTGTCGCAAGAGCCGCAGTTATGCCGGAGAGGATGTCAAGGTTCACAGTGACCGAACACGCCCCCCGGTGGGAATCGTCTCGGGGCGCGTGTAGCATCTCCTTGGTCCCTAGTAGGAGGAATGAATCTTGAGCGAACAGAAACGAGCACTTATTACGGGCATCACCGGCCAGGACGGCTCTTACCTGGCCGAGCTGCTCTTGGACAATGGCTACGAGGTGATTGGCATGGTCCGGCGCTCGAGCACGGTCACCTTCGAGCGCATCGCCCACATCCAGGATCGGATTGCGCTTGTCGCAGGCGATCTGCTCGACGAGGTCTCGATGATCAGTCTCCTGAGGGAGCACCGCCCCCAAGAGGTATACAACCTAGCGGCTCAGTCCTTCGTCCAGACATCCTGGGGCCAGCCGGTACTAACCGGCGAGACCACAGCCCTCGGTGTCACCCGGATGCTCGACGCTATCCGCATCGTCGATCCGGATATTCGCTTTTACCAGGCAAGCTCCAGTGAGATGTTCGGTAAGGTGAAGGAGGTGCCCCAGAACGAGGGGACAGACTTTTACCCCCGCAGCCCTTACGGCGTCGCAAAGGTCTACGGGCACTGGATCACGATCAACTACCGGGAGAGTTACGGCCTTCACGCATCCTCCGGCATCCTCTTCAACCACGAGAGCCCTAGACGAGGTCTCGAATTCGTCACCCGCAAGATCAGCCACGGGGTCGCGCGAATCAAGGCGGGGCTGGACAAGAAGATATACCTTGGCAACCTGGACGCTAAGCGGGACTGGGGCTACGCGACCGACTACGTCCGGGCAATGTGGCTCATGCTCCAGCAAGACGAGCCGGACGATTACGTGGTCGCAACCGGCCAGACTCACTCCGTAAGGGAGCTTTGCGAGCACGCTTTTGGCCATGTCGGGCTGAACTGGGAAGATCACGTCGAGATAGACGAGAGGTTCCTCAGACCTGCCGAGGTCGACCTCCTGGTCGGAGATCCCGCAAAGGCTGAGTCCAAGCTCTCTTGGCGGCGTGAAGTGGCCTTCCCCGAACTGGTGGAGATGATGGTGGACGCCGACCTCAAGCTTGTCCGCGACTCCCTCTAGATCTTCCCTGGGCGCGGAACTCGTGACATTGTGACAAGTTTTCAGTGGCGCTATCATGGATGACTAGAAGGATTCGTGCGGCCACACCTGGACTTATGACCTTGATGGTACCAGCTCTGGCGAGCGGTCGGCCTTCTGCGAGAACAGCGTACTGATCGCGCGCTTGACTCGCGTGCCCTCGGGGGAGGGCCTCCCCTCCTCCCGCTAAGAAGGTCCTGAAGTAGAAATAATGGTTTCTTGGCAAAGTCGCGCGACTGCTACCAGCACTCTTGCTACGCAAGAAGAGGGCCAAGACCTGAATGCTTTAGAATCTCCTTTGAAGCCAGCACGAGGTTCTCACCCTACGCTCGGGGACCCGAACAAGCTAGATCCTGTAGTGGCGCTTGGACTAAATCTCCATGCCCTCCTAGCATGAGCACGAAGACATGGACGCCATAATCAGCCTCAAAGGCATTTCAGCTCTTGCAAGTGGTTTCCCCGCGCTTGCTGGCGTGGACCTCGACGTTTTCCAACGTGAGATCGTGCTGCTGCAAGGACCGAACGGCGCAGGCAAGACCAGCATACTGCGGGTATGTGCCGGGCTACTGCCGGCAGTGACGGGATCCGCACTCGTGCTCGGTTGCGATCTGCGAAAGGACCGGCGCTCCGTGCGCCGCCATATCGGGCTCGTAGGCCATACCGGGTTCCTCTACGACGACCTGACCGCTGAGGAGAACGTCAGATTCGCAGTGCGCGCCTCAGGAGCACAACCAGGGTCGGTCCCCCAGGCCCTGGAACGGCTCGGGGTCAGCGGGCGCCTGCTCGGCACCAGGGTGGACAGGCTCTCTGCTGGCCAGCGGCGACGGGTAGTCCTTGCAACCCTCCTTGCGCGCTCGCCGCTGCTATGGCTTCTCGACGAGCCACACGCAGGTCTTGACGCGAATGGAAGGGATCTCCTCGATGAGATCGTCTGCGAGGCACGCAGCCACGGAGCAACCATCGTGATCGCCTCCCACGAGGGCGAGCGCTCCCTTCGCCTGGTCGATCGGGTCATCACCGTTGCAGGTGGGCAGGTGACCTCAAGCGTCGCTGCACACGACGACCCTGGATGTGAGCCCGCAAGTGAATTCGCGGCGCGGGTCGACAAGCATGAGGTTGAGCCCGAGAAGGGCCTCGATCTCCCATCCTTGGGTGAACCCCAGCTTGCACAGGAGCCCGTCCATGTGGCGTGATGCCCTCCTCGTTGCCACAAAGGACCTGCGCATCGAGATGCGCTCGCGTGTGACGGTGAACCAGGTCGCCCCTCTGTCGGTTCTGATGCTGATCCTGTTTGCATTTGCGCTCGGCCCAGATCGCAAGCCACTCGTAGCGGCTTCTGCTGGCCTGTACTGGGTAGCAGTTCTCTTCGCCGCTGTTCTTGCAGTTCAACGTAGCTTTGCGATCGAGTCTGCTGAGTCCGCCCGTGACGGCCTGAGGCTCTGGGGACTCGATCCAGCAGGGGTGTTCCTCGGCAAGGCGGCCGCAGTCGGCGTGCAACTTCTCTTCTTGGAGGTCCTCATGGGGGCCGGGGTGGTCCTGCTTTACGGAGCCCATATCACAGGCATCCTGGCCGCTATCTTGACATGTGTATTGGCGACCGCTGGGCTCGCTGCTGTAGGCGTCAGCTACGGGGCGATCTCGTCTGGCCTGCGCGTTCGCGAGACCCTCCTACCGCTTCTCATGCTACCCGTAGTAGCGCCAGTTCTCCTAGCGGCTACGCAGTCGTGGCGTTCCGCTGTCTCGGGCGGAACCTCCAATGGGGAGCCCTGGATGGCCTTACTCGCGGTGTTCGCCGCTGTCTACCTCGCCGCAGGCGTGCTGGCCTTCGGCCCGTTATTGGAGGAGTCATGATACACGACCAGCGGAAGCAGTCCAGCCTAGAACGCTACTGCGTTGCGCTCCTCGGAGTCTCATCGCTGATCGGGATCGCTGCAACCGTGTGGCTCGGCTTGTGGGTTACCCCCCCTGACGTGAACATGGGACAGCTGGTGAGGCTCGTCTACGTGCATCCTCCGGTTGCATGGGTCGCTTACCTCGCATTCGGGATCACCGCCTTGGCAAGTGTCGCATACCTCTGGAAGAAGACGCGGGCGCGATTCTGGGATCGCCTCGCTGGGGCATCGGCTGAGATTGGCGTCGTATTTTGCGCGTTGACCTTGATCAGCGGGTCCATCTGGGGACGGCCCACCTGGGGCGTGTGGTGGACCTGGGATGCGAGACTCACATCCACAGCGCTGTTGCTCGTGCTGTTCCTCGGATACCTCGCACTGAGAAAGGTCCCGGGCAGCTTCGAGTCCCGGAGCAAGCGCTCTTCTGTCGCGGCGCTGATTGCCTTCCTTGACGTACCGATAGACCACTTCTCGGTGCTCTGGTGGCACACCTTGCACCAGCCACCGACCGTGCTCAACGCGGGGCTTGCGCCGCATATCCACGGCATCATGGCCTGGACTCTCCTGCTCGGCTTCTGCGCGTTCACCATGGGCTTTGCCTGGCTGCTCATCCAAAGGTACCGGATCGAGACGATGCGCGAGGAACTCGACGAGCAGCTCCTCGCGGCATCACTCGCCGAACGGCGCTCGGAGGCGAGCTCCGAGTTCAGCTCCAACGAAGCCCGGACCACAGAACCCTCGCCTAGAGCTCGCGTACATGCTCGCACTGCGCGAACCGGTGATCTTCAAGAAAGCCAGGTCGCAGCGGAATGAAGTACATTGACGCAGGGTATGCAGTGGTGCTGGCCGTGCTCGCAGCCTATGCCGCAAGCATTGTCTGGAGGGTGAGGCGGCTTTCGCACAAGGTTCCCCGGACAAGGTCGGACTCAACGCGCTGATGAGCACGACGCAGGACCCCCACCGCGG
This sequence comes from Actinomycetes bacterium, assembly GCA_021802485.1. Classification (GTDB taxonomy): domain Bacteria; phylum Actinomycetota; class Acidimicrobiia; order Acidimicrobiales; family JAJZXF01; genus JAJZXF01. Next base: position 11,678 of record JAJZXF010000039.1, on the reverse strand, counting down.
CGCGAGTACACAAGACGCGACGGCGCTCGCAGCTGATCCCAGCACCGAGAGAAGTGGTGATGAGTTCCCAGGCGCTCAAGCAATGGCGTCGCGGCGTCGCTCGACAAAGCGCAAGCTCGTTGTAGTTGCACTAGTGCTAGCTGGCGCGATCGGGTTCCTCTTCTATAAGGGCATAGGCAGCGCTCTCAACTACTACGAGACGGTCAGCCAAGCTGTCGCTTCGAGGGCACAGCTCGGGACGTCGGTCTTTCGCCTCGAAGGTGCGGTCGTCCCAGACAGCTTGCACGAGACGGGAAGCGCTCTTTCCTTCTCGCTCCAGAGCAACGGGGTAACCCAGGCGGTCATCGATCACGGATCTCCCCCACAGCTCTTCCGACCCGGGGTTCACGTGGTGCTGGTTGGCCACTTTCAAGGGCGGTACTTCGTCAGCAACCGGATCATGGTCAAGCACTCCGCCAACTACATTGCAGAGCACCCGAACAGGGTGCCTCGCACGAGCGCGCCGCTCAAGCGGCATCCTTGACACCCGTGTCACAAGGCAAGAGCCATCACACGCCAAGGCCCCTGTCACCGGGCTCTGTGGCCATTGACACCGACCGGGCGCTCCCATGAACGCAGTAGCTGGTGAAGCAGGCGTCCTCCTAGCCTTCCTTGCAGCTGTGATCGGCGCTGTCATCACCGCTACCGGGATCAGGAGACCAAGTGGCACAGGGCTCCAGCATGGCAGGCTCTACGCTGCCCTCGTACTTGCGGGCGCGCTTGCAGCTACGGCCGCGATGGAGAGCGCTCTCATCACCCACGATTTCTCACTCACCTACGTAGCCCAGAACGGGAACCTCCATACGCCCCTTTTGTACACGATCACGGGCATGTGGTCCGCACTCGCTGGCTCGATCCTCCTATGGGGCCTCATCCTCGCTGGGTACCTCGCGCTCATGGTGTGGAGATTCCGTCACAGAGCCACGGATCCGCTGCTCGGCTGGGCTACCGTCGTCGTGTATGCGGTCGCGGCCTTCTTCTTCGGCCTCATGCTCGGCCCTGCAAACCCGTTCAAGACCCTTCCCGCGTCACTCATCCCCCACAACGGAGCGGGACCAAACGTGCTCCTCCAGGACAACCCGCTGGTCGCGTTCCACCCGCCAATGCTCTATCTCGGCTTCGTCGGCTTCACGATCCCGTTTGCATTTGCGCTCGCATCTCTCATCACAGCTCGCCTGGACGAAGGATGGCTCGCGGAGACCCGCCGTTGGGTCCTCTTCGCATGGGGTTTCCTTACCGCAGGGATTCTTCTCGGCGCATGGTGGTCTTACCAGGTGCTCGGATGGGGAGGGTTCTGGGCATGGGATCCGGTCGAGAACGCAGCGCTGCTCCCTTGGCTGTGCGCTACCGCCTACCTGCACTCATCGGTCGTCCAGGAACGCCGGAACATGTTCAAGGTTTGGAACATCTCGCTCATCGTCGCGACGTTTTCCCTCACAATCTTCGGCACCTTCCTGACGCGCTCGGGAGTAATCCAGTCCGTCCACGCGTTCTCCGAATCGAGCCTCGGACCTTACCTGATCTCCTTCCTCGGAGTCATCGTCTTGGTGGGTGTCGGCCTCATCTGGTGGAGGGGAGACCGCCTCCGCTCTCCCGCAGGGGTGAGATCTCCTATGTCGAAGGAGGGCGCTTTCCTCGTCAACAACCTCACCTTCGCTGCCCTCGCGTTCGTGGTGCTCCTTGGCACGGTGTTCCCGCTCGTCGTCCAGCTGGTGAGGAACCAGCAAGTCACCGTAGGTAGGCCCTATTTCGACACCATGACCATGCCGCTCGGGATTGCTCTTTTGTTCTTCATGGCGATCGGTCCGCTACTACCCTGGCGTAGGGCCTCGGGAGAGATGTTGCGCAAGCGTCTCACGATCCCAGCCTGGGCGGCAGCTGCGGTAGTGGTCGTATGCGTCGCAGCTGGCGTGCGGGGCCTCATCCCGCTCATCACGTTTGCTCTCGGAGCATTCGCAGGGACATCTGCGATACGCCAGCTCTTCCTCTCGCTCAGAGCCACACGGCGCCAGCACCGGCGCCTCTACTGGGGTCTCCTCGGACGATCGAGGGGCGGCATGGTCGTGCATCTCGGGGTCGTGATCATTGCAGTGGCATTCGCGGCCGCAACCTCCTACGCCTACCGAGGCGAGGTCACCTTGCGAGCTGGCCAATCAGCCCGAGTCGACGGGTACACGCTCACGTACGTTGGACTGAAAAGCGTGCGATCCCCGGTGAGAAGTGCCGTCAAGGAGATGGTGCGTGTGGATGGAGCGGGCCCGTTCACCCCGGCAGTCAGCACATTTGCTGGAGCTACCGAAGCCGTCGGGACCCCGTCGATTTACTCAACTGCACTCGCTGACGTTTACCTGACGGTCGTGCGCCTGCCCTCGAAGAGCCACGCAAAGGCCGTGATCGGCGTTGTGATACAGCCGCTCGTGCTCTGGCTCTGGGTTGGCGGCGCAGTGATGATCATCGGCGTTGTGCTCGCTGCTATCCCGGGCGGTAAAGCGCCGGGTGAGCTGGAAGAGCCGCCCGTGCCAGACGACACCGCTGACGCGGAGCACCCGGGCACTGACCGCGATTCAAGCCCCAGCGATCAGCCAGAAGAGCTACTCGCTCTCAGCGGTGGGGCGAGCTCCATGACCAGAACTAGCACATGAGCGCGTCTGTGGAGCACAACGCACAAGCGATAATAGGCTCGATCAAACGATTCCCGGTCCGCTGGCTCGCCTCGATCGTGGCGCTTGGCGCACTCGCTGGTGTAGTGCTGCTCGCCACCCGCCCGCAGGCGACCGCTCTCGAGGTGATGAGCCCCCTCGTAGGAAAGCCCGCACCGCAGATCTCAGGTGTCTCGCTCACCGGCACGCCACTCAACCTGTCCTCGATGCGAGGACAGTTCGTGATCGTCAACTTCTTCGCCAGCTGGTGCCAACCCTGCTTCGACGAGCAGCCTCAGCTGATCCAGTTCGCCTTCGATCACAGCCACAACTCCAGGATCATCGGTGTCGCCTTCGACGACCCAGCCTCCGCAGCTAGGCACTTCCTCAAGTCCACCGGAGCGAACTGGCCCGCGATAGCTGATCCAAAAGGCAGTATCGCTCTCGCATACGGCGTGCGAGGGCCGCCCGAGACCTTCGTCATCGCTCCGAGCGGCCTCGTAGTCGCGCACATCGACGGTCCCGTGACAGCGAAGGCACTACATAGCATTATCGCCCGAGCGGTCTCGGAGGGTGCCTGAGTGGTGCATGACGCATCGGAGACCTCGGGAAAGACCCGCGATCTCCGTTCCAGCGTGCGATCTCTCTCGCCGTGGGCGCTACTCTTCGCCATCGTCGTCGCAGCACTCGCAATCGGTGCCCATACCGCGTCAAACGGGCACCATACTGCCCAAGAGCGCGCCAGATCGATCGACACCCAGATCCGCTGCCCGAGCTGCGAGGCCCTGTCTGTAGCGCAGTCGAACGCCTCCACCGCGGTCGCAATCCGCAGGGTCGTACTAGCGCGCGTGAAACGCCACGAGAGCGCTGCTCGGATAGAACGCTATCTCACCACGAGATACGGGACATGGATCCTGCTCCGGCCGCCAACGACCGGAATTACAGCACTCGTCTGGTTCATACCACTAGGCGCTCTCCTCCTCCTGGCGAGCGTGACGGTGATCTTCTTCCGCAGGCGAGCACGAGCCCCTTTGCTCACCTCTGTCGCAGCGGCACCTGAATTACCCGCCAAAGGGGAGCCAAACGCAGTTAGAACGAAGGAAAAGCGCGACCTAGCCCCGCACGCTGAAGCAGACCCCAGCGCAGCACCGCAAAGGAGACGCCTTGCTATGTGGCTGGGGGTCATAGCGGTATCCGCGACAGCACTCAGTGTACTTGCCGCGACATCCGGCTCCCGGCTTCCCGGACAGAGCATAACGGGCTCGCTTTCGCTCAGCGCAACGCAGCGGACCAACCGCCAGCTACAGCAGGCGAGAATCCTCGTTGCCGATGGACGCGACCTCGCTGCACTGAAGCTCTATGCATTAATACTCAGGGTCCAGCCACGAAACCCTGCTGCGCTGGCAGAAAGCGGATGGCTCGAATACCAGGCGGGTGCGCAAGCCCATAACCAACACCTGATGCACACCGGAGCCATCAGGGTCAAGGATGCGGTTGGACTCAACCCGCAAATGGACGAGCCACACCTGCTGCTCGCATACGTGCTTATCCGAAGCGGCAACGCACCCGGAGCAGCGACACAGTTGCGGGAGTTCCTAGCCGACCACCCGCCAGCACAGCTCGTCTCCACCGAGCGGAACACGATCCTCGAAGTGTTCCGGGCAGCAGGCGAGACACCTCCAGCAAGCCTCACTTCTGGTCAATCGCATCCCTGAAGCTCGCAAGCGGACCTCTGTTCATACCGTTCAAGCGACGTGAGCACTGTTCGTCAAACTGCGATACCAACTGGGACGACAAAGGCAGTGATAACTCGAACCCGTGTCATCCTCGATGACGACTCTCAGAGGCCATCGACCAGCTCGTGGGTCTACTAAACACCGGTAGTAACGGGCCATGCCTGTGAGTGCACGAGGTGACGCAGTAAGTCTGCCCGTGATGCGCAGTATGCCGGCTCAGCTCATGTCGATGAGCGTAACGTGCTTTTCGTTCGCCATCTGTTCGATCCTGCTCCCCCCAAGATCCTTGCCCGAGGCAAAGGCGAACAAACGAAGCCCGCAACCCTCCAATATCTGAGCGGACAGGGCAACTCTTTCGATGTCGTTTGCGTGCACCGTGGCCGATATCTCGCCAACAACGGTCACCTTTTCGTTAGCAGAAACTGTTCTGGCTTCGGCAACAAAGTCAGTTCTTCGTATGCGGCGTCGGTCTTCTGACGTTAATCCGTTCCTGTCCTGAAGGTTGTCCAGGAACGCATCCAAGTCGTCCCCTCTGATCTGGTGTATGCGCTGGACATGCTCGCCGAGGTACAACCCGGGATCGTCCCTCATACGACGCTCGTAATCGGAACCCCTTAACTCGGCAAGGTCGTTTCCGTGACGGACAAGGGTTTCTTCGTGCCGCTCGGATACCTCGACCAACCTTGCAAGGGTCTCTTCGTGCCTTACAAGGGTTTCTTCGTGCCGCTCGGATACCTCGACCAACCTTGCAAGGGTCTCTTCGTGCCGCTCGGATACCTCGACCAACCTTGCAAGGGTCTCTTCGTGCCTTACAAGGGTTTCTTCGTGCCGCTCGGATACCTCGACCAACCTTGCAAGGGTCTCTTCGTGCCTTACAAGGGTTTCTTCGTGCCGCTCGGATACCTCGACCAACCTTGCAAGGGTCTCTTCGTGCCGCTCGGATACCTCGACCAACCTTGCAAGGGTTTCTTCGTGCCGCTCGGATACCTCGACCAACCTTGCAAGGGTCTCTTCGTGCCGCTCGGATACCTCGACCAACTTGTCAAGTCTGTCTTCGATCTTGTGAAGACGCTGATCTCCGAGCAAGACCGCACGAAGCTGCGCCGCAAGCGCAGGATCTGCTTCTATCTGGCGAATTATTTCCAGGGTATCCATATTTGTCGACTTTCGCTACTTAGCTTAGGATGCTCAGGATCCAGCGTAGCCCCTACGCAGCCACAGCGAGCGCCTCGACCAATAGATCGCCTATTTGCTCGTTGACAGCCAGTACACCCGAGTCACCAGTAATTCGCTCACAGCACCAGAGGTGGCGGCGGAGCTCATGCGAGCCCGTCGGCGAACGACGGCGTCGCCTCGGGCCGAAAAGGCGCCAACGAGTGCGCGGGATAACCTCGCGAACAAAGCAGGATACCTCGACTACCCCAAGGCCATCTCGTCGGGCTGGCCCATCGCCGCAGGCGTAATCGAAGGCGCTGTGAGACATGTTTGCAAGGACAGAATGGTCCTAACAGGCTCGCGTTGGGGACTCAACGGAGCAGAAGCCATCTTGAAGCTCCGGGCACTGCGCTCAAATGGCAACTGGGAGAGCTAATGGTCTTACCACCTATCCGAAGAACGCCAGCGTGTGCGCAGCTCCCGCTACCTCGACAAGGTCATCCGGACCGCTGCCTGACCCGTCCCTTGAAAAGAGCCGCACCCAAGTGAGTCTGCGTCGGCGTTCGATTACGGCTTGGTGTCGTCCGTTGCGGAAGTCGGCGGGTGTACGGAGGATGCGAGTTTCGCCTCACTGAAGAGCACCGGTATGGTAGAATGGTGTCATGGTGGCAGAGGACACGCATGCGCTCACCGTGAGACTGTCTCGCGACCAGGCAGATCGCCTCGCCCTCTTGGCGCGCCTCGAGGGGCGATCGGTAGCGGAAGCGGTGCGGGTAGCCATAGCGGAATACATCACTAGGACGAGTGCGGACGCTAAGGTGCGAGAGCGCCTCGGCCGTCATGCTTCGACGGTGCGGGATCTCCTGAACGGCGGTTGACGGCATGCACGAGCACGACCAGCGTTGCGCGGCGTCAACCACCCCGATGTGCCGATGCTCACGTGGGGGGGCGCTGCATGGTTCGACACTCCCTGTACACGCAGCGACGTGCGCTCCACCACAGTCGCAGGACGCGTCGTCAGGCGGGCGCGATCACCCCAGTCAGAACCCCACAGAACCATCTCTTGCCGACGTTCTCGATGCCGACATGCGTCAAGCCTTCTGCGCCATCCGTTCCAGCCTGCTCGGGCGATGCTTCTATCTCGCTGGCGACACCGGCCTCGCTCTCCAGATTGGACACCGCAGGTCGGAGGACCTCGATTACTTCATCCATTCAGACAGGCTTGATCGGCGCTTCGTGCAACGAGAGATGGCGAGGGCGTTCAGGGAAGGGCAACCCAAGCTCGAGTTAAGCGAGCCGACACAGATGGATTGGCGGGTGGGAACGGCGCAAAGGAAGCTCAGCTTCATCGCGTATCCGTTCGCCCCCGTGGATCCGTTCCGCGTGGTGGACGGTCAGGAGGTGGCATCGCCGAGAGAGATTGCGCTGATGAAAGCGTATGTACTTGGTCGCCGAGCGACGGCGCGTGACTACGTCGACCTGGAGGCACTGCTCAGCTCAGGAGAAGTATCACTTGCCGAGATCGTGGAGCGGGCCAAGACCAAGTTCGTGATCGACGGCGAGAGCGTGTTTTCGCAGAGGCTGTTTATTGCGCAACTGGTATGGTCCGAGGATCTACGCGACGTGGACGAGCTGGTGCGGGTCGGTTACGACCCGGCACGTTTCCCCGAGACGATGGACCGTCTAAGACGGATCGTGCGCTGCTTTACCGAGGAGATGTGCCCGTGAATGATGTCGAGCGTGCTTTCAAAGATGAGGTGGGTTCATGTCTGGCGAACTACCACCTCGACAGGATCGACTTTGAGCGCCACAGCGCCCTCGTCATCCTTGCCGTCTTGCATCATGGCTCCTGGGAGCAGTGGCTCGCGCTTTTCCGCTTCTACGGGCGCAAGCGCGTCGGAGATGTCTTCCGTGCAGGCTGTCGCAAAATGCATTTGGAGCGGAACGCCACCTGGGGTTTTGCCTTCGGAGACCGCTGTTTCGGGCCATTTTGCGACAGCCTGCGTGAGGACTTTTTCGGCAATCGGTCGCTTCCGGTCACCATCCGGAACTACTGGGGCCTCATGTTCTGCCCGGGCGTCCCAGTGCCCGAACTGGCCGACCGGATGGAATACTGGCGTCCAACGCGAAGGATCGGTGTTGACAATTAGCCGCGTCTTTGGTCCTACGTTCCGCAAGTCAGGCGACGCCTTCAGCGTGAATTACGAGTCTGTGATCCACGGGCTCTATTCCCCAACCCGGGGCGTCGATTTGCCTCGTCACGCTCCACGATTGAGATTGCGAGTGCCTCTAGGTCACTGAGGATGTCCCGGGCTTAGCGGGCGTTGTCAAGCCAGCTCTGATAGCGAGAAAGCTGTTCGTCGCTCCAAATCCGGCTCACGGTCTTGTTGGCTTCGGTGCGAGTCCAGTGCGTATAGGGCCCGTGCAGTTCGGGCGGTTCGCTGTAGCAGTGACAGTTGTGGTTGCCCCAGCGCGTGTAGCGGCGCACGAGGCCGAGCCGACCCAGGCGGGCCACGAGGAGGCGCTGAGCCACGATCTCTTCTTCGGTTGGGTCGCCCATGACAGTCCTTCTCGGAGTGACTCACGGTGAGTCCAGGACACCTGACATAGCAGCCGGGTTCACCGCTGACATTCGGTCCTGAGCAGGGTTAGACCTCCAGAACGCGTTGGGCTTTCGATTTCAGACGTGACCAACGCAATATATGGGAATCAACTCAACTGACCCACCAGCACAAGGGACTGATTGGCGACCGGGCCGCGCTCGTGAGAACTGCGGTGCGAACCATGCGCGCTTCCTTCGGGAACACGCGTCGTTGAGAGGACCGGTAGTGTGCTCTGAATCTGCATCGACCCACTCTCCGCACCCAGGCGCACCCGCGCAATTGCAGCTCTTTGTGAGAAGCTCACTGATGCGGAGATCACCTCTCCCAGTACGAACCTCGTGCTGCACTATTTGGCGAAGGGCACCTCTCGCATCACGTGAAGTTGATCACAATGTCCGGTGTCCTGAAATCCTTGCACCGATGAGCTTGCAACTGCCACCCTGCAAGCCAACATGGGCCAGGACGGGACGCAAGGCAAGGAGTAGCGGTGGCAGCGAACCAAGACATTTGGGTAGCGCCAGCGGAGATCGAGCTCTCGATGCTGCGGATCGCTGGGCTGCCGGTCGTCGATGCCGTGCTCGCTCGGATCGGCTTCGACGAGCTGCTCACCCTAGTTGAAGCGTGGGTCGGGCGGCTCGGCGTGCGAGGTCGGCGAATAAGCCCGCATTGTGGGCGATGTTGGTGGCGGAGTAATCCAGGTACTAGAGAGTTCAGGTGAACAGCCCAGCACCCGAGGCTGCGCTGGACCAACCTCAGCGTCGTTCTCGTTCGACGATCTGTATGGAGAGCTCCTCGAGTTCTCCCAGCGCGCTGTGCAGGCTCTTGTCGTTAGCGCCGATTTCCGTATCAGCTAATCTACCGCAATAAGTCGGCCCACACTCACGACCAGGGTGGTGTCGTCGTAAGCGAAACTCGCTGCAGTGCTTGGCATTATTCTGTATCGGGCCACATTGAGCCAGTTCCTCGTATTGTGGCGAGATATATCGTCAACTACAGACATGACATTCGTGCTCTGGTCCGGGAGGGGGCTGTCGCCGCCTGGTGGACACTGGCGGTTCTGCGAGAAACAGCCGGTATCAAAGGGGCTCTGCCAAAGTGGGCCGGCCAGGGCGGCTCCCGGGGCGCCCAGAGCAGTATTGTAGGAAGCCCCAGTAACAGCCCGATCACCACAACCCAGGCGGGCATGCAACGCTCGGGATGCGCAAGCGTTCACCGCCTCGAGCGAGATCAACCAACGTCGCCATGAGGCGTTGCGCGCCTATCACGTGGAGGGGCTCTCCTACACGGGGGCGGAGACCCGCTTCGGCTACACCCGCTGGGCGAAGGTTTGCCAAATGGCCACATCCAAGGGGTCTTACTCACCGCATCATCGCAGTCACAGTGGTACACTGAGGACCGCTGGTGGGGCAGCCTCACCACGCGCTTTCGCGAAGAGAGGGCTACCGTTGTCGCGGTGGCTCACCAGGACGAGGAGGAGCGGTGCTTGCAGTCGAGTACGACGTGATGCCCGACGGGCTGGTCGAAGTGGTGGCGTTGATCAACGCGGTCGACGAGGAGGGCTCTGACCCCGACGGGGAGGGCTGGCTGGCCTGGCGGAGATCGCACGAGGACGGGGGGCTCGGTTGCGCTCGCATTCCCGCGACCGAGCTGGCCCGGATGGAGGCGACGGAGGACCCCGAGGAGTTGCGGGCCATTGTCGAGAGCGTGATCCTGGCGGATCGCCTGGCGAAAGAGGAGGTTCCGGCGTGAGCACCACCCGCTCCCAGCTGTATCGCTTCGCCCGCGACCTCGGCAACGTCGAGGCCTTCGAGCACGGCTACCGAAGGGCGGGACTCGCAGGCGGGTCCGAAGGCGAGCTGGAGCGCCAGGCTCGGCGAGTCATCTACCGCGAGGGCAATCGCAAGATCAACAAGTTCGTCCGCGCTGTCGGATTGGGCCCGCGACGGCGCTGACGCGCTCCGATGGCTACGAGCTTGACCAAAGGGACGACGAAGGCCCGAAAACCAGAAGATGCGGGGCATGATCGATGAAGGAGCCCAGCGCGGGTGACGTCTACGCGGCAGCATCACGCTGGGTTGAGGTAGCCCTTGAAGGGAACGACTCCTTGTTTTCTCCGGGCTCGGCCATTTGGTCGGCGGAGAACCTGGATGACCTCTTCGAGCGCTACAACCTTCGACCCGAGGCCTCGGGGGCGGGGTTCGAGACGAAACTGAAACGACAACTCGATGGTGCACCTGACGAAACGATCCAGCTGATGGCCGAGGTGACTTTCGTGAGCCTCCTCGTGGTCGATGACACCAGCGGATCCACCAAGAGCTTGTCCGTCAAGAGCGTCTTGTCGTGGATGAAGCAGCCCGCTACCGTGCCCGAATTCCTCGACCAGGCCCTTGCCCACGGCATCGCAGCAACGGGTCTCGCGTTCAAGACCTGGAGATGGGTCCAACTCGCCTTTGTGATCGCCTTCGTCCGCCAGTGGAAGACGCTGCGGGAGGAGGAGCGTGTTGAGGCTCTCGGCGACCCGTGGCGGTTCAAGTTGGTCCTGTATGACGTCCCGATCGAAAGCGCCTACGCCCAGCGCGAAGCACTTCTGCACCTCGTCTTCCCCGACGTGTTCGAGGACATCGTGTCCCGGGAGCAAGAGGTCCGGATCTGAGATGCCTTCCAGAGTCGTCTCAGTGAGCCGACCGGTGACGTCGACCGAGACTTATTGGCGATTCGAGAGTTGCTGTCAGGATGCTACGGCGCCGCGTTCTCCTTCTACGACCCAGAGATCACGCCCATCTGGGATCCCGTCGCCACGGAGAAGAAGCCCTGGGACGAGTTTATCGGCTGGGCAAAGAGGATCCATAACTGGTCCGGGTTCGATGCCTGGGAGTACGACTACAAGATCGCAGACGCCCGACGCGTCGCCGAAGCACTCCAAGCCGCGGCGTCGGATTCATCCGAGTGGTTTCCGTTGGCCGAGGCGGCCCTCAAGGGGACCAACCTGGTGCGCTGGCAAGCCTGGGACAATCTCCTGCGCTGGTGGAAGGAGCACCTCGCAGAAGGACGGGACATGCTCGTCGTCGTCCAACGGTCGGATGTTTCTCTGATCACGAAGCTCAAGGGTTTCATCGATCAGCTGCCAAGCGGCCTTCTTTCGGGTGCTGACCTGCTCCGCGTGCTGTCGTTCTTTTTCCTCGGCGTGGACGCCCACCGATACCCTCCGGTCTCCGCCAGGGTCTTCACGAAGTGCTGCAAGCTAACTGGTTACCCCGCTCCATACGCCGGAGCTGACCAGGCACTTCGCTATCGACAGGCCCTGGTCTTCTTCGACCGATTCATAAAGGAGTCCGAACAGCGCGGGCTCAAACTGCGCGACCGCCTCGATGCTCAGAGCTTGACCTCCTCCCACGGCTAAAGCCATGGGATTCCGACGTGTCTCCCTGGCTGTCTCGTCGAAGGCATTACGCCGCCTCCGATGCCGTAAGCGAACCACCGGCGGGTGCCGGTGCAGGGATGGTTGC
>JAJZXF010000138.1 GCA_021802485.1 Actinomycetes bacterium | reverse complement strand
CCTATTCTGCCGTGATGCGCACCTCGATTGCTTGTGCCAGATCCACCTCGTCGTTCTTTGTGAGAAGCGGGTACTGGCCAATGTCAGTGAGGTAGAGCCGTACCAGATCTTCCTCGTCACGTTCCAAACGCTCTTTCGCCAAGAATTCAAACCCTTCTTTTAACCTGGCCGTGGACCGCAGGCTGCCCAATCCATGCGTCCATTGACCATCGTCGCGTTCCTTGTCCCCGCTTTGCCGATCTACAGACTTTTCGGAGCACTCGAGCCCTGCAAGTCACTGCAATAACCGCCTAGCGCAACTCGATCACATCACTTTGAGAGGTCACCAAGAAGTCAACTGGCGGAAAATGCCGCATATCCATACAGCGTACCCGACCCTGCGTGTGCGCAGAGCCCCGCGTGCATAGTCTACCCCCCTAGTCAAGTGCCCCCGACCACCTTGACTGGAATTCGGACGCAAACCCCGTCCGTGAGGGCACCTTCACGCCAGGCTAAGGCCAGAAGGGTGCCTTCGGGCTGCGAGGTTGCGACGTGCGATGAGCACGCTCAAGCCCGCGAGCGCGATCACGGTTGCGCTCGCAGCAACCCAGCTCGGAGATACGAAGTGTTGTCCCCGCTTGCTCGGGATGTGGAACTCGCTCGTCTCCCAGTTCCTGTCCCGGGCAACAATTGACAGGCCGCGATCAGGGTTGACGGCCACTGGATGACCCACCGCCTCCAGCATGGGAAGGTCTGTGAGCGAGTCGCTGTAAGCGTAGGACTCCGCGAGATTGATTCCATCTATCCGTGCAAGGTCCCTGATAGCCTCCGCTTTGGACGGGCCGTAAGCGTAATAGTCCATCTCGCCGGTGTAGCGACCATCTTCGTCAAGGCGCGCCCGGCTGGCGATGCAGCCGTCTGCTCCGAGGTAGTCGGCAAGCGGTGACACTATTTCTTCAGGCGAGGCAGAGACAAAGAAGACTTTCCTGCCCGCTTGATGGTGCGTCTCGATCAACTCCAGCGCCTCGGGGAATATGATCGGGTCCACGACCTCGCTGAGTGTTTCCCGCACGAGTTGTCTGACGCGCTCTTGATCCCATCCTTTCGTGAGCGAGAGCATGGAGTCCCGGATCCGGGCAAGCTTCTCTTCCCCTGCACCCAATTGCAGGTATATCAGCTGGGTATAGAGCATTTTAAGGATCGTCGAACGCGATATGAGCCCGTCGTCGTAGAACGGCTTGCCGAACGCGGCCACCGAGGCTCTCGCGATCACCGTCTTGTCAAGGTCGAAGAACGCAGCTTCCACATACTTGATAATAGGGCCTCGCGGTACTCCGCTGTTGCTTATTGGCTCTTGGAACTCGCAGATCCTGAATATCTACCCAAACCTGGAAGCTCGGACTTGTGCCCGAGAAGCCAATGCCGCTGCCAACGGGGCCTGTAATTCTCGCGTGGATCCGGACCAGACGCTTGCTTGAGCGTGCGTGGGCTAGCATGTGCCGATGGATGACCATCTGAGTGATGTCGAGACCCTTCGCAGGAACGCACGAGCGCACCTAGACCAGGGGCCGATTACCGAGGCCTATCACGCGGACAGGCCTCGGCTCCTCGAAGTCCTGAACGAGGTCCTCGCGACCGAGCTTGTGTGCGTTCTGCGTTACAAGCGTCACTACTACATGGCTCAAGGAATTGGTTCCGCGCCGGTTGCCCAGGAGTTCCTTCAGCACGCAACCGAGGAGCAACGCCACGCAGAGATGGTCGCCGCCCGGATCGTGCAATTGCAAGGTGAGCCGGACTTCAACCCCGCTACGCTTGCAGAGCGGAGCCACTCAGAGTATGTCGTGGGGCGCGACCTCGCTGACATGATCAAAGAGGACCTGGTCGCAGAGCGCGTCGCGATCGCTTCCTACCAGGAGATTATCCGTTGGATCGGCGAAAATGACCCGACTACACGGCGAATGATCGAGGATATCCTTGCGATCGAGGAAGAGCATGCGGACGATCTGCTCACACTTCTGGACGAGGTCTCCTAGCAGCTGTTTCTACAGAACCACACCTGGCGGTCCCGTCTGGAGGTCCCTCAGGATCGCGATAATGGGTTTGCGTCTCGTGCGCGGTGGCTCACGCAGGGCTGCGCATTGCCCGACAGCTGAGAGGCTCAGCGGATACGGAACTAGGGCCAGTGAACAGCAGTACTAGCGAGCCGATCAGCTGAGTTGCGTGCAACAAACGACGCGGCACCAGGACAGGCTTTCAGTGCAGAGCTATATATTTGGATGTCATGTCTGGGTAAGCCACCCTATTCGAGAGCTGCCTTCGAGCCTTCTCCCTGCGGCGCCGTGAATGCCGAGCACCCGGCTTCCTGCAATAAACTCCCTCGTAAGAGGCCTGTTCTCCTATCCGCGCGGCCTCTTGGGGCAGTAGCGGGGCTCTGCATTGCGACTTGCGTGCTTCGAGCGCATGAGCACGATTACCGCTGGCCTGCCTCGCTCTTGCACTCGCTGGCGTCGAGCCACTGGATCGGCACTCGTTGTTGTGATCTCCGAGTCCACTAAGGGCGGTCGGCGCGGGCGAGAATAAATATATAGGCTGATGACACGGCTAACGGGTCCCTGTGGACCCGAGGAGGTGACGGATGATGCCGGCAAAGGCACCACAGAACGTTTCAGTCAAACAAGAGGAGGGGAACCCGGTCCCAGGTGCCCCTGACGCGACGAAGGGAGGGGAGCAGGAAGGACATGGGCCAGTAGTCCGTAGCGCTGGTTGCCGCTCTCTCCGGCTGCCGGTAGTTGGCATCAGGCTGCCCCTTCCGGTCTCGGAGAATCTGGGATTTTACGTCGCATTGGGAGCGCTCGCGGTTGCGGATGTCATCGACTGGCCCGTAGCGCTGGTTGCTGGCGCCGCGGTCGTGGTTGCTAGCAGAGCGAGGTCGAAGCGCTGACCACCTCAAGGTGATTCTACCGAATCCCATAGGCCCGGTTGCTGGCCTCGTTTCCCGGATCACCCGCCCGGGGCGCCGCCGGCGCCGTGTGTGGACTGGCAATGGACGTGCTCACATCGAGGTTCGCGGAGTAGACCGGCCGGACCCCGAGCAGTTCGTGCAACGGCTCGAGCAGGCACTCTCGGCGCTGGAGGGGGTTCACTGGGCAGAGGTAAACGTTATTGCGGGGAGGGTGGTCGCAGCCTACGACGGCGACGGCGTCGATGTCGGAGATCTCGTCGACGTGATCGAGGCCGTAGAAGACGCCCACGGCGCGCACGGTGAGCAGTTCCCTGCGTCGCGCCCGGAGCATCCTGGGGACCCTGAGCCTCTCCAGCGAGATCTGGTCGCATTGGGGGCGGATGTGCTTGGCCTCGGCGTCAGCATCTTTGGACGCGTTCTGAGGGCTACGCCGTTTCCTGGCGAGGTCGCGGCAGCGATAGCGTTCGTAGATACCGATCCACGGTTGCGAAGGGTAGTTGAGAACAGGCTGGGTCGGCCCGCAGCGGATCTAAGCCTTTCACTTGCTAGCGCGATGACCCAGGCGATATCTCAGGGCCCACTCGGCTTGCTCGTTGACATCGGCCATCGCGCTGGGCTCGCGCGGGAGCAGGTTGTCCGAAGGGCTGAATGGACGCGGCGTGAGCCCGAGTTGCACGACCGCTCGCAGTCTGGTCCGTTGTTGGCCGATCATGTCCCAAAGAGGCCCGTTGCACTTCCCAAGGGGCCCATCGAACGCTACGGTGACCGGGTTTCACTAGCGGCGCTGGGTGCTTTTGGCGTCGTGCTCGCTGCCACGAGGGATCCGCGCCGTGCAGGCAATGCGCTTCTCGCAGGGGTGCCCAAAGCTGCCCGGCTCGGTCGCGAGGCGTTTGCTGCCCAGCTGGACCGGGTACTTGCAGAGCGAGGGGCAATTGTCATGGATTCATCGGTGTTGCGCCGTTTGGATCGGATAGACACGGTGGTGCTTGACGCGAGCGTGCTGATCGCAGAGCGATCGGGTGATGGGGTGGTGGAGCTTGACGGCTTCGCACAGGGGCTGGCGGCTACGATCCGCGATGCGGGTCACGTGCTCGTCGTGGCGGGCAGGAGCTCTGGTGTTGGTGAGATGCTCAACGCTGACCGCGTGGTGTCGGGTGGTTCTCGGCTCGCGGAGTCGGTGCGTTCGCTGCAGGCGGAGTCGAGGGGTGTGCTTGTGATATCTGGATTGTCACATGCCGGCCTTCAGGCAGCGGACTGCGGCATTGGCATAATCGGGCACGCGAGCCATGGTCCGTGGGGCGCACACATCTTCTGCGGTCCGGGGCTCGTGCAGGCGGCGCTAGTCGTCGAGGCAACCGTTGCCGCACGCGACGTAGCGAAGCGCAGTGTGTCGCTTGCCGGTGCTGGATCGAGCATTGGAGCAGCTGCTGCGGTGCTTGGGCCGGGAAAGGGTGCCTCGAACAGGGCCATGGTCCCGGTCAACGGTTCGGCTTTGATAGCTCAGGCAGCCGGGTACTGGTCAGCAGTTTGCGTGTCACGGAAGCCGGATCTCGTAGTGGTTGATAACCGCCAGTGGCATGAAATGAGTCGGGAGCAAGCGATTGCGGAGCTCGCCTCGTCAGAGTCCGGGCTCACATCTGGTGAGGCTCGCCGCCGGCTGAGGTTGCTCGAGCTTGACGGGCGGGCCAGCAACGAGAGTGTCGATGGCCCCTCTGGGGCAAGGGGCCTGGTTGGTGCGGTCGCTGCCGAGCTGGCAAACCCACTGACCCCGGTACTCGCGGTGGGTGCGGGGCTTTCAGCCGCTGTAGGTTCGCTTGTGGACGGAGCGCTGGTCGCAGGAGTGCTTGCCGTCAACGCAGCGTTGTCCGGTGGCCAGCGCTTTGCAACAGAACGCTCGATAGCTCGCCTTGCGAGGCGTGTCGCAGTGCAGGTTCGCGTCCTGCGAGATGGCCGAGAAGTTCGGGTCAGGGCAGAGGAGCTCGTTGCTGGCGACGTGGTCCTGCTCTGTAGCGGCGAGGTGGTGCCTGCGGACTGCCGGCTTCTTGGCGTCTCGTCCTTGGAGGTCGATGAGTCAGCGCTCACCGGTGAGTCAGCG
>JAJZXF010000137.1 GCA_021802485.1 Actinomycetes bacterium | reverse complement strand
CTAATAGCGCCATGCGAATTGGCATCCTAACCGGAGGTGGTGACTGTCCAGGCCTGAACGCTGTTATTAGAGCAGCGGTCATCAAGGGAGCAGTCTCCTACGGAGATGAGTTCGTAGGCTTTACTGACGGATGGAGAGGCATGCTCCAACGCAATACCATGCCACTCGACTCCGAGCGCTGCCGGGACATCCTACCTCTCGGCGGGACGATCCTCGGTTCGTCCCGCACCAACCCCTTCAGCCAGGAGGAGGGCCCAGAACGCGTAGCAGCCACTTTCAATGCTGAGCGCCTGGACGCTGTCATCGCAATCGGCGGCGAGGACACTCTTGGCGTCGCGGCAAGACTCGCGGATTCGGTAGCACTTCCGGTCGTAGGAGTCCCGAAGACAATTGATAATGACATCGCGGGCACGGAAGTGACGTTCGGCTTCCAGACCGCTGTTCAGACCGCAACCGACGCTATAGACAGGCTCCGTACAACGGCCGAGTCGCACCATCGCGTGATCGTCTGCGAGGTCATGGGGCGCAATGCAGGCTGGATCGCGATCCATGCTGGCATTGCGGGGGGTGCTGCCGAGATCCTCGTACCCGAGGAGCCCTTTGACATCGCTGCGATTTGCACGCGTATCGAGCGACGCCATGCAAGCGGGCTGTTCTCGTCAATAGTCGTCGTGGCTGAAGGCGCATCGCCCGCCACGAATGCGCAGAGCACGGATATTCTGGGGGGTTCTGTGCAAGACGGCGGCGCACAAGGTAATAGCGATGTACGCACTGACCAGTTCGGTCACGAACGCCTCGGCGGGATCAGCAGCCTTGTTGCACAGGAGATCGAGCGACGCACGGGAATCGAGTCCAGGGTCACCATACTCGGTCACATACAGAGGGGAGGAACTCCGACAGCCTTCGATCGGGTTCTAGCCACAAGGTTCGGGGTGGAGGCAATCGAAGCGTGCCATGACCGGGACTTTCATGTCATGGTGGCTCTTCAGGCCGGCAGGATCGAACGGGTACCCATCACCACTGCTCTGTCAGCGCCGAAAACTCTCGACATGTCGCTTATCCACGAAGTTGCAGAGGCGTTTCTCGGCTGATGCCAAGCACGTCACGCAGCGTCATGTAGACCTCGTAGATCTCTCCTGCCGTCACCCGCTCGGCCGCGCTGTGAGCAAGCGAGGGATCTCCAGGTCCAAAGTTGGCAGCTGGCGTCCCTCTGCTGGCAAAGAACGCTACATCCGTCCAGCCGAGCTTGGCCCGGGGAACACGACCACTTGCAGTGACCAGCGAGCGGAGCAACCACGAGTCGAGAAAGGGCTTGGCACCCTCAGCAAGATCCACCACAGCCAGCTGGTCCCCCACCGACTCGTCAAAGCCACCGCTGGCAAGGACCTCGCGTACGTGATCGATGGCATCTTGCGCGGTGCGATCCGGCGCAAACCGATGGTTGACCACGACCACAGCTGAGTCGGGCACTACATTGCCCGCGATACCCGCCTGTACATGAACTGCCTGGAGCGACTCGATGAACTCGCAACCATCCAGGCTCACACTTCTACAGGTGTGAGCGTCCAGCACACTGAGCATGCGACCCAGTCGATGAGCTGCGTTCACCCCGCCCCATGGACGCGCCGTATGCGCTCTGCGCCCGGCAAGCGTGACGGACAGCCTGAGCGTTCCCTGACAACCTGCCTCGACAGAACCACCCGTCGGCTCGGCAAGCACAGCGGCATCGCACTCAAGAAGGTCGGGGCGTTGCCTAGAGAGAGCAACCAGCCCATTGCGGGCTCGCTCGACCTCCTCGCAAACATAGAAAACCGCCGTCACCTCCATCGCTGCGGACTCCGCCTCCCTAATGAGCGCGAGTAGGACCGCCAACCCGGCCTTCATGTCCACAGCCCCGAGGCCCTCCAGCACCCCATCCGACACGTGCGCTCCAACCAGGTCGCGAGTCGCGGGAACGGTGTCAAGATGTCCGGCAAGCAGGACCCGACTCGTCCGAGCGCCCTTTGTGCGCGCTAGCACATTGTCCCCGATCCGCACGACCTCCAGCTTTGGGCACCCGTTCAGGAATGACTCCACAAAGTTTGCTATATCTGACTCCTGACCGCTGGGCGAAGGTATCCCAACGAGCTCACCAGCAAAGTCCAGCAACTGCCGACCTAGGTGAACCTCGCCCGCCATGGCGGACGGGGCTTTCGACCCTGCGGTCTGGCTTGGTTTGCCTCGCATCGCGCACATCACGCTACCGCGACCAACGGAACTCGCCCCAAAGAGCTGATGGATGAGTTTGCTAGTTTCGCCTTGCTAGACAGGGTCTCCCCCGCCGAGGCCTGGTTCTGGGCACTACTTGGGGTTATGGCCTTTCGGCACTGCACCATACGGTGTGTGTTGCGCTGGTTAGGTGACCAGCGTTTGACAGCCCGGAGATACGTGACGCGGATGACTACACCCGCTCCCATAGGGACGTAGTCCCCATGTATCGCCTCCTGGAGGATGTTGATCGCTCCTAGTGCGTCTTGGTGACAGGTGAAGTTGCACACCTTGCACCGGTAGTCCCGCCCAGATGGTCGGTTGCGTGCTGCACACACAGGACAGGTCTTGGTGGACCCGGACTCGTTCAGGTACTCGATGTCGAGTCCGGTCTTCTCCGCGAGGTAGCGCACCTCAATTCCTCTCGAGAACTGCAAGAGCTGTTGGCGAGATGAGCGCCCGATGCGACGCCTCTGCTTGGTCTTGTGCTCGATGCCACGGACATCTCCTACAACGAGGCGTCCGGTCTTGTGAGCTATGACGTGATTCGCTGCTTTCCTTGCAACCTGGTGGTCAAGGTCTCTGAGTTGCAAGCGGGCCTTGCCCTTGATGCGTTTGGTTGCTGCAGAGAGCCCGTGGTGCTTGCGAGAGCCGTTCTTGGTCTTGGAAAGCTTCCTCTGGAGCGCACCCGTAGCCTTGTTCCGCTGTCTCTTGATCGCACGTGCTTCGCGGCCGTTGATGATGGTGACGTCTATGGTTTTCTCGTCCACCCAAGTCGCAAGTGCCATTGGATTGATGATGCCTTCGTCTATAGCTGTGACGTTCTCGCCGGTAGAGACCGAGCGACTTGACGTGTAGGGGATATGCAGTGAGAACTGCCGGTTGTCCTGGTCCCAGCAGAGCTGGATCTCGCTCCAGAGTTCAGGGGCGACAGGCTCAGCACCTACAGGGTCCTCCACGTTTGGCAATGCCAACACGATGCCAGGTATGGCTCGTCCAAGAGACAGGTTGAGCTTGCGATCTGGCCGCACCCTCCAGCCAAAGTGCTTTGAGAACGATAGCGGTCTGTAGTTCTTCTTCCGCCAGGAAGAACGCACTCTCATGCCATTCTTGCGATTGGTGCGAGAGGTCTTGATCGCTTCGTAGAGGTCGTATCCGATCGCCTCGGTACTGTGAGCATGAAGCGGGCGCTGTTCTCGTGGAATCGAGGTGAGGAACGCTCGGATGTCGTACTTGCCTGGGTTGTGCTTCGCTTTCCACTCCCCATGTACCCAGTCGACCTCTTGGTCCCATAGACCAGCTGCAATGTGGTGAGCGTCGTGGGCTCGCCGGTAGTCGGCTCCTGACAAGGTGACGGGAACAATGGCTGCGCGTACGACATCACGGCTTGCTGGCGGGCTACTCGGTATTGTGACCATATGATCGATACGACTCCAGGGGTGTAATAGTTCCTGGGATAGGCGCGTACTTGTCTTATCAGCGGCCTTGACCCTGCGCTTGCGTAAAGGGGGTTGCGGCCGCATTTGGCTCATCACCGTGCGCGGGGCTCGAGCCTGGCCAAGCGTCACCACGACGTCGCAACTCAGGTGGGCACACCGTGGCTACGCAGGATGTTGTTCAGGCGAACCTTGTCAAGGGTTTCCCCCTCGTCCAGCCTCCTGATCACGAGCACGCATGGCAGGAAGAACTCGCCTCCGGGGAACTCACGCCTTCGAGACGCTGAGACCGCTACGCACCAGTCAGGAACCACGCCGCGACTCAACTCCTGCCCAGTCTCCGCGTCGACCACGGGAATCGATGGATTGAGAATTACCCCTGCTCCGAGCACCGATCCCTCGCCAACCCGCGCCCCATCCGTGATCATGCAGCGGCTGCCTATAAAGGCCTTGTCGCCGACCACAACCGGTGCAGCCTGCGGGGGTTCCAGCACGCCGCCAATGCCGACACCTCCAGCAAGGTGTACATCAGCTCCTATCTGTGCACAGGATCCCACGGTCGCCCACGTATCCACCATGGTCTGAGATCCAACCCGGGCACCGATGTTGACGTAGCTCGGCATCAGGATCACCCCCCGATCCAGGAATGAGCCCCACCGCGCTGATGCACCGGGGACGACGCGAACGCCAGCGCGCTCGAATCCCTTCTTTAGTGGCAACTTGTCTGCATACTCGAACGGGCCAACCTCTTCGCTACGAACTCCACATAGCCTAAATTCGAGCAAGACTGCTTTCTTCAGCCACTCATGGACCACCACCTGCCCGGTAGCCACATCCACCTCAGCGACCCTCGCTTCCCCGGAATCAAGAAGGCCTACTGCTTCGTCAGCCAAGGCCTTCGCGTCCACATCTTCAGGACCGAGTTCGCCAGCCCGCTCGAACAATTCGTTGATCTGATCCTCTAGGTCTGCCACGCTCCGAAGCTACCAGGTCGAAGCGCGGCCCTGCCCGCGACGAGGTCCAAGCGCTCCATCGGCTGGACCATTGCAATTCGAACGTATCCAGCACCGGGTGGACCGTAAAGATCACCTGGCGCCACAAGCACTCCGAGCTGTCGTGCGAGACTGCGGGCAAGCACCCATCCACCCCCTCTGGCAAGGGCGTTCTCTTCACCTTCGACACCAACGCTATCCCCTGGAAGCTCTCTTGTGCCCTCAGCCTTCACCCACAGGTAGAAGCCCCCCTCTGGCAGGGTTGCAGGGACTCCAATGCTTAATAGGATTTGAATGAATCGCTCCAAGCGCTTCCGGTACTCCCGCCGTTGGGCGCGAACGTGCTCGTCATCGTCGAGCGCGGCGGCCGCAGCCTCCT
>JAJZXF010000136.1 GCA_021802485.1 Actinomycetes bacterium | reverse complement strand
CTCACGCCCGAAAACCCCTGAAAAGGACAGGGGACATCGGGATTCGAGGGGCGAAACGACAGTATCGGTTCCCCGACAGCTCCCCATAACCCCTGTCGGGCGTTCTCCACGCTATCCAGCGGCCCTCTGGGCCGCCGAGGCACCTCTACTTCAGGAGTCTCCTAGAGCCCGAGGTTGCGCTTGCACAATGACACTCGCAGCGCGCCCATACAGTGTTGCCATAAAGCCTCCCCACACCTCGCTTGGTGACTTGTCTTTGCCCCCGGAGGGGGTTAGACAATCGGAATGGTCGAAGGTGACTTTAGGTTGCCGTGCGACAGAGCCATTGGAGGAGGATATTCATGGTGCGACATGCTTGGCACGTAGCAGGTCATTCGGGACTCGCGGGGCTGATCGCAGGCGCAGTGTTCATGCTCGCCGGAGGTCTTGGCACGGCGGTCGCTATCGGAGCGCCATCCGCAAGCGCCCATGTCTCGCACACCTCACTGTTGCCACCAGTGAACGTAGCCGTGACCAACCAGCCGACCGTGAACATCGGCAACCAACCTACCGTGAACGTGAACACGCCGACGCAGTCCCCTCGTTTTTTTTACACCGCGGTCTGGAGCAACGGCAACCAGCTGACCCCGGTGAACATCTCCGGATCCGGGAAGATTCTCTCGTTCGAAGTTACCAGCATGAACGGCCAACCCGTCCAAACATGGCTGTACGCTGATGGGACACAGGCATGGTACGAGGGAGCAGGTGGCGGATGCTGCTGGATCAACACCCCTGCCTTCGGCTGGACCCCAAATGCTCCATATGGAGGCGGCCCCCGCGGTATGTACTACTCACCCCCTACAGGTGTTGGGTTCCAACACAACTTCCAGATCGTCGTGGACTCGCCCAACGGTTCTGGCTGGATAGGGGTCCGCGGAATGTATACCCTCGCTTCATAGTGGTGCCCGGGCGGCAATGGGGAATCGATGGGCTCCCTACCAGCAGAGCCGCCTGTTCCGAGTGGAGCGTTCTTGCTACGTGAGCCGAAGTGGTGTCGGGGTGCCAAGTAGTTCGAACACCCGGCGCGGGATATAGATAGGAGTCGTGAACACCTCCAGCGTGGTGGTGCCGTTGCGTGAGTAGTCATGGGTCATCTTGGCGGCCCTGCCCTTCTTCATTGGCAGGCTCGCCTGAGTGCGGTCCAGCGCCTGGATCTGGCTCTTTTCGTCTGATGTGAAGTCTTTGGTTATGTGAAGTTGTTGACGTTGTTCAATAAGGCTGCATGAGCGGGGCGCCCACCCGGAAAGATGAAATGCTGGTGCTTGGCTCGCCGGGCGCGGTCACCGTCTCAATAATGGAGTGCGGTTGAACCCGCAACAAGTCTGGTGCTGCTGCAGGGCCGCGGGACCTCGGATTGTCGCTACGAGCACGAACCCCAGATTCGGTTTTCACCAAGGTCCCTCCCCTGCGGGTCGGTCATAAACATCATCGGAAAGGAGACAGGAATGGAACAGATCCATGATCGGGTGGCCGGGTTGGACGTGCATCACCACAATCCCCGTTTATTTGCGAGACACTACATTAGCGGGAGGAGGTCAGACCCCCTCCCGGCCTCCCCCCCAACAGGGCGCGCGAAACCGTGGGCTGCACAACCCTCTCGTCTCGCAGAAGGAGCACCGTTCGCCGATCACTGGCGCCGTTAGGCCGTAACTCCAGGTGGGACGACGCAAACCCTTCTCGTCGTCCATCATCGCGTCATTTGAAACTTGTCACAATGTCACGAGTTCCGGCCCCCAAGAAGATCTAGGACTTCTGCGAGACAGAAGCGAAGCGAAGGGCGAACCAACGTTCTCGTCAGCTTGAAAACCGTTACCACTATTGGTCGCGGTCATGCAATGTGCGCGCCGCTAAACAACTCCGACCGAGCTTCAGCGCCACAAGCCCTGACCGTGAGGGTGGGGAGATTTATAAGTACATCACAAGTGTGTATAGTGCTAGACATGGTACAGGATACTTCAGACAGCCAGCAACGATATGAGATTGCACAGGCTGCTATCTTGTCACTGTTGGCAGATCAGCTTTCCCGCTCCGACTCGCTGAACTCGGCCTCAGGTGCCCTGGCTGGTCTCGCTGGTGTTGAAACCACCCTTGCGGGAATCGTCCCTGGACTCACCGTCCAATCTGTGGGGCTAGCTGGCATCTCTGCCGCCGGGCTGTCGGCCGTCTTGGCGGTTGTAGCACTTGCCACTCGGCGCCCTGGCCGTGAACCGGTAGACATAGACCACCTCTTGGAGCGGATCTTGGACACCGTGGATGTCGGTCGGACCTTGGACGTCCTGCTCTTCGCCGACGTGGCGGCGGCAAAGAGGAACGATAAACGCCTGCGGGCAAAAGGAGCTCTCGTCATCTTGGCTGCCTTTGCGCTGGCGCTCGCCGTCATTCTCATCGTAACGACTATGATTGTTACTGCGCCGCAGGAGGTATCCCGTGAGTAAGAACAAGAAAACACAAGAGCAGAACGAGTCGATATGGGACCGGGCTTATAAGGCTGTCGAACAGGCTCGCGCGACCGACTCCGAGGCCAACATGTCCAAGATCGATATGAACAAGATCGACATGAAGGAGTTCGCGCGCCTCACCAAATCCGCCGGGGGGAACTGTTAGGGCGTTGTATCGCAAGTAGCTTGACAGTGATCGGGGACACTAGCGGAGGTCCAGCAACGCATCTAAGTGGGCACCCTGGATCGAGAATGTCCACCTGGATGCGCTTCCTATCCGCCTCTGACAGTTATGCTGGCAGAGGCGATGTCTTCGCTAGCGGGAGTTTCCGGGCTAGCCGGGCTATCAGCACATGGAGGGCTGTTGTCTTGATGCTCATGATCTGCGACTTTTCAGCGAGGTCTGCGTGGATCGACGCCGAGCAGTTCGAGGATTCGGGCTTGCAGCGGTGGCGGTCTTGGGATCTCGGCTGGCTTGGTTGCGCCGGCGGGTATCAGCCGTAGGCGGGACAGGGCGATGAAGATGAGCCGGCCGGTGGGCTTGGCTGGCTGTCGCGCCCACAACCCGGCGAGCTTGACCGCGGGGCTGAGCGCTTGGCGCACGGCCCGTTCAACGAGGCTGAAGATGAGCAACGCCAGACAGATAACGCTGATGAGCGCCTCGATGCGCCGATTGTTTTTCAAGAACATCGGTGCGACGGCGATCGGGCCTTTGAAGTTGGAATAGCGCCGTTCCGCCGCCTCTTGGCCTTTGTAGTTGCGGAGCACGTCCGCGGTGCTGACCTCGGGGCCGAGATTGGTGAGCAGCGCGTACCACCCGTCAGTGGCCGCCTCGACGGCGAGAGCGGCCTCGTCGAAGTGCCACTCCAAGGTGGGCCTGGTCGTCTCCGGGTCGTTGCCAACGGTCGTTCGCAGACTGGCCTTCACCCGGCGCTCCCGGGTGATCACCGCGATCCGTTCGATGACCTGCTTCTCGCTTCGGTAGTACCGACCCCCGAGTCCCCGCCCGAGGCGCTCGAGATCGCCTGTGGCTCGTGTCAGCTTCTTCTCCCGGGCTTTCGCGGCGGCACTGGCCCGGGCGCTCGACCATACGAAGATCCGGCGCAGATGAAGATCGGGTTCGGAGGTTTTTCTGCCTTTGATGACCATGGTGTCCTCTGACACCCGGTAGGAGCCCCGGTCCTGTTCCGCCTTGCCGGCATCGCGCTCCGCTACGTAGTCGACGGGGAGGGCGCCGTCGAAGCTGCAGGCGGCCAGTATCTCAGCACCGACATAGGCCTTCGAGGCAGGGGCGATGAAGGTCACTTCGGCGTCGATGATCGCCGTAAGGTTCGGGTAGGACACCAGTTTGGAGTCCCCGACCATCAAAAACCGCCGCTCGCCGGCGAGCTTGGAGAGTGCCTCCATTGCCGGGACGACCTGGGCGACCTCACCGGCCCCTCCGTCATAGGCCTGATGCCAGATCGGGATGCCTCCGTCTGCGCTGACCGCGAGGCCTGCCTGGACCTGCAACAGGTCGGGCCTGCGGTCCTTGGGGTGCCCGAAGCGGGGCTCGATGAAGTCGGGCTCAGGCGAGCGGTAGGTGCCGTAGAGGCTGATCGAGGTCATGTCCCAGTGGATGCGGGCAACGTCGACACCGAAGCCGGTGATCGCTTTGGCTCCGATGGAACCGACGATGCCAGCGAGCTCGGGGGCGACCGCGTCGAGCGCCCGGCCGATGCGGTCGTCGTTTAAGACTTCGGGCGTGAGATCGAACACCTCTTCGACCGCCCACACCCGTGCCCAGTCATCCACATGGACGAGCGGGGTGGGGGAGGTCAGCCGGTTGGTCACCAGGGCCTCGATCACCTGGCCATGGGTCACATAGGCGATGTCGCGCACCGGGCAGGCCCGGTCGACGATGCCGGCGATGTCGAGGCGGCGGCAGAACTCGGCGATGACGGGGAGCGCCCCGAGTGCTTTTTCGACACTGGGTTCTCCGTAGCAGATCTGGCGTCTTGGCACGGTGACCTCCTCTGCGATGATTGCATCCGTATGCTTGAAGCGTATACACTTCAAGCATACCAGACGTGGATACCCAAAGGAGGAGATGATGGCCGAGCCAGGCGCACGACAACGACGAGCCCAAGAGCGCATCGCTTCCTCGCTGGGCGAGATCGGCTTCGCCCTGCCGGGCAGCCTGGTGTGGCGCACGACTGCGTGTGGCAAAGCCGGGTGTCACTGTCGAGACGACCCACCGGTGTTACACGGGCCCTACCTCACTTGGACCCGGGCGGTCGCGGGCAAGACCGTGACCCGCAAGATCACCGAGGACCAGCAGGCCTACTACCAGTCATGGTTCGACAATGCCCGGAGACTCCACCGCCTCGTCAGCGAACTCGAGGCCCTGTCGCTCCGAGCATTCGAGCAGGCAGAAGGAAGCAGCAGGCGCTGATCAAACCGACCCTGGACCCATGGAAGAACCCTTCGTCCTTCCATGTGCTGAGAGGCTCAGCGGATAGGAGATGGTGCCGGTGACCAGCGGTTTCGCCAGTCGATGAGCTTCGCTGTGAGCAGGAACGCGACCGCTAGAGCGAACTGAGCGAGCCTGTGGATACTCTTGCGGTCGGTG
>JAJZXF010000038.1 GCA_021802485.1 Actinomycetes bacterium | reverse complement strand
CGGGTTTCCGAGCCTCGCGACGTCGCCGCAAGGGGACCTTGGGACTCATTGGAACAGCCTCCTTCATCTATACCTGTCATGGTGAGTGTCCGGTCCAAGGGGGGAAGTTCAATCGCCTGTGTCGCATGTCTGGGCGGGCTCACCGTCGCGCTCATCGAGGCTGGTGCATCGGCCTCGGCCTCGCCCGCGGTGGCGATTGGCCTGCTCGCGTTCGTCGTAGCCGGAACCGCATTCATCGCCATCGAGCACCGGGTTGGTCATCCCATGCTGGCGATGGGGCTGTTCTCCTCACCCACCTTCTCCTCGGCCACGGCCGTGGGGCTGCTCATCAACCTCGGCTTCTACGGCGAGTTGTTCGTGATGAGCCTCGACCTCCAAGAGCTCCGGGGCTTCACCCCGCTTCGGGCCGGGGTGGCGCTCACCCCCGAGCTGGCCATGGCGGTCGTCGGCTCGGCCGCCTCGGGGAGGATCACGGCCCGCAGCGGGCCAAGGCTTCCGATGCTTGTCGGCCTCGTCGTGGGGGGCGCGGGTCTGGCGAGCCTTACCCTCTTTGGAGCCCACAGCTCCTACACCCCGACCATCACCAACGCTTCGGCGATCCCCCGGGCGGCGAGCCTTGCCCTCTTTGGAGCCCACAGCTCCTACTGGGAGCTCGTCGCCCCATTCGTGGCCACCGGGCTCGGCATGTCGCTCGTGATGCCGGCGGCCACGACGGCAGTCATGGAGGCAGCACCACCCGAGTGCGGAGGGCTCGCCTCGGGGACGCTCAACGCTGCCCGCCAGGTCGGCGGCTTGATCGGCGTCGCCCTCGGAGCGATCCTCACCATACTCCTCGTCGAGCGGGCCCATCGGGCCATGTCGACCACGCCGGCGCGTCCTTCTCCGAGCAGCTGTCGAGATACACCGGGCCGCACCGGCGTGGTGCCGGGGCGCCGTCGGCCGCCGCCGAGCACGTAGCATCGTTCAGTGCGGATCTTCGTGGCAGGTGCGAGCGGCGTGATCGGCCGGCAGCTCGTGCCGCTGCTCGTCGAAGCGGGTCACGACGTCGCGGGAATGACCCGCACCCCGGGGAAGGTCGACTGGTTACGACACGTCGGCGCCGAGCCAATCGTCTGCGACGTCTTCGAGCGCGACGCGTTGCTCGGGGACGTGGCTCTCTTTTCCCCTGATGTCGTGATCCACCAGCTCACCGACCTGCCCGACGACCCCGCACAGGTCCGCGAGCAGGCCGCGGCCAACAGCCGGATGCGACGCGAGGGGACGACGAACCTTGTCGATGCAGCGTGCACTTGCGGTGGCCGGGTGATTGCCCAGAGTGTCGCCTGGTCGCTTCCTGGCGACAGTGGTCGAGCAGTGGAGTTCCTCGAGCATACGGTGCTCGGCGCAGATGGCGTCGTCGTTCGCTACGGCCAGTTCTTCGGGCCCGGCACCTACTACCCGGTTACGCCACCAGACCCGCCCCGCATTCATGTCGACGAGGCAGCCCGCCGGACCGTCACTCTCCTGGAAGCTCCGAGCGGGATCGTCGACATCGTCGACGACGGCGGATAGGTACTCCGGCCCCCGCCACCGAGAACGAGCAAGGCTGCAATCGCAGGAAACGGTCACGGCCCGGTCGCACCGAGGTAGCGCTCGCCACCCCAGCTCTGGCCGACGACGTCCGGGAACGGTTCGACGCGGACCTCTGCGCCGCTGTGGGGCGCGTCGACCATGACTGCCTGGCCCTTCTGGACGCCGACGTAGATGCCGACGTGGGTAACGTCGCTCGGGCCCTGCCCGAAGAAGACGAGGTCGCCCGGCTGGAGTGGCGCCCCCGCCGGCACCAGCGGCCCCGCGTCGTACTGCTCTTGCGCTGTGCGGGGCAGCGTGACCCCGGCGACCCGGTAGGCGGCCTGGGTGAGCCCGGAGCAGTCGAAGCCAACCCCCCGGGGCCTCCCCGCCCCAGCGGCAACTGGACCCTCCACCGCCTGGCTGGCGAGCTGGGACATCGTGGCCTTACCAACCGGGGGCGGCGGGACCGACCCCTCAAGGCGATCACCTGGCAGGGTCTGGCCAAGATCCTCGCCAACCCCATCCACACCGGCGTCGTCTGTTGGGGTGGGGTCGAGCACGCCGGCCTCCACAAGCCGCTCACCACATCCGAGACCTTTCGCCGGGTCCAAGAGCTGCTCGCCGCCCGCTCGGTGCGCGGGACGCGCGAACGCAAGCACCCCCACTACTTGAAAGGCGTCCTGCACTGCGGGGTGTGCGGACGGCACCTGTCGATCCAGCACTCCAAGGGCCGCTACACGTATTTCTTCTGCCTCGGCCAGAAGATCGACCCCCAGGGCACCTGTCGGGAGCGCTGCATCGCAGCTGACGACCTCGAAGACCAGGTTGAGCAGCTCTACGCGTCCATCCAGCTGCCGGCCTCCTGGGCCGAGCGCCTGAGCGAGGAGCTCGCCGCCGAGGTGATCGAGCGCCAGCGGGCCGACGTCACCCAGCGGGAGCTGCTCACCCGACGGGTCGCCAAGGCCGAGACCGCACGGCGCAAGCTGCTCGACGCCTACTACGGCGGCGCCATCGACGTCCCCACCCTCAAAGCCGAACAGGCCCGCATCGGCGCCGACCTCACTACCGCAAAGGACCGCCTGGGCGACCTCGACGCCAACCTCACCGAGTGGCAGGAGATCTTGGAGCTTGCCGCCACCGTCGCCACCCGCTGCGGCGACGCCTACCGAATGGCCAGCGAGCGCACCCGCCGCCAGTTCAACGCCGCCGTGTTCACCCGGCTCGATGTGAAGGACGGTCGGATCTGCCACGAGGAGTACCGCCCGCCCTTCGACGACATCGTCAGCGTGCCCGAGTTCGAATACGGGCATCGAGAGCGGACGACGGGAATCGAACCCGCATGACCAGCTTGGAAGGCTGGGGCTCTACCATTGAGCTACGTCCGCAATGCGATCTAGACGATACCGTGTTATGGGCCCTGACACGAAACGAGCGTGCGGTTCCGGCTCGCGTGTGAGCGGATCCGGACGCTCACCGAGCGAACTAAAAGGTGTGTTCCTTTCCGACGTAGAGTGCGCCCGGCGCGGGCCAGCTCCGCGTCCACACGTCAAGATCTGATGCGCTGCTATACTTACCCTGCCGTTCGATTGAAGTTGTGGATGAAGCGTGGGCGGAGAGCCCACGCTTTTGATTTTGGCAAAGGCAGCTCGATGCTTCGCGACCTGCGCCAACCTGGCGTTTCGCGGGTTTCGTGGTTTGTCGCGAGGTTCGGTCCGCGGGAGAGGAGAAGGAGGTGGCAATGAAGACGATTTGCGTCAACCCTAAGCGATCAGGGTCCGAGCGCTGTGCGAACAGGTATCGACCGCGCATTCGCTCTTGCACTGCTACGAACTGCGGGTGTGACCGAGCGACATGTGCGGCTCGCTCGGCCTCGTCAGCGTGGTCAGTGAGCGGCGCAGAGATCGGCAGGCAGGTCGGCGGTCTCGCGATGATAGTAGGGAGCGACCCTAACGGATGGCCGTGTGGGAAGGGTTTGCCGGGTCGTAACGCTAGCGGGGCAGATGGGCTGGACGCGCCTAGCTGGTATGCCGTTGGACTTTATTGCTCTTTGGGCAGAACTGGATGTGTGTGAACATGGCGAACGTAGAGTTCTTGGACGCATTGACGCAGATTGGCCAGGACAAGGGGATCCCGGTGGACACCCTCCTGGACGCGCTCGCCAATGCGTTAGTCGCAGCATACAAGCGTCGGCCGGGGTCTGCCGAGGAAGCTGTCGTGACCATTGATCCGGAGTCAGGCGAGATAAGGGTGTATGGCCAGGAGTTGGACGAAGAGGGCAACGTTACCCGGGAGTGGGACGATACCCCGAGCGACTTCGGGCGCATTGCGGCTCAGACAGCGAAGCAGGTGCTCCTACAGCGATTTCGGGAAGCTGAACGGGACGTCAAGTACGAAGAGTACGCAGGGCGAGAGGGCGATATCGTAACGGGGATCGTCCAGCAGACCGATAACCGTTATACGCTTCTAGACCTGGGACGGGTCGAGGCCATACTACCTCAGGCGGAACAGGTTCCCTTTGAACGCTACGATCATGGAACCCGGCTCAAGGCATACATAGTCGAGGTGCGAAAGACCACCAAGGGCCCCCAGATTGTGGTGAGCAGGAGTCATCCAGGACTGATCAAGCGTCTGTTCGAACTGGAGGTGCCCGAGATGTCGAGTGGCGTGGTTGAGATCAAGGCCGCTGCGAGGGAGCCGGGGCATCGGACCAAGCTTGCTGTATGGTCCAACGATCCGAATGTCGACGCGGTTGGCGCATGTGTTGGCTCACGCGGGTCTCGTGTGAGGATGGTCACGAACGAGCTCAGGGGCGAGAAGGTGGATGTCATCCCGTACTCTGAGGACCCGGAAGAGTTCGTGAAGCTGGCCCTTCAACCTGCGCGCGTAAAAGAGGTCCGTCTCGACGAGGTGACCGGATTGGCGGTTGTGGTGGTCCATGATTTCCAGCTGTCACTCGCGATTGGCAAGGAAGGCCAGAACGCTCGCCTTGCAGCGAGGCTCACGGGCTGGAGAATCGATATTCGATCCGAGAGCCAGGTGGCCGAGGAAGATGCCGGCTTCGCAGAAGCTGATTGGGCAGAGGGAGAATGGGTGGAGAGCGAGACCGGCGAGATGGTCTGGCAGCCTGCTGGCGGTGGCGCCACAACCTCCATGGAAGAGTGGTCGCGCCGAGAGGCGACTGGTGAGGTTCCTGAAGTAACAGGTGCGGTGATCTTGCCGGTGGACGGCAATGGAACCCAGGCCGGTGCGGACGGGGCATTGCTAGAGCCGGCATCAACCGCAGAAGGGGCGGAGGGAGCGCCTGGCGCTGCCGCTGGAAGCGTTGATGAGGCTGGCCTCCCTGAGTCAGGGGGAGTGTGATCAAGCCAAAGCGCGAAACGTTTCGAACTTGCATCGGATGCAGGCGCAGAGCCCCAGTGGGCGAGCTCGTAAGGGTGGCGCGGCTCGCTAGCGGGGAGCTTGCGATTGGAAGAACCCTACCGGGCCGGGGCGCTTGGCTGTGCAACGGATCGAAGCGTTGCCTCGACAATGCTGCGAGGCATGGTGCCTTTGCTAGAGCGCTGAGGGCCAGCGTGGTGCGTGCCGAGGCTGACTGTTTGAGAGTTCACTTGGGCTGGATGGGCGTCAGTGACGGACGTTCGGCCATTGCGGACGACCGGGTCGGGTGAGCGGGACACTGGAGGGTCACAGTTGTGCGACAATGGAGAGGCCCGTGTGTGCGCGGCACGAGGTCCGGCCCGGACCGCGGAATGTGCGAGGATGGTTCGGGGCTGGGGCTTTCTGACGACCCCGGGTGCGTGCCCGGCTCGTGCGGTTGCCTGGTCGCGCGTACGCAGGCGGTAAGGATTAGCCGAGGCAGTCGATGTCGGACATGGAGTCATACCAGACCCTTGCCGGTAGGCAGCCAAGCAGTGAGATGCGAAGGCGGTCAATAGTGAGCCTTGGATCGTGCAAGGCTGGTGACAGATGGCAAGGGAATGAGCGAGGTTTGAGCGAGCAGGTGGTGAGTGCAGGTATTTAGTTGCCGACGGGCAGGAAGGAACTTGGGCTTGAGGGTTGGTGAGGCGCGCCTTGGTTTCTAGGATCCGCGTCTATGAGTTGGCAAAGGAGCTTGGTCTCAGCAACAAGGAGGCATTGGATCTCTGTGCGTCCTTAGGCATAGCGGCGAAGAGCCACTCGTCGAGCATCGAAGAGCCGCAGGCAGACCGCGCTAGGCGCAAAGCAGACCGCGAGGGACTCCGGCGGAGTGTAGCTGAAGAGCCTGTTGAAGTGCCCGCCGCAAGCGCCACTACGCAGGGTCCGACAAAGCAAGAGGCGCGCAAGGATGACGCTGGTGCCCCGGTGTCGACTGTGACTTCGGTCAAGAGGTCAGATGAGCGGCCGGCTACTGGTGACCCGACCACAGTGCCACCTGGCCCCCTCGTTCGCGCGTCCCATGATGGGGCTGGGGGAGCGCGAGCCCAAGGCGCTTCGGATGTCGAAGTATCGACTGACACAGCCGGTGTGCCTGCTGTTCCTGAGGCGAAGAAGACGCGCCCATCGGGAACAAACGACGACAAGGTGGATGCCGCGGTGACAAGTCACGCGTCAGCTGGCGCGTCCGATCGAGCTCTGGATCTCGCCAGCGAGCCAGCAAGGTCGACCACGGGCAAGTCGGCTGATTCGCGCCATCAACGGCCGTCTCACGCGGGTGCACAGAGTGGCCACCGGCCGCCAGTTCCTCCGCAGTCTGGGGATCGGCAATCAGCGAGACACGAATCTGTCGCTGGCGCCGGTCTGGCGCCGCATGGTCCGTCCGGGCATACCACGGCGACACCGTCGCCTGCGCCCGCGCCTCTAGCACCGCCTCAAGCAGCACCAGTTCAAAGCGTGCCAGCGGCACCGGCACCCCCAGCGCCTGTTGCGACGCCTGCACCGAGGGCCCCGAGCGCGCCCACTCCGTCCCAATCTCCTACCGGCACTGCTGTAACGTCTGGTCCGCCGCGGTCTCTTTCCGGAAAGCCGATACCGCCGCCGCCCGGCGTAAGGCGGCCGCCGCCCGGATCTGCTCCCTCAAGGCCGGGTGCGGCTCGCGAGCCGCAGGGGGCGAGGACCCAGAACGAACGAAGGACAACCGGCTTTTCTGGTGGCGGGACTGGGCAACGCCGCTTTGGAGGTCCTGGGTCCGCGGCGCCTGCGCGGCCTGCGAGCCCAGGCACAGGTGCGCCGGGCCGTTTTGGTGCAAGCAGGCCGTCTGCGCCTGGCGGGGCTGGGCCAGGAGGAGCGCGGCCGGGAGCTGGAGGTGGTTTCAAGGGTGGAGGGATGCCGAGGGGACGCCAGCCGCAACGAAGGCCTCGGCGGCGCAAGCGCCAACTCGAAGAGCTCGAGCCTACGCAGTTAACCGCTAATGCGGTTTCCAACGCGCCCGTTCCAGATCACGAGGTGATAGTCGAGCGAGGTTGCACTGCACAAGAGCTTGGTCCGAAGCTGAACCGGTCCGCGGGAGACGTAGTCAGGTACCTACTACTACAGGGCGAGATGGTTACCGCAACGCAGTCGCTAACTGACGAGATGATCGAGATCTTCGCAGCGGAGATCGGCGCGACTGTGAACCTTGTGGATGCAGGCGAAGAGGACGAGGCTGCGCTTCAGGCGAAGTACTTCGGCAAAGACGAGGACTCGGACTCCGCGTCGATACGGTCGCGCCCCGCGGTGGTGACGGTCATGGGTCATGTCGATCATGGCAAAACCCTCCTCTTGGATCGCGTGCGGGAAGCAAACGTTGTCGACCAGGAGGCCGGTGGGATCACCCAGCATATTGGCGCGTATCAAGTCGAGGTGGATGGTCATGCTGTGACGTTTATAGACACCCCCGGACATGAGGCGTTTACTGCAATGCGGGCAAGAGGGGCGCTGGTGACCGACATTGTGGTCCTGGTAGTTGCTGCCGACGACGGGGTGATGCCCCAGACCGTCGAGGCGATCCATCACGCAAAGGCAGCTGGTACGCCGATCGTTGTTGCCTTGAACAAGGTGGATAGGGAAGCGGCTGATCCGGATCGAGTACGCCAGCAGCTGAGTGAGCACGGCCTGGTGCCCGAGGCCTGGGGTGGCGACACAATAATGGTCGAGGTATCCGCGCTGGCGAAGACGGGTCTCGACGCACTTCTCGAGCAACTGCTCGTTGTGGCTGAGGTCGAAGAGCTGAAGGCGGATCCGGATATTCCGGCACGCGGGGTAGTGCTGGAAGCTAACCTCGACATCGGTAGAGGGCCGGTCGCGACGGTCATCGTTCAGGCGGGAACCCTCAGGGTTGGCGACTATGTGGTTGCTGGATCTGCTTGGGGACGCGTCAAGGCGCTGGTGAACGACCTCGGAGATAGCGTGAAGGAAGCATCGCCCGCTGTGCCGGCGCGCGTGCTTGGCTTTTCGAAGCCACCTGTCGCTGGCGACGAGTTCCGTGTCGTTGCAGACCAGGGGGTTGCTCGGTCAATAGCTGACGCAAGGGAAAGTCGCGCTCGCCATACCACGCACTTGGCCTCAGTGAACGTCGCTCCTGGGACGAAGCTCGAGGATGTTTTCGCCCGGATTCAAAGCGGTGAGGTCTCTACATTGAACCTCATCCTGAAGGCGGACGTGCAAGGGTCTCTGGAGGCGATAACAGACAGCCTGCGCAAGCTCGAGAGCGACGAAGTTAAGTTGGACTTCATTCACCGGGGCGTCGGTGGGGTCACCGAGAACGACGTCCAGCTTGCTGCGGCATCGAACGCCGCGGTCATCGGGTTCAACGTCCGGCCGGATCGAAGGGCCCGGGAGCTCGCTGAAGAGCGAAGGGTTGAGATTCGCACCTATGAGGTTATCTACAAGGTGATTGAGGACCTCGCAGCAGCTATGAAGGGAATGCTGACACCTACGTTGGAAGAGGTGGTGACCGGCGAGGCAGAGGTGAGAGCAATCTTCCGCGTGCCGCGCATCGGTGCGGTTGCTGGGTGCATGGTGCGCAACGGTGTTATCACCCGTGGATCAAAGGTGCGGTTCCTGAGGGATGGTGTGGTGATCTGGAAGGGTGCTGTGACATCCTTGAGGCGTCACAAGGATGACGTGCGTGAGGTCGCGACCGGGTTCGAGTGTGGCGTTGGCTTGTCGGATTTCCAGGACTTGCATGAGGGCGACATCATCGAGACCTTCGAGGAGCGTGAGGTCGAGCCGGTCTCGTCTTGATCGCTCGACGGCCGGATATCCACGGCCACGCTTTCGAGATGGGTATCGAATTCGCTGGATGAGGTTGGATACGCTTGCGCGTGCATCACCAACATGAAGGCAAGTCGATTGTATTCGGGTCGTTTCACTGGAGGTGGTTGTAATCAGCGCCAAGCGTCGTTCGCATGGCACGAGTGCACGGGAGCATCGCGAGGAGCTTCGTCGGCGGAGTCACCCGAGGGTAGCGCGCGTGAACGAACTGTTGCGTGAGGTGGTCTCAGAGGAGATCGAGCGACTTGCGGACGTAGACGAGCGGCTACGCATGATCAGCGTCACTGCGGTTCTCTGCGAGCCTGATTTAACTAGGGCTACGGTGCTGCTAAGTTCAGTGAGCATCGACGCACTTAGGGGTCTTGAGGCTCAGCGCAGCCGGCTACAGCGAGCAGTTGCTGACCAGGTGCGCTTGAAACGCACTCCCCGGCTTGGGTTTGCCGAGGATCCGAGCATAGCTGCTGGCGAGCGAGTGGAGAGCGTTCTGCGGC
This sequence comes from Actinomycetes bacterium, assembly GCA_021802485.1. Classification (GTDB taxonomy): domain Bacteria; phylum Actinomycetota; class Acidimicrobiia; order Acidimicrobiales; family JAJZXF01; genus JAJZXF01. The sequence goes on along the minus strand of JAJZXF010000038.1, from coordinate 16,357 downwards.
ATCTGTCAGGCCCGGTCGCCGAGGACCCAGGCGATCTGGGTGTCGGGAAAGGGCCGCAAGGTAGTCCGGGGAGTGACGCTGGCAGCGGTCCTGGGGCCTTGGGTGGATCTGTAGTGCTCGCAGCTGGAAAGGAGCCCATGGGCATCGTCATCGTCGACAAGGAGGCTGGTTGCACTTCTCATGATGTGGTTGCGCGCTGTCGAAGGATCTTTGGCCTCAAACGGGTTGGGCATGCGGGGACACTTGATCCGGACGCGACTGGGGTGCTGGTTGTTGGACTTGGTCGCGCAACACGGTTGCTTCGCTTTTTCACTTCGCTTGGGAAGACCTACGAAGCAGAGGTGGTACTTGGGGTCGCGACCTCCACGCTTGACGCGTCTGGAGATGTGGTCGCTACATTCGACATGTCGGACATAGTCATTGACGACGCACGCAGAGCGGCCGCGTCGCTCACGGGTTCGATCCTGCAAGTTCCACCAATGGTGTCAGCTCTCAAAGTCGGAGGCCGGCGTTTGTACGAGCTCGCTCGCGAGGGCATCGAGGTGCCTCGCGAAGCGCGAAGGGTCGAGGTAACACGTTTTGACGTGGAAGAGGCAGAGATCGACCAGGGGGAGGTTCTCCGTAGGGAACGGGTCCTTCGGATATCGGTGGAGTGCTCGTCAGGCACCTATGTCAGGTCGCTCGCCGCGGACCTTGGCTCGCTTCTGGGGGGTGGCGCGCACGTGCGGAAGCTGCGAAGGACCTCCGTCGGGTCGTTCACATTGAGTGATGCGCGCCACCTCGCGGATATCTCGCTTGCAGACGTCCTGCCAGCGGCCAGCGCTATGAGGGACTACCCAAGCTTGATGGTCGATAGCGAAGTGGCATCGATGGTGCTTTCGGGACGGCGTTTTAGGCGAGCTGAACTCGGCGCGGTTGGGGACGGTCCGTGGGCGATCCTTGATAGCTCGCGAAGCCTGGTGGCGCTGTATGGAGCGAAGGAGCCAGATCTCGCAGTGCCGCTCGTCGTGTTGGGCGATGCTGGCGTGCCAGGCGGAGCGAACAGCCTTGGCTTATGATCAGCTATCACAAAGCCGGTAGTCCCGGGCCGCACCGATGACGCCACTTCCCGATTGGGGACTCTCGGGGTGCGCGTCCTGGGCGCTGTGAGGGTGGACAAGGTGATCGCGGTTTCAATCGGAGCAGGAGTAAGTCAAGTGGAATGGCTTTCAGGAGGCATGGTTTGCGCACGTCGGACTCGGGTACGCTGTGGCGATGTGCGGCGAGTCTTCGTGAGCGAGTGCTAGATCAGACAGTGCATCCGCAGATAGCGAACGAGTGGCTGCGTGAGGCCAACCCAGCTGTTCGTGTGCCCGAGTTCGAGACACGCAGCTGCATCTTGACAAGGCGCCTCACGTCAGTTGCCACCGAGCGAACCAGGGATATTCCTGCTGTCAATGCACGCTTCCCAACGCGATGCTGGAAGGCGGATATTGATCGCAAGGAGCGAACGGTCAACACGTCGTTGCCTGAGTACAGCTGTCGGGTGGCGAGAGCGGTGCTCGGAGTCGACTTTGGCCTGGATTGCAAGAGGTACGCTCGCCTTCGCTTGCTTCAAGACGTGACGCTTCGCAGATATCTGGTGAGGCATCGCTGCTCGCTTGCCAGGTTCGCTTCGGAGCACGAGGCATACTCATGGGAGGCTAGGGGCTTGCATCTCCTTGCAGTCGACCCAGCTGAGATCGGCGACGACCCGCTCGGGGCAATTGTGGAGATCCTTGCTTGGATGCGTGTTCGCCTCAGCGCAGGGCGTCCTCTTTCTTATTCTACAAGGCGTGCTGGCGGATGCTCATGGGGCTGTTCAGCCGGTCGGCCACGCCTGCCGAGAGCACAGCGTGCTCGACACCGTGCACGCAGGGTCTGTGCGCGGAATCGAAGTGCGAAGAGCCCTGCGTATGGGATTGATCGCAATGTCGCGGCGACATCTGCGGTCACTGAAGCGGGGAGCGTCTCTGCGTGGCTGAGCCGCAGAAGCGATCTCGTCCTCTCACCGGCTTTGTCTCCAAAGACTGAGGAGGGGACCAGCTTGAGCCCATCTGCTGCACGCCTGCGAAACCGGTCACGTCGCGGTCCAGTGGCTGCATCAGAGCGCACCATCGGTCCGAGAGAGCACTATCAGTGCCCTTGGTCGGATCTGATGAAGCATTGGGGGATCTGATGGAGGTAGTAAGGGATATTGGGGCCTTTGATGCTCCACACCGCGGCCTTGCAGTTACTATCGGCGCCTATGACGGGCTGCATCTGGGCCATCGTCGCCTGATTAGCGAACTCCAGACTCGTGCCTCGGCGGATGGTATTCCAACAGCGGTTGTCACGTTCGATCGCCATCCGGCATCGGTAGTTCGCCCGGCATCCGCGCCGCTGTTGCTGACGGATCCAGATCTCAGGCTGGAACTGATCGCAGAGACTGGCGTCGACTATCTCGTGCTTCTCGCATTTGATGAGAAACGCTCGCAGGAGTCTGCCGAGGACTTCGTCGATGAGGTGCTTGTTTCCGCGCTTCGGACCAAGCTTGTGGTTGTCGGCTCCGACTTTCATTTCGGTCGCGAACGCAAGGGCACGGTTGGATTGCTGAGGGAGATGGGCGCAACGTTGGGATTCGAGGCGATAGGGGTTGAGCTCACCTCGACGGAGGACGGTGAGGTTCTCTCGTCATCGCGGGTTAGGAGGGCTCTTGGTGAAGGACGGATCGATGAGGTGACAAGGCTGCTTGGCCGCTTCCACGAGGTCAGAGGTGTGGTGGAGCATGGTGACGCTCGAGGAGCAGCGTTGCTCGGCTGCCCGACTGCGAACGTTTCCGTTGCTGCGGAGATCATGCTTGCGAGAGTTGGAATCTATGCCGGGTGGTATAGGAGGGAATCTGGCTCGGTCCATCCGTGTGCTATCTCGGTTGGCATGCGGCCGACCTTCTTGCCCGACGCAGCGCTGCATGCTGGGCCTTCCTCGGGGCAAGCTCCAATACTCGAAGCGCATCTTATTGACTTCTCGGGTAATCTCTACGGCGAGACGGCTAGGGTAGCGTTCGTGGAACGTATCCGCGACGAGGTGCGTTTTGCCAGCACAGCGGAGCTTTCGGAGCGAATCAAACTGGACATTGCTGCAGCACGGGAGATCCTCTCGCGGGCACGGACCCCGTGGGCCTGCTAGCCTGTTACCAAAGGCGCCAGGTAACCCGTTGGCAACCACGCAACTGCTGAGCTGCACGGGTGTTTCTGGAACGCCTTATCGTTAGGTTCCATCCTCCAGCTCTATCCGAGGTTGCTGTGCAAATGCTTGAAAAGGCGACGACCGTTGCTGAATATCGTTTACACGAAAATGACACGGGCTCGCCCGAGGTCCAGGTTGCGTTGCTCACGAAGCGGATCAACCATCTGACGGACCATCTAAAGACGCACGTGAGTGATCATCACACGAGGCGTGGCCTCATGATGCTCATCGGACGGCGCCGGAGGTTGCTGGACTACCTAAAGAACAACGACGTGGCTCGATACCGCGATCTCATATCTCGGCTCGGGATACGTCGCTGAACAACCCACAAACGTGGCGGTACTCCCGCGGGCAGGGCTTCAGGCGTCCGGGAACGGACGCCTGCACGGGCATCAGTTGCAAGACATATCAAGAAAGTAACTAAAGAAGGCGGCGTCGGGGGTCGGCTGCCAGTCGCGGGTTACTCAGATCAGTATCACTGGGTTTGCCAAGTCCGGTTCGGTGATATCGAGTTCCGAGTGGTCGGCGACTGGGAACTGGCCAGATGGCGTCGCACGCAGAGTTAGGAGATCAGGTTTAAATGTCAGACGCTATTGCAGTGTCGGCCCCGGTAAGCGGGACCGATCGAGAGCTGTCGTTCGAGACAGGCAAGCTGGCCGGTCAGGCTGATGGTGCGGTGTCTGTGCGCCTTGGCGACACGGTCGTGCTCGTTACCGCTACCGCATCCAGGAAAGTCAGGGAGGGTACGGACTTCTTTCCGCTGACAGTTGACATGGAAGAGCGGATGTACGCAGCTGGGAAGATTCCCGGCTCGTTCTTCAGGCGCGAGGGGCGTGCTACGGACCAGGCGATCCTTACCTGCCGTCTCATCGACCGTCCGCTGCGTCCATCCTTCCCGAAGGGTTTTCGCAACGAGGTTCACGTGGTGGGGCTCGTCCTCGCTGCAGATCAGGAGAACCCCCACGACGTACTGGCGATCAACGCTGCATCCGCTGCGTTGATGCTGTCTGGCATGCCCTTCGAGGGACCTATTGGAGCTGTTCGAGTAGCGTATACCACGGAGGGGAAGTGGATCCCGCATCCCAGCTACCAAGACGGCGATGCATCCACCTTTGAGATGGTGGTCGCGGGCCGTGAGGTTGGCGATGGCGATGTCGCGATCATGATGGTCGAAGCAGGTGGCACCGAGCGAGCCTTCGAGTATTACATGGACGGCGCTCCAAAGGTCACTGAGGCAGTTGTGGTCGATGGTCTCGAGGCGGCAAAGCACTGGATCAGAGAGGCGATTGATCTTCAATGTAAGCTGGTGGACAAAGCGGGAGTCCGGCCGGCGTTGGAGTACGAGCTGTATTCAGGTTACGATGACGAGGTCATCGGCTTAGTGCGTGAGACGGTTGGTGCAGAGCTTGCCAGCGCATTGTCGATCCCAGCGAAGCAAGAGCGTAATCAAGCGGTTGAGGCTGCGGAGCAGCGAGCCTTGGATGTCCTTTCCGAGAAGCTGCCTGAGCGCGACGGCGAGGTCCGTGCGGCCCTGAAGGCCCTCACGAAGGAGATCGTTCGCCAGCGGATCGTTACCGATGGCGTTCGAATTGATGGACGCGGTCCTCAGGAGATCCGGCAACTATCCGCTGAAGTGGGGTTCCTGCCGACTGCGCATGGTTCCGCGCTGTTCGAGCGGGGCGAGACCCAGGTGCTCAACGTCACAACCCTTGGAATGCCACGCCTCAACCAACTTCTCGACACGATCGGCACCGACGAGTTCAAGCGGTACATGCATCATTACAACTTCCCTCCGTTCTCCACCGGAGAGGTCGGCTTCATGCGAGGGCCGAAGCGCCGCGAGATCGGCCACGGCCTCCTAGCGGAGCGGGCCCTGCTACCAGTGGTCCCACCGGTCGAGGAGTTTCCCTATACGCTGCGGTTGGTGTCTGACGTGCTCAGCTCGAACGGCTCGACGTCAATGGCGTCGGTATGCGGTTCGACGCTGTCGCTCATGGATGCCGGAGTACCGATCAAGGCCCCGGTTGCTGGAATCGCTATGGGTCTTGTTTACGAAGAGGGAAAGTATATAACCCTCACTGACATCCTCGGGGCAGAGGATGCCTTTGGTGACATGGACTTCAAGGTCGCGGGTACGAGCGATGTGATTACAGCTCTCCAGCTTGACACGAAGATCGACGGACTTCCTGCGGAGACCCTAGCGGCTGCGCTCACGCAGGCGAGGGAGGCTCGACTTCGCATACTCGAGGTGATGCACGCTGCGATACCCGAACCTCGTGCGACGGTAGCGGAGGCAGCTCCGAAGATCCTGAGCATTCAGATCCCATTAGACAAGGTCGGTGAGGTCATTGGGCCGAAGGGGAAGGTGATAAACGCCATCCAGCAAGAGACTGGAGCGACCGTAGAGGTCGATGATGACGGAACGGTTGGCACGGTGACGATAGGAGCGAAGGATGCGTCGGTCCTCGAGGATGCACGCAGCCGTATCGCTTTGATCTTGGATCCTCCGACTGCGGAGATTGGAGCGGTTTATGTTGGCAAGGTGGTGAATATCACCAAGTTTGGAGCCTTCGTGAACATCCTTCCAGGTCGGGACGGGTTGCTGCACATATCGAAACTTGCTCCTCGGGGTCGCAGAGTTGAGGTGGTCGACGACGTTTTGAGCCTCGGGCAGGAGGTGTCGGTGAAGGTCGACGACGTTGACCCCCAGGGGAAGGTGTCGCTGTCCCTCGCGGCCAGCGATGGCGATAACGCTGGAAACGGTGACGATACGCCAGCGGGCGGATCTGCGGTGAAGGGACCACGTGGATCCGTACGTGAGGGTGCTGCATCGCCGGCGAGTGCCGAGCGTGCGGGCACCAAGCGCGTGGTGTCCATCGAGGATGCGCTTGACGCTGAGCTCGAGAGCGAGTTCGGATACCTTGGTCCCCGCGATGCACTGGGTTCAGCCTCCGGGGACAGCGCCTCGCGGTCCCGCTCGGATGCTGGCGGTAGGGGTGGCAATGACCGCCGTCGGCGGCCGGGGCGTGGGCGGCGCTGAGCTGACCGGGTCCTTGGACGCGATATCGCTTGCAAGGGATGACTCGGTTGCGATCACGACCCTTGATAGTGGCATGCGGGTTGTCACCGAGAAGATGGCCGAGGTGCGATCGGTAGCGCTTGGCTTTTGGGTTGGTGTCGGTTCGCGAGACGAGGGGCCCGAGCAGTCCGGAGCGTCGCACTTCCTCGAGCACCTTCTGTTCAAGGGAACCGCAACTTGGGGTGCACGTGAGATAGCGGAAGCGATCGATGGAGTTGGGGGGGAGATGAACGCCTTCACGACGAAGGAGTACACCGTGTTCTACCTCAGGCTCCTTGACGAGCACCTCGACCTGGGCCTCGACATCCTTTGTGACATCATGCAGCACCCCGCGTTGCGCCCAGAGGACGTCGATGCGGAACGCCAGGTGATTCTGGAAGAGATCCTCATGCACGCAGATGAGCCTGCAGATATGGTTGCAGAGCGCTTCGCGGCCGCGATGTTCCCGGGACACCCGCTGGGAAGGGAGGTTGCGGGGACGAAGGAGATTGTCGAGCAGATGGGTTCCGATGACATTCGTGAGTTCTTCGAGCGTCATTACGTCCCAGCAAGCATGGTATTTGCTGCCGCGGGTGCGCTTGAGCACGAGCGGATTGTCGCTGGGATCAACTCCCGCTTTCAGGGTCCCTGGAGGAGTTCCACGCCGACGTTGCGCTCCGGGCCGTTGTCATCGCCGGTTGCTGTATCGGTCCTGGAGCGTCCCACAGAGCAGGCCCATGTCGTGCTTGGAATGCCGTCTTGTGCGAGGGTGCACGAGGATCGCTGGGCACTGTCGATCCTGAACCATGTCCTTGGGGGTGGGATGTCGAGCCGGCTGTTCCAAGAGGTAAGGGAGAGGCGAGGGCTAGCGTATTCGGTGTGGTCGGATCGGACCGCGTTCAGTGATGCGGGCACCTTCTCCGTCTCTGCTGGAACCGCGCCAAGGAATGTCAAAGAGCTGCTGAAGGTGTTTACAGCGGAGCTGGATCGGATGCGCGATGGAGGCATTACAGAGCGGGAGCTCGAGGTTGCTCATGGCAAGAGTAGGGCGGAAACCGTGATGGCGCTTGAGGACTCCGGGGCCAGGATGTCGCGGTTGGGATCGTCACTCCTGCTCGAGGGTGAGGTGCGCGAGGTCGAAGACATCCTAGCGACGCTTGAGGCCGTGAGCGTCGATGACACATCGAGGATCGCGGCGGAGTACCTGGGGCTAGCGAGGACGCTTGCGGTCGTCGGGCCCTTCGAGGCGGATGCATTCGAGGATCTTGCTGGCTGAACAGAGCGGATGCTGCGGCATCAGCGCTGCTATCTCCACCGGTGAGGCTGGTGTCTGGTTTGCTTGTTTGGCCTTCGGTGATCAGCGGGCGAAAGGTGCTTGCTGGGTCGCAGTGCGTGCGTAATCAGCGCTTGCTGTCGCCGTGGCGTGCGCGGGCGCTCGCGACGATGGCAGCAGGGCAAGCAGAATCTTCGCGGCTAATGTAGCAATGTGCGAGTAGCCGTTTTTGGAGCAGGTGGCCGTATGGGCCAGGGCGTATGCAGTGCTATCGCTGCTGATCCGAGTCTTGATCTGGTCGCTGCTGTTGACCCTCTCATGGGGCGCGACGAGTTGGGTCCCATGACCCGTAGCGGACCGCAAGGGGACGCTGGATCGACGACACGTATTCGGGTTGTGCCCGGCTTTGACGCTCTCGAGGAGCTCCAGGTGGAGGTGGCGGTTGACTTCACGACCGCAGCGGCGGCGATGGAGAACCTACGGTGGTGCGCAGCACATGCGGTTCACGCTGTAGTCGGTACGACGGGCTTTAGCCCAGCCGAGGAGACGGAAATCGCAGCACTCTTCGGTGCCGGCTCCGCGAATTGCATCTTAGCGGCCAACTTCGCGATCGGTGCGGTGCTTATGATGCGCTTTGCTGAGATGGCTGCGCGTTACATGGTCGGTGCGGAGATCGTAGAGATGCATCATGGAGGCAAGTTGGACGCTCCGTCGGGAACTGCTGCGGCGACTGCCCGGCGCATCGCAGCGGCTGGTCTTGGGTCCGCTGGAGGAGCAGTAGAGCGTCAATCATCCAACACTGTGCCTGCCTCACCAGCACGGGGACTCATGGAGGCGGGAGGAGTGCGTGTGCACTCCGTTCGCTTGGAGGGCATGCTCTCGCATCAGGAGGTTATCTTTGGCGCTCCGGGTCAAGTGCTTTCGATCCGCCATGACTCCTTGGACCGATCGTCGTTTATGCCTGGCGTATTGCTTGCGATCAAGGCAGTGGCGTCACGAAGAGGCCTGACGATTGGCCTCGACTCGCTCCTCGACGTTTCCTGAACAGGACTTGGCAAGCCTGCAGGTATCCCTCCGGCCGTGGTGATAGCGAATCCCACCAACTCGGCAACTGGCCAGCGAGCTAGACCGAAGTTCCCCCCAATTCCTACGGTCATAACTGCTTTTCAATACGGTGATGTGGCCTTTTGTGCCCTTGGACTGTGAGAAGTGTTGTCATGTAATGCTAGGTGTGATGGTAGAGTAAGTGCTGCAATACCCGATGTCCATGGCAAGTATGTGATAGCAATGTTGGCATGTACGTTACGAAGGTGCCGAATCGGGGCTCACCGCCTGCGATCCTGTTGCGAGAGGGCTTCCGTGAAGGCGGCAAGGTGAAGAACCGTACGCTCGCTAATCTGTCGCGCTGGCCCGAAGAGAAGGTGGAAGCGCTATCGGCGGTGCTCAAGGGGCTTCCAGACAAGGCGGCACTTCAGGGTGCTTTCGACATCGTGCGCAGCCTGCCTCACACCCCGCGTTTCCGCGGGCTCGTGTCCCGTCCGCAACGCCGCGTCCCGTTGCTCCGCTCGATCCGGCCATAACACCCCGTCGCTCCGTCGATCCGGCGGACCGGCGGTGCGCTGCTGCGGGTGGGGGGGAGGGGAGCGGCGAGTGCTGGGCTCGGTTGCGAGTACCGAATCGCGGTAGAACCGGAGGGACGGGGTTCTCGGCACCCACTGGGCGCGTCAACTATGCCCAGGTCAACACTCCGTAAGCGAAGTACTTGGTCACGGGTGATCATTACCTCAACGGCTGTTCTGTCCTACTACCTGTGCTACGATGATGTGATGGCTCAGCGTGACAAGCGATCAGTTTCCTTCCCGCCCGACCTGGCCAAGGCCATCGATGAGGCCGCAGCGGAGTCAGGGGCGACCTTCAGCTCCTGGATCACCGAGACAGCATCTCAGCGCCTTCGTCTCGAAGCTGGGCGTCGAGGTGTGGCGGCCTGGGAACGCGAGCACGGTCCGCTGACGGAGGAGGAGTTGGCCGAAGGGCTGGCTCGTGCCCGGCATCTTCTTGGCCGCACACGCCTGTCCAAGCGGTCGGCGTAGTGGCCGGCGTCACCTATGATACTGGCGCCCTCATCGCGGGTAATCGCAATGATCGGCGGATGTGGGCGCTCCACGTCGGATTTATCGCTGAGAAGGTGATCCCGGTCGTTCCTGCACCTGTCCTCGCCGAAGCTTGGAGGGGTGGGTCCCGACAGGCAAGCCTGGTACGCATGCTCGCTGGCTGCGATTTCGAAGCGATGAGCCCCGATCAGGCACGCCGAGTCGGAGAACTCGCTGGACGATCCCGCCTTGATGATGTCGTGGACGTGACGGTCGTGGAAGGAGCTGTACGTCGAGGCGACGACGTCGTTGTCACTTCGAACGAGAGCCACATCCGCCAGGTTGTCGACGCGGCGGGCGGGCGGCTCCAGGTTGAGGCTGTTTGAGCAACTCCTTTTGTACGTACCACCACATCCTGTCGTCTCGTGCAACCGATGGGCCTGTGTGCGCTCCGTGGCGTTGGTCAAGCGATGGCTGCTTGACACCCACCCGGGCTTTGGTATCGCGTTGCAGTCAGCCAGCTTGGCCTGGGTCGTCATCTCGGTGGTGTTCTGGCGAGGCGAGCGTTCGCAGCGCGTCGACCTGGGTAGCGTTGCCGATTACTATCAGGACGTCACCGCTTCGCACTTCGGCTTCGGGCGGAGGGTTCGTGCGGAACTCTTCCCCGGGGTGGCGAAGTGCCAGTACGAGAGCGCCGGTGTGAGCGTGAACCCGGGCGCTGCGCAGCGTGTGGCCGACGATCGGTGAGTCGCGAGGGACGTCGACCTGCTCGAGGCGGAACTCGAGGCTTCCGTCGTGCATGACCACGTCAAGGAACTCTGCTACGTGGGGCTGTATAGCAAGTGCGGCCATGCGGGCTCCGCCAAGGTCTTGCGGATTGACTGTGCGGTCTGCGCCGGCCTGAAGAAGCTTCGGGACAGCGGACTCCGTTGCTGTTCTCGACACGATGAAGAGGTCGGGATGCATGGAACGTCCGGTTAGGGTCACATAGAGGTTGTCAGCGTCCGCATTGAGGGCCGTGATCAGCACCCTGGCACGCATGACGCCGGCGCTGCGCAGGATGTCCTCGTCTGTCGCATCGCCGCGCACGTAGGGCCCGTTGACGCTCGCCAAGCGGCCTTCATCGGAGTCTATTACCACGACATCCGCGCTTGCAGTGTTCAGGTAATGCGCGATCGCCTGGCCGACGCGTCCCCAACCACACAGGATTACATGATCGCGCATTGCATTGATCTTGCGTTCCATCCTGCGCCTCCTTAGGGCATCTGCGAAGTAATCCTCAATGAAAGATTCGACTAGGACACTGAAGGTATACCCTGCTGTGCCAACGCCAGCGAAGATTATGACGATCGTGAATATCTTTTCGCCTGAGCCGAAGCGATGGACCTCGCCGAAGCCGACCGTGGTTACCGTGATGACCGTTTGGAAGCAAGCATCGAGCACGCTGTAGCCAAAAGCAACGTAGCCAAGGGTGCCAATAACGAGCACAACCAGCAACGCGAGGATGCCAGAACGAAGCCTCTTCGTAGCGCTGGACGCGAGTCCTGGCTCGTACGAGCGACCGCGTCTGCGGCGAGGTTTCGCAAATGGCATACACCATCTTGGCCCACCGACACCATCTCTTGCTGCGTGAAGTCGCGCAAGGCGGGAGTTTTCCAAACGGCGCCCTCGATGTTGTACGTTTCTTGCTATGGTGACTTCGCTCCTGAGCCGCCCAGAGTGGTTCGCGGTACTCCGGATCGGTCTTGGCCTGTGGTGGCTAGAGAGCTTCCGGCACAAGGACAAGCGGGCGTGGCTTCAGAGGGGGGCTGGTATTACCTGGGCTGGATCAGTCGCGGAAAAGCACCGGCTGAAGGTCGTCGGACGCCTCTATCGAGCGGTCGTAGCCCCTCGAGCGAGACTGATGGCATATGTGATCGTATTCTCGGAGCTTGCAATCGGTCTCGGCCTCACTGCCGGTGTTCTCACACCGGTCGCGGCAGCTGGTGGTCTCGCGTTGAACTTGGTTTACTTCGTGCTGATGATCAGCGACTGGGCGGAGCAGGGCCAGAACCTGATGATGGCACTGGTCAGCGTGACAGTGCTCGGATCGCACGCCTGGAACACGTGGTCGCTCGGGCACGCAGTCGGGCTCTTCTGATCGGCCTTGTCCTGGTCGGTCCCAATCTGGCCTCGCGTGGCTCTTGGCTCTAGGTGGAGCGATCCGTGGTATCCGCTCCCGGTTGACCTTCATCGGTGTGCTGGGCCGTCTCGGGGGACTTGCCCGCATGGCGTCTGTCTGCCTCCTCCATCGCGAGCAACGTAATGCGCTGGACGGCACGATGCTGGACGTAGCTGAGGATTGTGTTCATGTGGGGCAGGATGTTGGCGATTTCGACTCGAGCTCGGTTCTCGAATTGCTCCATCTCCTCTTCGGAGATGCCCGTCTGGTCGTCTCGTGCTGTGAAAAGCGCCAAGATGTCACGCTCCATTGCAGCGAAGTGCTTTACGTAGAGCCTCGCTACGACGAGCACCATTGACTGTGGCATGCCGCGATCAAGAAGACCTTGCAGAGCCCGCAGCACCTCGAGATCCGAGCCGTCGTAGACGTCCGCCTCGGCGCCTTCAGGCCGGCTGGGAAGTCCGAAGGACTCAAGTTGAGCGACGAGTGGTTCGGGCAGCCCGCTTGCCGACACAAGCTCATCCCGAGTGTATGTTGCACCGCTCGAGCCGAATATCGTCTCGACGAGGCCAAGACGACCCTCTTCGACTAGGGCCTTGATCGCTCCGATACTGAAATGGCGTGCCTGAAGGTCCCGGATCCGTTCCAACTGGTGAAGGTGGCCTGGGCCGTAGAGGCGAGCCCTGCCGCCTCGTTCCGCAGGTGGCAGGAGTCCTTCACGTTGGTAGAAACGAATCGTGTCGACGCCGATTCCTGACCGATGTGCAAGGTCATCTATGCGCCAGAGGGTATCAGGGGCTGGAGTGCCGTCTGAGGCCATCGGTGTTGGTCTCTGGTCTTGTTCAGGGTCCACCCCTCAGTTCCCTTTCATTGGCCCGTGCTGGACGCCGCTCCCGTGCACGTCAAGGACCTCCGGGTTCACGCAGTTGCGAGGCATTTCGCCAGCGAGGAGAAGTGTGATGTCGTCGGCTATGAGGCGTGAGTGGTTCGCCTCGGTGTCGTAGGTCGCGCCGCCGATGTGAGGGGCCAGGACGACGTTGTCCATCGAGCACAGGGGGTGTCCCTCGGGGAGCTGCTCGCCCTCGAAGTGATCGAGCCCTGCTGCCGCGACCTTTCCGGACGCGAGAGCATCGACAAGAGCGTCCATGTCATGCAGGCGGGCGCGGGCAGTGTTGATGAATACCACCCCATCCTTCATACTTGCGAACTTTCCAGCGTCAATCATGCCGTCGGTGTCTGGCGTGAGCGGCGCATGCACCGAGATTATGTCCGATGTCTCTATCACCTCATCGAGGGAGTTCTTTGCCTCGGGTGCATAAGGGTCATAGGCGATGACATCGAGCCCAAGGCCTTTGAGGCGCCACGCGAGTGCTCGCGCAACGGCTCCGAAGCCAATGAGCCCGGCGCGCCGGCCAGCGATCTGCCAAGAGCGAAAGCGCTGGTAGGGTATGGTACCATCGCGGAACACCTGAGCCTCGCGCACATCGCGATCTGCCGGGATGATTCTGCGGGTGCTCGCTATGATGAGCCCGATCACAAGCTCCGCGACGCCGTCAGCGTTGCGTCCAGGAGCGCGCAGGACAGGTACTCTCGCAGCGGTCGCGTCAGGGATGACAACGTTGGTCGGATCACCGCGGGTCGATCCCACCACGAGGAGGGGAAGCGAGAAGAGTGGACCAGCACAGACGTCGGCCTCGCATATCACGATATTGCAGCCCTCCTCCTCGACGCGCTCTGCAAGCTGCTCCGCGTTGTACATCCGCAGGTGGGATCCGCTAATCCAGGGGTCAAGGATCACATCTGCAAGCTCCTTGAGCCTTTCGAGCCCGTAACCGCGGAAAGGTGCGGTGACCAGTGCCTTCGGTCGCTTAGTTAGTTCCATGAATGACTCCCTTCGCTATGCAGTCGCCGTCGTTAGCCCGCATTCGAACAATAATGACGAGGTCGCAGTGCATCTGTCATATCCACGCTCCTCCAGCTGGCGGCGCTCCGGCGAGCCCTGGGTGTATCGGCTGTGACTCTGCGGTGCATAATGGCTGAATGGCACTTGATGTGACTGTTGGCATCGACATCGGCACGACGTCGGTCAAGGCGCTTGCGGTGGATGCCGAGGGGGGGGTGGTGGCGAGAGCGCGTGTGCCTCATCGACTTGTGGTTCCTGCCCCTGATCTCATGGAGCACGACGCTGTCAGGGCTTGGCGTCGCGGGCCGAGGGCTGCACTTGCGGGTGTGATCGCAAGCGCTGAGCAATCCGTGAGCACTCGCATTCGCCAGGTGGGGGTCTGCGTCTCGTCGATGGTTCCCTCGGTGACAGCTGTGGACAACAAGGGCATCCCGCGAACCCCAGGCCTGCTCTACGGAGATGCGCGGGGCGGCGATCTCGGAGCCGCGCAGCCTGGATCAAGCGAGGAGGTTAGCGAGTTCATTCGCTGGACGTCCTCGGAATTCCCAGGAGCGAGAGGTTACTGGCCTGCTCTGGCTGTTGCGAACTATGCCCTCGGGCGACGGGCCGCTATCGATACAGCGACCGCATTCACCTACTTCCCGCTGCATACAGGCATGGAATGGGACGCAGAGCTTCTTTCTAGGCTGGGTGCTGTTCCGGCTCAGATGCCAGCGGTCGTTCCTCTTGGTGAGCCAGTGGTCAAGATGGGCGATGGGGTGCTTTCATCTGGATCGATCGATGCTCTAGGAGAGCAAATGGTCGCTGGCGCTCGAGATGATGGGGACGTACTCGTGATATGCGGCTCAACTCTCGTGGTATGGGTGGTTGTGCCTGAGTGGGTAGAGGTTCCGGGGCTTTGGACGGTGCCTCATACCGTACCGGGGAAGGTCCTGATCGGTGGTGCTAGTAACGCTGGCGGGCTATTCCTCCAGTGGGTTGCAGCGATGATCGGTTTTGGCTCCCTCGAAGCCGCTCTGGAGCGTTTCGATGATGTTGTCGGGAGTTCGCCCGCACGGGACGTACCCGTGTGGGCGCCCTATCCGCGCGGGGAACGCACCCCACTTCATGATCCAGCCCGGCGCGCCGCGATAACGGGCATGGACATGACCCATGGTCCATCTGCGGTGCTCAGGGCAGCACTGGAGGCTACCGGATTCGTCGTTCGCCACCACGTTGATCTCGCAATAGCCGGGCTCGGGAAGCGATCAGGAGTCGCGCCGCGCAGGATCGTTGCGACTGGCGGCGGTTCGCGCTCGCGCGCGTGGATGCAGGCCTTAGCTGACGCGACCGGGCTTGTGGTGGACGTCGTGGCGGTGCCAGAGGGCGCTGCGCTCGGATCTGCCTACGTTGCCCGGATGGCTGCTGGGCTTGAGTCCTCGTTCGAAGGAGGTGCTCGCTGGGCTCGAATCGGGGGGCGCATCGATCCGTTGCAGGCCTCATTGGAACCGTGCTCAGAGCGTTACCTGTCCTTCAGGGAGCTCTCTGGCGATGTGGGATGATGTAACTACTGCGGAAAAGCTCCTAGGCTTGAGATGGTACGCAAGGGAGGAATGAAGCTTTGTTGGACATTCGGATAGATCGTGAGAGCTGTATGGGCTCGGGCAACTGCGCCTTTTGGGCTCCGGAGGTGTTCGAGGTGGCAGACGATGGCGTGGCAGTGGTCCTCGATGTCGAGGACGCACGCTTGGAGGATGTGCGCCGAGCAGTCGATGGGTGTCCCACCCAGTCGATCTCCGTGTGGTCCGACGGGGTCTTGCTAGGTGGCTGAGGCGCGCGGGAGTTGTTTTCTGGGAGACTTTGTCTTGGGGGACTTTGTGGCTTGGGGATTTTGTGGCTTGGGGATTTTGTGTTCTGGCGATCGGCATCGATTCCCGATGAGCCATGAGCGAAAGGCTGGTTTGGGATGCTGAGACGACCGACAAGGACTATTGGGGTGCCGGTGGCGTTAGTGGCTGCGAGCGCGTTATTGCTCGCAGCCTGTGGGTCAGCGCGTTCAGGCACAACGGGCGCGGTCTACGGGCCGCGCTGGGGCAGGTTCAGCGTTGCGTTCCCGTCAAAGCCGCAGGTTGGGGTGGTGCAGCCGATGATCGACCGGCTCCCTAGGGGTAGTGCGGTCGCGGGTTACGTCGTCGGTGGTGCGAAGGATGTGTTCTTGGCGACACCAGTCACGCCATTGCCGCCGTCCTACGTCGTCATGCTCATGAAGCTTCCTTCAACTGCCTTCGCCGCTGGGATGCTTGCAACGGATCGTCGTCTGCTCGGGCGCAAGGCCAAGCCAGCTCACCTCACGGGTGCGATAGGTGTGGAGGCGATCGGGAGCGAACACATCCTCGAGGCGCTCACCACTGGTAAGCCTACGGACCCGTCGGCTGTCTGTGGGGTGCTGCTGGCAAGAAAGGGCGGCACGGTTTTTTGGGTGATCGCTCTCACGAGGACGAAGTCAGCAGCGAGGTCGTTCCTGAGTTCGTTCAACACGGCCTGAGATCACGCTTGCGGCCAACGTAGAGTGCTCGGTTGCCGATCACTCTCAGGCGCGGTTGCAAACGTTATAGGGGATATCCCCGATGATACGTCGTTGCTCGCA
>JAJZXF010000135.1 GCA_021802485.1 Actinomycetes bacterium | reverse complement strand
GAAGCCAGATTCGCGGAGTAACGCTGCAGGGAAAGGTGATCCCCTACAGTCTCTGCTCGACCATGTTGTACAACAGTTGCCCGGTTACCCAGGCGTCCACACCTCGTCTCGTCCTTACCCTTGAGGTCGCCCGCTGATGCGGCTTCTGCGTCAGCAGACTGAGGAAGCATCTGCTGGTGGGTCTTCTCGCTTTCGTACAACGTAGACATCTTGCTCACCTCCTCTTGATGTCTTGGTCCGGTCAACCTGGGCTTGGGGGAGATTCCCTCAAGTCCAGGGCTTTAGGCATGGGGTAGTTGGGCGTCTGTTCTCTCCAAAGATTGGTGATCACCAAGTACTGAGCTGTCATGGTTTGCCAGCGAGATGCAAGCGAGCATCGAGGTCAGAGCGCATTATGTGCGTCGGGTCCATCAGGGATCGAGTTTCGCGCCACTTTTCGAGCTGCGGGTACATCGCTGCAAGGTGCTCCGGTTGGAGTCTCGCATCCTTGGCCAAATACACCCTTCCTCCGGCGCTCGCGACAATGTCATCGAAGTGGTTGAGAAGCTTATGAAGCTCCCGGGGACCCCTCGGGATGTCGAGAGCAAGCGTCCAGCCCGGCATGGGGAACGAGAGCGGGGCGGGGCTCGACGGGCCGAAGCGCTTCAGCACAGCGAGGAAGCTGGGACATCGCGCCGCAACCAAGTCCTCCAGCACCTTTCGGATGGTGTCTTCGGCGCCAAACGGGACGACGATCTGGTACTGCAGGAAGCCAAGCTTTCCGTAAAGGAGGTTCCAGGAGCGAACTCCGTCAAGGGGATGGAAGAAGCTCGCAAGTGGCTCTACGGTTGTGCTTGCAACACGTGGTGCGCGATGGAACCAAAGGGAGTTGAACAAGCGAACGGTTGCGGAGTTGAGCGTGCCTCTAGGTGGCGCCACAGGCAGGCTGAGGCGGGTGGTGGGGGAGAAGGCGAGTGGGTCTTCTGCGTGGTCCGAAGGGAGTTCGTCGCGGCTCGCATGCTCACCAAGCGTTATTACCGAGCGCCCGAGGTGTGAGTTTCGTGCAAGACAATCGAGCCAGGCAACCGAATAGCGGTATCTCGCGTCACCCTCCTCGAGGCTGGCCATCGTCGCATCAAGGTCGTTCTCCCTGGAGGTCTCCACCCGCATGAATGCTGTCTCAACCGGTACGAGACGCAGGGTCGCCTCGAGGATGATCCCGGTGAGCCCCATGCCGGCAACGGTTGCCCAAAACCGATCCGGACTGCAATCGGCCTCAGGCGAGAGGTCCTGGATGCAGCCCGGGGTTGCGATGCGAAGACTCCTTACATGTGTTCCAAAGGAGCCGTCGTGATGATGGTTCTTTCCGTGTACGTCGGCCGCGATAGCGCCGCCAACGGTGACGTAGCGAGTGCCCGGAGTGACCGGGACGAACCATCCGCGGGGCAGGAATGATCGCATCAGCGCGTCGAGGCTTGTCCCAGCGTCAACGGTGACGTCGCCGCTCGCGGGATCCCATGCCCGTAACCTGTCGAGCGAGGTCATCTCGACCACGAGACCACCAGCGCGCTGGGCGGCGTCTCCGTAGCTTCGGCCAAGGCCACGGGGTATTATCCCCCTCGATGCGGGCTGGACCTCATTTCTGCCTGTGGATGCGAGGAGGGGTTCGACCTGCGACGGGCTTGTTGGCTCGATTGCTGCTGCACTGACAGCGATGGTGCGCCCCCAGCCCATGACGGTCCTTGTGTGGCTGGGTAAATCGGACGTGATGAGAGCACCCGTAGTGGCGGTGGTCTCCGCGTGGTTTGCCCCGGCGCTGGGTGCAGGCTTGTTGGCTCGAGAGGTCACGAGGTCAGGCGTAGATGCCAGCAGCGAACAGCGCTAGCCAGACCAGGCCAAAGATCTGGAGCCTGCGGTCATGGATGACAATTTCCTCAGGGCTATTCCCCTTGCCTGAGTCAAGAAGCAACGCATAGTAAAGAATAGCGATCACGAACGGTACGATGGAAAGCTGGAACCAAACCCCTAGGGGGCCGGCGCCGAGTGCCTTTTGGTGCGCCCACAAAGAGTAGGCGGTTATTGCGACGGCAGCTGCGACCGTGCGTACGGAACGCAGGAAGGCGTTTGAGTACTGGCCAAGTATAGGCCGGTGGCTCGCGGCCAGTTCCGCTCCAAGGTCAAGTGACTCCGCGTGACGCTTTCCTGTGACCATGAAGAGCGAACCGAACGACGCGACGATAAGAAACCAGTGAGACAGGTGCTCGTGAGTCGCGACGCCACCCGCAATCGTGCGAAGCACGAAGCCGGCAGCTACCGCAGCGAGGTCCACGACCGGCTCGTGTTTTAGCCATAACGTGTACGTAATCGTGATTGTGACGTATATCGCCATCACAACGCTGAGCTGCCAGCTGGCGACGAGCGCTGCTGCTGCTATCCCGGCACCCATCAGGAGGCTCCCGAGGATGGTGGCGAGGATCGGCGACAAGTGCCCCGCTGCGACTGGCCTTAGACGCTTTTCCGGATGGAGCCTGTCCTGAGCTGCGTCGAGGCTGTCGTTTAGCATATAGGTGCCGCTGGCCGTGACGCAGAATATCGCGAAAACCGTGAGTGCCTCGAAGAGGTAGTGCGGCTCGGCAAGGACTCCAGCTGCCCCTGGTGCAGCGAAGACAAGGACGTTCTTAACCCACTGCTTCGGCCTTGCAACCCGGATCAGAGCCCGAGCTGTGGAGATCGTCGGGGGATCAGGCTGCAAGGTGGCGCTCTGGGGCTTTAGCACATCACTTCGCGGCGTGTGAGTGTTCGCGATTGCGATGCGAGTCGGCGGGGACTGGCTTGGTTCCTGCAGCAAGCGCCTTGTCATCTGCTGCAACCTGTGCGATGGTCGCCATCCGCAGCTGGTCTCCGACAGCTTCGCGGGCAGCAGACCAGACCCAGTGAAGTGCACACACCTCGTCCCAGTGACAGGGCCCACCCCTTAGCGTGCACTCGTCTGGGTCAATCGGTCCTTCCATGGCCTCTGCGACCGAAAGGATGCTGATCTCCTCTGGGGCTCGAACGAGGGCGTACCCACCGCGCCTGCTGGGCTGGGAGCTCACAATTCGCGCGCGAATGAGGGACTGGAGCACCTGGTGAAGGAAGCCCTTCGGTACGTCCATTGCCTCTGCGATCGCTGCCGCCTTTGCTCTGCCGCCATCCTGCTCGGCAAGAAAGACGAGGGCGCGGATCGCATAGTCGGTCCGGCGGTTGAGGACGAGTTTCATCTGATCACCTCTCTGACTTTACTCCGGAGCCCGCTTGCGTTCGAATCACTCTGCTTAGAGAAGTCGAGGGCCCATTACGTGTATAACTAATGTACAGTAAGAAATGACAAATAGCGCGATTGCGACTGCGAGCTGGGTACCTCATCCCCACAGGGCGTGGGACCTGTGAATTAGCGCCTGTGACCGAGCGGGGAACGTGTGCGCAAGAATCGTCATGTTCAACAACCACTTTACTATAGAACAGAGTGTCTCCCGCAAATGCGCCATTCTGGCCGCTAGCTCCGGGCGAGGGGCCGTGAGGGTTGGTAATGCGGATCGTGGGTAGACTCCGGTGCTGAGCGCAAGTGTGTGTGACGAGTTATTCGAGTTGGAGGACGTCTCCGTAAGAGGTGGCTCCAGTAATGAAGCGAATGGCCGTGGTTTCGCAGCTGCTACGAGGTCGGCCTCGGACAAGGCCATGTGCTCCCGTGCGGTCTAGGCTGTAGAGAGCGAGCTGATCGCAGAGCGTGGTATTGCCCCCGTAAATCTCTAGTTGTGGATGGTTGGACGGCCTGCCTTCCAGAAGGCCGCCCAACCATCGTGGGTCGTCCAGGGGGGAAGTGGACGTTACCCTCCTGCTGCAGCACGCTTCGTGGGGCAGCGACGGCGCAGCAGCATGTCTTTCCAAAGATCGGAACGTTTCGGGAAGAGGTTTAGCTTTTTCTTATCCCAGCGCGAAGGAGCCGGATGTCTCTTGGTTGGTCTGGATTGTGTTGTAATGGAAAATAGGACCACTGGACTCGACAATCCGTTTCGTAAAGGGTAAAGTGTGGATTCTTGGGAAGGAGTCCCGCATCGTGGCGCTGCCCACGCAGAGGTGCTTCTCAGGAAAGAAGCTGCTCTAGATGATGAAAGTCGCATAAACAACTAGGACAAAGGGAGAATACTGCATGGCACTGCAACTTGGAGACATAGCTCCAGACTTCGAGGCTGATACCACAGAGGGTAGGATTCGCTTTCACGAGTGGCTTGGCGACTCTTGGGGGATTCTGTTCTCGCACCCGAAGGACTTCACGCCGGTGTGCACAACTGAGCTTGGCGAGGTGGCGCGCCTGAAGGGCGAGTTCGACCGTCGGAATACCAAGGTGATCGGTCTTAGCGTGGATTCCGTGGAGTCACATCGCGAGTGGTCAGAGGACATCAAGGAGACCCAGGGCCAGACGCTGAACTACCCGTTGATCGGTGATCCGAGTCACGCTGTGGCGGATCTTTACGACATGATCCATCCGAATGCCCTGGAGACACTGACGGTGAGATCGGTCTTCATTATCGGACCGGACAAGAAGATCAAGCTCACGATTACGTACCCAGCGAGCACGGGTCGGAACTTCGATGAGATCATTCGAGCCCTTGACTCGCTGCAGCTTACAGCGAAGTACTCGGTTTCAACCCCCGTGAACTGGAATGATGGAGGGGATGTGATCATAGCGCCTGCGATATCGGACGAAGACGCGAAGACTGCTTTTCCCAAGGGCTTTACTGTCCTGAAGCCCTACTTGAGAATGACGCCGCAGCCGAACAAGTAAGAATTGCAGAGGATTCGCCGAGCGCGGGTGCGGACGTCGGCTTCATGTTGAAAGGGCGCGAGAAGGACGAGCTAATGCAGCAATCTGCTTCTGGGTGTGGGTATCGAGGCCATCTTATGGCCTGAACGGCCCTGTGCTGCGTAGTTCGGCGCGAGGATCGACGGAGCGCCGAAGTGGGCGGAAACTCCGCAATGGGTGTCCGGATTTACCGGAATCCTCAGTGTTGGCAAGCAATCGCTCGCGGCGAGCCCTCCAACCCAGTCTCTTGCGCTCGACGCTCGGGGCACATCCTTGACGGTACATGGAATCGGAAGTGATCCTGGCA
>JAJZXF010000037.1 GCA_021802485.1 Actinomycetes bacterium | reverse complement strand
CTCAGCTTGGTCGAACGCGCCCCAGAACACGAACACGGAAGTCACAAGGTGCCAGAGGCCGGAGAATCCCGATGTGCACTCTTGGTCAGCGGATCTCGGCGGCTTACTCGCCGATCTAGGTCTGAGCGCACGGACTGAGAGCGGGTCCGTCACGTATCTCGTGTGGCAGGGAGGCCCACGTCCCGTCGCCCCGTGCGATCCGGCCAGCGGATCGCGGACCGGCGGTGCGCTGCGGCGGCTGGGGGGACGGGCGTTGGAGACCGACGGGCTCGGCTGACGAGCCACGATGCGACTGGCGGTAGTGTGCGAGTTCTCGCACGTCCAACCGTCGCAATGGCCAGCCCACCCACCTCACCACGCGCACCATCGTCCTCACCTATCCGCAGGACAGGATGCCTTGAGGTCGTTGACCGTGATCATCAGGTCGAGTGGGTTAGTCGGTGACGGCTCGAACCCGAACTGGCGGTAGAAGGCCGCGACCCGCTCGTCAAGTGCGTTCACAATCAGAAGCCTTATCCCAACCGCATCGCCAGCGGCGATGGTCAGGTCCATGGCGTGGCGCACCAATAAAGCTCCCAGCCCACGTCCCTGAACACCTCTGTCGACGGCGAGTCGACCGAGGAGCACAGCGGGGATCTGCTGCGGCGACTGTCGTTTCGCACGGCCGGTGGCGTCGGCTCTCCAGATGGCAAAGCTAGACACGGCGTGGTACGCGACGACCTGTTCCTCCCGTGCGATGACGTAGGTGCGCGAGAAGCCAGCCACCTGGTTTGGCCGTGCCCGGTTGCGCAGCCACTGATTGAGGGAGTCCTCTCCACAGTCGAACCCGTCGAGCAGGTGGTGCTCGCCGATGGGCTCGATCGGATCCTTGACGATCAATCCCCGAGTGAGACCGGTCGGGAGAAGAGCTTGGCCACCCTCGGATTGTGCCTACCCCTTCGGCCGACCCGGGCATCAAGCTGGTCCCAGGTGGCGGGGTCGAGCACGACATGGTCGCGTTCGGCGAGGGCCTGCGTGGCCGAGGCTCGCGCGGCGCGAATGACGAATTCGGTGAGCGACAGGTTCTCCGTCTGGGCGGCAGCCCGGATAAGACCGTCATCAGAGGGTGACAGCCGGAGATGAAGGCGCTCATGGCGGGTCTCACTGGGCACGGACATAATCACAGTGTACGCGCATCCGCCACATCAGGGCAATGGGTACCTGACGCACCGACCAACATTAGCGATCGACCGCTACGAGGTGCGTCGGAAGAATGGGGCTCAACGCTACCAGCCCCGTCGCGGCTGCTGGACCGCTCGCCGTCGTCCCGCTCGATCCGGCCGTCGATCCGGCTGCCGGACCGGCGCGGTGCGCTGCGGTGCGCGGGGGGAGGGGGATGCGGCGAGTGCTGGGCTCGTGGTCGTCCACGAGGCGTGTCGGGGGGGGTACTCCCCTGTGGTGTGCGATCCACGGAGCTGTGCCCACCTGAAAAGCTCAAACGGGTATCGCATACAACAGGTCCATTACGCATCTCGTGTGCCACGCACGCCCGCGTCCCGCCCGCTCCGTGCGATCCGGCCAGCGGATCGCGGACCGGCGGTGCGCTGCGGCGGGGGCGAGGGGGTTCGCGGAGGGCGCTGGGCTGGGGCTTGCTGACGAGGCGTTTCAGGTGTGGCTGCCCCATGTGGTGTGCGATCCACGGAGCTGTGCCCACCTGAAAAGCCCAACGGTGAATGCCATATGGCGGGTCTGTCACGCTAATGCGGAATTCCGCATTAGCGGCACACCTATGCAGCCCTTGTCATTGCTGCTGGTGGTCATCCACGCGCTCTCATGGAACGTCTCGGACATTCATCGATCACGGTAACCCTCGGAACCTACGGTCACCTCTTTCCTGGACTCGAGTCCGACCTCACCGTTCGACTGGGAGACGCTATGCGTTCCGGTCGGGAGGGTTTCAGCCAACCTTCCCAGGATTGATATTGCACGTGTGTTGCACGGAGAGTCTCGCAGTGCTCATCCCGGACCAGTCCCTAGCCTATGACCTGCTCTTTTTGAGTGGAGGCGATGGGACTCGAACCCACGAACCTCTTGACTGCCAGTCAAGCGCTCTACCAACTGAGCTACGCCCCCGTCCACTTGCGAACATCTTACCTTCCAGAGACAATGCGCACATACCCAGCGTGTGGTGAGGTCCGCTTAGCGCAAAGGCCTGCGAGGAACATGAGTCGTTGTCGAAAGGCGGCTTCGAGCGGCTAGCTTCGTTCGATGCGGGAGAAAATTGCCACGAGCCCGACTAGAACGACACCTGGAGCGATTAGCCAGAATGGTCGCCAGATCCACCAGGCGGATGTCGGCTCGCTCAAGAGGTGGCCGCCCAAAGCGCCGAATGAGATGATCACGATGATCAGCGCGGTCATGTGCCAGCAGAAGATCGTCATGGCAATTGCGTTTGCTGCGACGACGAGACGCCAGATGTGTCTGCGTTGGAGCCAGCGGTCGAGGGCAGGGCGGAATAGCAGTATCAGCCCGAACTGGAGCACGGAGAGCGCTGCGATGCATATGGTTGTCGGGAACATGTTCGAGAAATGCTCCCCAGCCGTCGCCACCATGGACTGCGGGTAGCCGCCGATAGTGGTCAGGAGGGCAAGCGAAGCGATGCCAAACCCAGAGAGTGCCAGCGCTGCCTTCAGCTCGGTCGAGCGTCCCTTGCGGGATGTGCGCCCATCCCGCCAGAAGTAGCCAAGTTGGTGGGCGAAGATCCAGACGAGAAGGGTGGTGACGTAGCCGCGGCCGGCGATCAGCATCGCACTGGCGAGTACTGCGGGTACGGCGAGGCCGAAGCGCTCATGCAGGCGGGCGGTTACCGGAACGAGCAGTATCACTCCGGCATACGTGCCGAGAAACCAGAGCGGGACGAATGTGACCATGCCCCAATGGAGGACATTGGCAGACTGCCCGCCGGCAGTGATCGCTAACACATCGACCAGTCCCCAGACCGCTGCGAGAGCTACAGCAGGTCGTAGCAGCCGTCGAAGGCGGCGCTTCCAGAAGCTGTAGGTTCCCTGCCCGCGTCGCTGTACTCCCTGCCAGCTCGCGAGGTTCGAGTATCCGCCCACGACGAAGAACAGTGGCATGATCTGAAGGAGCCATGTAGCGAGCCAGAGTGCGGGCACGTGGCTGATCAGGTTGGGCATGATGAGCTGGCCGGAGCGGTTCCATTGCGTGATCGAGAACACCCAGTGCCAGAGCACGACGACGGAGATCGCTGCCACGCGGACGAAGTCGATGACGCGTTCTCTCTCGGGCGGCGTGGCGTCGGCCAAGGCCTTGATGTCCAAGCTGACAGTGCCTGGACTAGCGGCACCGTCCAAGCTGGCAGTGCCCGTCAGCTGGCGAGCCGCTTTCTTGCCTCTACGGATCGTTGAGATGGTGATGTCCATGAACTCAGTGTGAAGGAGAGTGCTGTCAGTGACTATCCGGATTTGTCCCTATTTGGAGCTAGGGCTGTCCCCAGGGGCCGCGGTGGGCGTGAGCTTTCGGCGTGGGTTGTCGTGGAGTGCCGTTCAGGGAGGAGCACTTCAACCATCCCCCGAGCGCGTACCGTACTGGCGGTGAACTGCTCGGCCCTGAAAGGGCCGGGATGGATAGGCGCTCGGGTCGAAGGCCAGACTCAAACCAGTCTGGGCGCCGCTGGCCCTCGATGTAGGCGCGTAGCATGCTGATCGGAGCGCCGCCGACCGAAGCGATGAAGTACGAAAGGGACCAGAAGCGTCGTCCCATGCGCGCACGGAGGTGACCGGCCAACTCCGCTGCCACGCACGCCAACTCGGCCAGGAGGCCCCATCGTCATCCAGCCCACAAATCTGATCGGGTTCCTCGGTCCCTCGTGAGCCTCCAATCGTCTCCGGTGCTGAGTCCCGCTGGGTCGGTGTGGCCGACGCAGTCCAGTCTTATCGAGAGCGCTGGGAGGTCGCCGACGAGCAGGCACTCGGCCCGATTCACCCCACCAGGCCGGCACAGGCACGGGATCGGGAGCGCGTCGAACGGATCATCGAGGCGTATGTCGGCACTACCGAGGCGACGGTCGAGGACGATGAGGACGGCGACGAGGACTCACATGTGTAGGGGTCAGCTAGGCGAGCAGGCCCAGGCCCCCGCAGCGAGCACTCCGGCGAAGGCCTTTTCTGGCTCTTCTTACACGTCTGTGGGCGGGTGAAAGCGCACGTG
Organism: Actinomycetes bacterium; assembly: GCA_021802485.1. Classification (GTDB taxonomy): domain Bacteria; phylum Actinomycetota; class Acidimicrobiia; order Acidimicrobiales; family JAJZXF01; genus JAJZXF01. The sequence continues at coordinate 21,476 of JAJZXF010000037.1, read as the reverse complement.
GGCTCGAAGGAAGAAGGCATTCAGGCCAGTTGCAGGGCGGCTGGCCTGGGACATTGTGACTGGCGGGGTCATCGCCACGAGGTCCTCAAGTGTCGGGCGGCCACATGTGTCCACCCTCGGCTTCGCCGCTCCTTGACGACCCTTCTCACACTGGGCGCCAGAGCTGAGGAACCTGACGAACCAAGCGTTTCGCGCCGGTCTGCCTGCTCAGCGGACCCACGGATGGAGCAGAAGACCCCTTTTCCCTCCCGGACCCGATTTACCCCAGCATCGGCACAGCCACATGCCGATGCGATGTTCGACGGTGGCGACACGTCTGGCGCTAGCTGACCCCGCTCCGTGGGACCGCACAGTAGTATTCTCGTGGTGTGGAGCCAGTCGAGGTGAGTGAATTGCGAGCACAGGACCCCGGCTCTAGCCGGGGGGGTAGTCAACAGCCAGAGGGTGCGCCCCTCTGAAGTTTTGGCGACCCGGCGTAGCGAGGTGCTCGGCGTGCTCAAGGCGTTCGGGGCGACAAACGTCAGGGTGTTCGGATCCATCGGTCGCGGCGAAGACGATGAGAGTTCTGATGTGGACCTTCTTGCCGAGATGCCGGCAGGGGTCGGACTGTTCGAACGGGTCGAGCTTGAGCTGGATCTTGCGGATCTCCTCAAACGGAAAGTCGACCTGGTGAGCCCCGTCGAAGTGCCGGCAAGCTCGAGAAGTAGGATCCTGGCAGAAGCCAGGCCCCTGTGACGCGCACAGACGACGACCGCGTTGCCCACATTCTTGCAGCCATCGACAGCATCGAGCGGTGGACTGCGGCGCGCGACCATGACGACTTGTACCGGTCGGATGTACTCCATCAGTTGGAAATCATCGGCGAGGCTTCGAGCCATCTGAGCGAGCGGCTCAAAGATGCCCATCCTTCGATCCCCTGGAGCGGATCATCGGCTTCCGCATCCAAGCCGCACACCGGTACTGGGATACCGAGTGGAGCCAAGTCGAGCGAACTATCGCTGAGGATCTGCCGACACTTCGCGATGCTCTGGCGACTTCGGCACGGCAGATCGTTGCCGAGGACGACGAAGGAATGAGTCTCGGATACTGAAGGCTTGCGACTCCGAACCTGAGGCACACTACGGCTGAAGCCGTGGGATTCCGACGTGTTTCCCTTGATCGCGGCTCATCATGTCCGGCTATCGGTCGCTGTGCGGGTCGGGTCTGCGGGTTGCTCACCTCGGCAGGTCGGACAGGTGCCGGGCGTGCCATAGCGGAGAGCTTCGCATAGCGCTACCAGGGCCCCAAATGCGACGTGCGCAGGCAACGGTAAGCCACAGAGTGAACTACCCCGCACTGAAGGGCCGAGCGTCCAGACCGCATAAGCGAGGTCCAGGCATGAGTTGCATCGTGCGGCCCCCTCGACGGCGCTAGTGTCCGTAGCTTTATTCCCGCTTTTACGGGAATGCTCTGGCTCTGCACCGACCAAAGTCGGTCCCAGGTTCGTACCCTGGTGGGCTGTCACTGGCGTTCCACCGGCAAGAACGAATCTTTTCCCCCGCTCAAGGATTTTCTCAGCTGCGCACAGATCAGCATGGGCTTGGTACCCACTGGCTGCACATGAACATAGACTGGCTCACGCGGCCGTCCTTGTTGACATGACCGCACTCGGGTACGATGCAAGTCATAGACGTGCCCGGCGCAGGCACCAGGCCATGTGAGTGCCCGTGACGAACCTGCTTCACACTGTCCGGTGCTCGGTTGCGTACCATCCCCTGTTCAGGATCGCCCGGTCAAGTCCGGCCTTCTGCCTGACATTCTTTCGTATGTGATTTACCCCACGGCCTCTGATCGGGCAAGATTCTCGTGGTGTCTTCCAATTTGTTATGCACGGGGAGGTCGCGAGACGGCGAACGGCGGTTGCCGCGGGACTGATCGGTGCCGCCATCGAGCTTGACCGGCTACGGCGCACCGGGAAACCGCCACCAAGGACGTCATCATGAACAGCCGGCCGCCTTTCACCCGGAACAGCAGTATCGAAACTGACACAGCCCTAGCCATTCGTCCAGGGCCCCCTCGCTCGTTCTCGGCCTAAGCTCTTCGTGAACCGGCAACTTCCACCGAAGTACTTGATGAGGGTGAACTACTCGGGGGTTGGTTATGCGTGGCACTTGCTTCGAGCGCGTCCCCGCTGTTTCTTCCGATGAAAGTGGGACGTCCTTACTTACTGGCTTACGGGCGGGTGGGGCCATTGATTCCAAGATAGGGTACTGATGTTCGATGATCTGGGATGCTGCGAAATAATCACTCGAGCCTCACGTCCCGCGTGCCAATCCATCCCGGCCCCAAAGGGTCGGGCATTGCGGCCCGTTTCGGTAACATCCTGGCGACTTGCTGGGCTTCGGTTTAGGGTGGTGTGCGGTGGATCGCAGTGTTCTGGCCGGAATTTCCGTGTTCAGGTGGTTGGCGCTGGCCTGGATGACGACGGCCTTGTTTTTTGACCGCCACGCTCTCGTGCGTCCATGGCTCGCCTACGGTCTTGTTATCGCAGCTGTCGCGGTGACGATCTGGCTTACAGGGACGCTTCGCGCGTCTCCCGATGCGCTTTACCACCCGGTGCTGGTGGCGATCGAGCTTTCCTGCGGGTGTGCGCTGTTCGTCTGTGGCGGCCTTGCCTTTGGTCATGGAGCTGCGTTCGCGACCTCCCAGGCGCTAGGAGTTGCTTGGCCGCTCGCGGGTGTGCTCACAGCGGGGGCAGCAGGAGGGGCCGTTTATGGCGTTGCTGCCGGAAGTGTTGTTGGGGTGGCTCGCTTTGGGGGAGCGATGCTGAATGGAATTGCAGTCTCTCGTCTTGTTGGCCCAGGAGATCTCGTGGGGACACTGACCCCAATCGTTCTGTATGCGATGGCCGGCTGCTCCGTGGGATACTTGGTAAGCCTCCTGCGCCGCGCCGAGTTTGCTGTTGCAGCAGCACGGGCACGCGAGGAGATGGCGCGCGCACTCCACGATGGCGTTCTGCAAACGCTCGCGGCGGTAGAGCGCCAGTCAATGAATCCAGAGCTGTCACGAATGGCTCGCGAGCAGGAGCGCAGCCTGCGGGCTCTCCTTGCGAGCGATGCGACGGTAAACTCGAGCCGAGGAGGCAGGCGGGTGCGGAGGGGAGAGGACGCAGGTGATCTTGCGGCACTCCTACGGTCGGCTTCGGGCCGTTTCGAGCAATCATATGGCGGTCGGGTGGAGGTGATTGCAGCGGACGGCGTGCCGTCGCTTGCTCCGAGGTTGTCGCAGGCGCTGGCGGGGGCGGTTGGGGAAGCGCTCAACAACGCAGGGAAGCACGGAGGTGCAACCCGCGTCACCGTCTACCTGGAAGACGGTGACGATCCCGCAAGCGGAGGCGGGCGCCGCTGGCACAGGCGAGCACCCGTGTTCTGTTCCGTCAAAGACAATGGCGCTGGTTTCGACCCGCACACAACCATCGAGGGAATGGGCATTACGAGGTCGATCCGAGCACGGATCACAGAAGTCGGAGGACGGGTTGAAGTATCTGCGACGCCGGGAGAAGGTGCTGAGGTGAGGATTTGGATCTAATTCGGGTAGTGCTAGCGGATGATCACCCGATATGGCGCTCTGGCGTGCGCAGCGATCTTGGAGAGGGTTTCTCTGTCGTAGGCGAGGCTTCGACCGCGTCTGAGGCGATCAGTGTTATCGCCTCATCGAAGCCCGATCTTGTTGTCTGTGATCTCAATATGCCTAGCGGCGGGGGACTCGCTGTAGTGCGCGCCTGCGCAGGGTTGACGAAGGTGGTCATGCTCACTGTGTCAGAAGACGAGCGTGATCTTCTCGATGCAGTTGCAGCGGGGGCAATCGGTTACCTGGTGAAGTCGACTCCTCCAGCAGAGCTTCGATCGGCCCTGCTGCGTGCTGCCCGGGGTGAGCCGGTCTTTTCGCCGGCGCTCGCTGCACTGGTGCTCGGTGAGTTCCGCAAACTGGCGAAGGCTTCGAGCGGTGTGCAGGTGATCTCGGAGCGGGAGCGGGAGGTGCTTCAGCTGGTTGCCCGCGGGCACACGTACAAAGAGATAGCGTCCGAGTTGTTTATATCCACGAAGACAGTTGAGAACCATGTGCGCAATATCCTCGGGAAACTCCATCTCAGCCGCAAGAACGAGTTGATCCGCTACGCGGTCGACCATGGCATACAGTAGTGCTTCTCGACACCTAGCGCAGCTTTCTTTCGTGGGCCAGAGACGCTCCCAGCCATCACTGCGGGTGATTCACTGCAGGACGCTCTGGCTGTTTGTGCGGCGCTGACCCGGGGGCACTGCGGCGCGGTGCTGTAGACTCGCCTGCTATGCCGGACGCTCCCATCTCACGAAGCTCTCGTATCGAAATTGGCGCGCTCGGGGGGCACGCTCGCTCTGAGGTCACGGTCTGCGGCTTCGTCGATACGATACGCAGGCACAGGTCGGTCGTATTTGTGGTTGTTAGGGACGAGACCGGCGCTGTCCAGGTTGTCGCTAACCCGGACCCTGCTGAGCCGTTTGCGCAAGCGCTCAACGACCTGAGCGTGGGGAGCGCGATCACGGTTCGTGGCGCGCTCGTCGACAACGAGGTCGTGAAGCTTGGCGGGCTGGAGATCCAGGCGTCGAGCCTGGTGGTCGAGTCACTTTCTGAGGCGCAGTGGCCGATTACGGAGGAGACGAGTCTTGACAAGCGCCTTGACTGGCGATTCCTGGATCTGCGCAAGCCCGAGAACCTTCTGATCTTTCGGACCCAGACGGTGATTGAACATGCGTTCAGAGAGCTCTGGGCCGAGGATGGGTTCGTGGAGATTCACTCGCCGAAGCTGATGGCATCCGCTAGTGAGACTGGAAGTGAGCTCTTCCGCCTCGAGTACTTCGATGGCTACGCCTATCTCGCCCAGTCGCCGCAGTTCTACAAGCAGATGGCTATGGCTGCAGGATTTGGCAAGGTCTTCGAGATCGGTCCGGTGTTCCGGGCCAACCCGTCCTTTACCTCGCGCCATGATACGGAGTTCACAAGTGTTGACGTGGAGATTTCCTGGATCGACAGCCACGAGAATGTCATGGCACACGAGGAGAGGATGCTTCATGCAGCGCTCACTGCAGTGAAGGATCGCTATGGTGCGCTTATCGAGGAGCTTTTCGGCGTGAATATTCAGGTGCCGGTGCTTCCATTCCCACGCGTGACGCATGAGCAGGCGCACGAGATTGTCGAGGCCAGCGGCTACCGGGTGCCGCGTGCAGATGGCGACCTAGACCCCGAGGCGGAGCGGCGTCTTTGCGCCCATATCGCACGCGAGCACGGTCACGAGTTTGTTTTCGTAACCGACTACCCTGCGGCCCTGCGGCCCTTTTACCACATGCGCCATGATGACAACCCGGGGCTGACGAAGAGCTACGATCTGCTGTGGAAGGGACTCGAGATCACCACAGGTGCTCAGCGCGAGCACCGTCATGCGGTCTTGCGGGCTCAGGCACTCGAAAAGGGGATGAGCGAGGACGAGATCTCTTATTACCTCGATTTCTTCAGGTTCGGTTGCCCGCCGCATGGTGGCTTCGGGCTTGGGCTCACGCGTATTCTTATGATCCTGCTTGCGAGGGCCAATGTCCGTGAGGTGACCTATCTTTACCGTGGGCCGAACCGCCTGATGCCGTAAATGGGCGCGCTCGCGACGCGTTGCAGGTGCACGTTGCCTCCGCCTGGGCCTCGGGTGGGCTGACGGTGGATCCGAGCATTGGCGGAGGCCGGATGATGGGGATGAGCATGCGGTCGTTTCGCCGCGATACCTCCGTTACCCAGCAGAAGCTTCCAAGGGGCACTGTTCGGCGGGTGTTGCGCTTCGCCGCGCCCCATGGCCGGGTTCTGGCCGTATACCTGGTCCTGGTTGTAATTGATGCCGCGATCGGGGCTGCGAACCCCTTGATCTTCAGGGCTATCATCGACCGGGGGATCATGCGCCATGACGGGAGCATCGTGGTTGTGCTTGCGTCTGTGGTCGCGGGTCTTGCGGTGGTGGGTGCTGGGGTGTCGCTTGTGCAGCGGTACTTCTCTGCGCGGATCGGAGAGGGGTTGATCTTTGATCTGCGCTCGAAGATCTTTGCTCACATCCAGCGTATGCCAGTTGCATTTTTTACGCGCACGCAAACCGGTGCTCTTGTAACCCGTCTTGACAGTGACGTCCTCGGAGCGCAGGCCGCGTTCTCGGACACGCTCTCCTCGGTGGTCGGGAACCTGGTGAGCGTCGTCCTCGTTCTTGGGGCGATGCTGGTCCTCTCGTGGCAGATTACCTTGGTAGCCCTGGCAATATTGCCCGTGTTTGTGCTACCCGCTCGCCGTGTTGGTAGGCGGCTTGGAGCGATAGTGCGCGAAGGGTACGGGCTAAACGCAGAGATGGGCACGATGATGACGGAACGGTTCAACGTCGCAGGCGCGTTGCTCGTCAAGCTTTTCGGCCGGCTGGATCAGGAGAGCAGGAAGTTCGAGGAGAAGGCGGGCAGGGTGCGCGACATCGGGGTGACACAAGCGATGTACGCCCGCGTCTTCTTTGTCTCGCTGACGCTGACAGCGTCTCTTGCAACCGCGCTCGTCTACGGGTGGGGGGGCGTGCTTGCAGCCCGGGGCGTTCTGGACGTGGGGACGGTCGTGGCGCTGACTGCGTACCTGAACCGCCTGTACGGTCCACTCACCGCACTGTCCAACGTGAACGTGGACGTAATGACCGCGCTTGTGTCTTTTGATCGCGTCTTCGAGGTGCTGGACCTTGAGCCTATGATCAGGGATCGTCCAGGAGCGGTTGATCTCCAACGAGGTCCCGCAAGGGTCGACTTCGAGCACGTTAACTTCACCTATCCCAGCGCGAGCGAGGTTTCGCTCGCCTCACTCGAGTCAGTGGCGGTGTTGGAACAGACCGAGCATCCTGAGGTGCTTCACGACATTACCTTTTCGGCACTCCCGGGACAGCTAGTCGCGCTTGTCGGGCCGTCGGGGGCGGGAAAGACCACGATCAGCCACCTCGTCCCACGCCTTTACGACGCGACCTCCGGTTCTGTGAAGCTCAACGGGCTGGATCTGAGGGCTGTCACCTTGGAATCAGTCCGCAGTGTTGTCGGGGTGGTGACCCAGGACGCCCACTTGTTCCATGACACGATCGCCGCGAACCTTCGCTATGCGAAACCAGATGCAAGCGACGCGGAATTGCTAGACGTTCTGGGGGAGGCCCAGATTCTCCCCCTTGTCGAGTCGCTTCCATCGGGGCTTGATACGGTGGTGGGAGATCGTGGATACCGCCTGTCCGGTGGGGAGAAGCAACGCGTCGCGATAGCCAGGCTCCTACTCAAGGCCCCGGACGTGGTGGTGCTCGACGAGGCTACGGCACATCTTGACTCGGAGTCCGAGGCAGCAGTGCAGCGGGCGCTTGCAACCGCTCTTTCGGGACGGACGTCAATCGTGATCGCTCATAGGCTCTCGACGGTGCGCAGAGCTGATCTCATACTCGTGGTTGTCGACGGCACGATCGTTGAGCGAGGTAGGCATGACGAACTCATCGCGGCTGGTGGAGTGTACTCGGAATTGTCCCGGACTCAGTTCGCACAGGATCGCCCGGAGGCCGATAGCGGCTGATCCTTGCCAGCGCGGACATCTCTGAATAGCGCCGACATCTGAGACGAGCAGGTCCCCGTGAGGTGTTAGCCTATCGCGTTGTTCCAGCGTGAAAAAGAACGAATCATGGTGGAGGCGGAGCGGGATTGGAGAAAGTGGATCGACACTTGGTGCTGGCAGTGCAGCAGTTGGACATGATGCAGTGACTGCCGATATCCAGGTTCGCAGTCTTGGGGACGAGCTGGCCGGATGGGACGCATCCCGCTTGGCAGCGTTGCTCTTGCGCCGGCCCGACATTGCGGGGCCGGATGCCCCGAGGGACGTGGGTGAGCTTGCAGAGCGAGCCCAGGACCTAGCGTCGTTGCGAGATGCGATCGCGGGCTGCACGCTTGCGGAAAGCCGGCTGCTGCAAGTGATCGTCTGCTGCGCACGAGACTGTACGCAAGACGAGCTGGCGGCTGCGCTGCCGGACGGATCTGCGCTTTGCGATGTTGAGAAGGTGCTCCTCTCTTTGGAGCAGTGCGCGTTCATCTGGCGTTACGGGGGGCGTATCTACTCCTCGAGCGCACTTCGCACCGCAGTGCCGACGAGGTTCGGTCCTCCCGTGCGTGCGCTGCTTGAGGCACAGACAGCTGAGTACGCGAAGCATGTGCTGCGGATTCTCCAGGCAGAGACGCATGCCCGTGGTGTAACTCTGCGAGCGTCCACGCGGGAGGTAACCGGGCGCCCTTTGCGAAAGGCGGAGGTGATCGACGACATAGAGTCGATCCTCACCACACCCGGTGCTGTTCCTGCCTTGCTGGAGGGTGCCTCGGCTGATGACAGAGAGCTCGCAATCGAACTTTCCAGCTCCACTCACGGCCTTCGCTCCGCGCACCTGTACTTCTCTCCCTATAGTCGGCCGGGGTATTATTCGCAGTCGCGTGGGTACTGGCTGTTCGAGCGGGCAATGCTACTGCCTGGAATGGATGGAGCGGCCTACGAGCCTCGCGAGGTTGGGGTCGCTCTCTGTGGCAAAGCGGTCGATGACCTCGCTGTCGACGAGCCTGAGCTTGCTGTTGGGGAAGTTGATGCATCGAGCGTCGAGATCGCCGCGGGAAGCCGCGCTGCTTCACTGCTCGATAGCGTCGATGACTTGCTGGAAGCCTGGGGAGAGGAGCCCGTGGCCGAGTTGAAGACAGGTGGGCTGGGAGTGACGGCGATCAAGAAGGCTGCGACGCTTCTTGAGATGAGCGTGCGGGATGCGACCCGGCTGGTCGAGTTCCTTTACCTCGCCGGATTGATCGAATCCTCAATTGTGGTGCGCAAGGAAGGCAGGCACGCCGTCTATGATCGCCTCATCGCGCCATCGAGTGCCGCAGCCGGCTGGCTGAATAGGGAGCCTGTGGTGCGCTGGCGGGAGTTGGCAGGCGCATGGTTGAGGGCCGATCGCTGGCCGAGCATGCCTGCACGTGAGGTTCACGGGGATGATGCGGCGAAGAGGATTCCGGTAACCGGGTCGCAGTTTGCCAACGACGCGAGCGCGCTTCGCCGAGATGTGCTGGCAAGCCTTGCGTCGCTCGATGGCCGCCCGAGCATCGATGGGGATGACGAGCGTAGCGGTAGGGGAACTCAGTGGCTTGCGCCGTCGACGACCTTGAAGGCACTTGCCGAGCATCTCTATTGGGAGCGACCGCAGCGGTGGCTCAACAAGAATGGCATCGAGCCGTTCGAGTTGGTTGAGTGGACATACGAGGAGGCTGAGATGCTTGGCATCGTAGCGCAGGGACGCCTGTCCTCCATGGGAGCGGCATTGTTGGGCGGGGACAACAGCAGGGCGCAACAGGCACTTGCAGCTTGCTGGCCGGAAGAGACGGTGAAGTTCACTGTTCAGGCCGATTTGACAGCAGTTGTTATTGGCCGTCTTTCGCGGTCAGTCCTTGTCGAGCTGAGGCTTCTTGCTGATCGCGAATCGCAGGGGGCGGCAAGCATCTTTCGCTTTTCCGAGGCCTCGTTGCATCGCGCGATCGCCTCGGGTCGTGATCCCGATACGATCATGGATTTCCTGAAGCGTCATTCGAGCAAGGGGGTCCCGCAGTCCTTGAGCTATCTTGTTGGCGATGTCGCTCGTCGGCATGGTCATATTGAAGTTGGCTCTGCGGCATCTTTCGTCATCAGCAAGGACCCTGCGGTCTTGGCGGATGCATGTGTTCACCGGCGCACGCGCAAGCTCGGCCTGTGCCAGCTTGCCCCTACGGTGGCGGTGAGCGCCCTTGGTCCTGACAAGGTGGTGTCGGTGCTCCGCGAAGCCGGCTTTCTTCCCGTGTCAGCGGAGACCTCCGGAACCCCGAGTGATTCTCCAGTGCCCAAGGAGATCGACTCCATTCGAAGGTCGCTTGGTGGTGTGGTTGCGCTTCAGAGTGCAACTGCATCGGGTGCTTCCAAGGGGCTGCCGGAGCCGTTTCGTTCTCAGCCGTCAGCGCAGCGCAGCGCAAGAGTCAACCTCAGAGCCTGGGCAGTACAGTCGGGCTACCATCTGGGCGAACAGCCGGTAAAGCTGTCGCAGCGCAGTGCGCGGGAATTGGCTGAGCAGTTACTTGCTGGCCCTGCGGGGAGACGTGGTGGGAAGCGTACGGCAAGCGGGTCATCAAGTGGTCGGCTCCCGCCAAGGCAGCGCAGCCGGTGAGTGATGGACCCTTGGTCGTCCAATCGGACAAGACCCTGATGATCGAGGTGGACCTTCCAGGCGCAGCGGAGTGCAGGAACGCGATAGCAGCCTTTGCTGAGTTAGAGCGTGCGCCGGAGCACGTGCATACCTACCGGATCACCCCGCTTGGGCTATGGAACGCGCGAGCGGCCGGGATGGACGCGAAGAGTGTGATGGACGCGCTCACCACGTTCAGCCGCTTTCCCGTGCCAGCATCCCTGCTGGCCGATCTGACAGAGACGATGGGTCGTTACGGTCGCCTGGTCCTCGAGAAGGACCCGAGCCACCCCCTCGTGCTGCGGTCTTGTGATCGAGCAGTGCTCGAGGAGGTTCTTGGTTCCAGGCTGACAGCAGGGATGTTCGGACCTCGCCTTGATGCCGAACGCGTGGTTGTCCTGCTGGGCGAACGGGGTCGACTCAAACAAGCTTTGCTGAAGCTGGGTTGGCCAGCGGACGATCAGGCGGGCTATGTGGACGGCACGCGTCACGCGATTTCCCTGCGCGAGGAGGGCGGTTTTGCTCTGCGTGCATACCAGAGCGAAGCGGTAGATGTGTTCATGGCATCGGGAAGCGGGACGGTGGTCCTGCCATGTGGTGCCGGGAAGACACTGGTGGGGCTCGCTGCGATGGCGCGGTGTTCTGCCAGCACGCTCATTCTCGTTACGAACACGGTTTCGGCACGCCAGTGGCGCTCAGAGATTTTCGCGCACTCCAGCGTCACAGAGGAACAGATAGGCGAGTACTCCGGCGAGCGAAAGGAGATAAGGCCAGTCACTGTCGCGACGTATCAAATCCTAAGCACGCGTTCGAAAGGCGAGTACAGGCACTTTGGGGTGTTCGACGCTCAGGACTGGGGTCTTGTCATCTATGATGAGGTTCACCTGCTCCCCGCCCCCGTCTTCCGGATGACCGCTGAGATACAGAGCAGGAGACGCCTCGGCCTTACCGGGACTCTGGTGCGCGAGGATGGCCGTGAAGGGGATGTCTTCAGCTTGATCGGCCCCAAGCGGTTCGAGGCTCCCTGGAAGTTGATGGAGGAGCAAGGTTGGATCGCGCCGGCTCTGTGCACCGAGGTGCGCGTTACTCTTTCGGATGCCGAGAGGATGACATACGCGCTCACCGAGGCGGCCAAGCGTCACAGCGTGGCGTCCACGTCGGCTGCAAAGGACCGAGCAATCGAATTCCTGGTGCGAAAGCATGATGGTGAGCCAACCCTCGTCATCGGCATGTATCTTGAGCACCTGTCGAGGATCGCGGACATGCTCCAGGCGCCGCTCATCACCGGCAAGACGCCGGTCCTAGAGCGCGAGCGCCTTTACGATGCGTTCCGCTCGGGCAAGGAGAGAGTTCTCGTCGTCTCAAACGTGGCAAACTTCTCGATCGACCTCCCGGACGCATCCGTGGCAGTTCAGGTATCTGGCACCTTCGGCAGCCGGCAGGAAGAGGCCCAGCGGCTCGGGCGGATCTTGCGGCCGAAGGCAGACCGTCGGCAAGCGCGTTTCTTCACAGTGGTGAGCCGCGACACCAACGAGCAGGAGTTTGCCGCCAGGCGCCAGCGCTTCCTCGCTGAGCAGGGATACCCGTACGAGATTGTCGATGCTGAGGATCTCGTTGGAGTGTAGGCTCCGGTACTCCCGGAGACCACCCAGATGGTCGGAACGGTTGATCGAGAAAGAGGCAACTCTCACCAGTGGGCCAGGATCTGCTGGGACCCGAGTGGGTTGCGTGTGCGGGCACTCGGCTCCTATAGCGAAGTCCCAGGTCAAGGGAGACACCTCTGGTGGTGCTGGTGCCTTGCGGTGCCTTGGGTAGCAAGACTCTTTCGGATTCCGCATGCTCACCCTCCGGTGCGAACCTGGCTTCGGTCAGTACCAATGCGGTCCGAAATGGTAGTGCCGCTACCGCTGCAAGAACCCGAGGTTGTATGCCCTCGGGTGAACAGGTGCTGGTGGCGTTCAGAGTTGACCAACGGCCGACAATGACATACTTCAGCAGTGACGGTAGCATTGGACGGGCGAGAGCGTGAGGGCAGGGGACCACAGGGAGGCGTGGCCACTTTGCTTGCAAGTCGCAGGTCGTCGTCACGCTGCAAGCGGCTCAGCCCCCGTAGCTCAGAGGATAGAGCGTCGGTTTCCTAAACCGTGCGTCGCAGGTTCGAGTCCTGCCGGGGGCGCTGGTCAGAGGGTATTTCTTGTCAATTGAGTGGCGCTCATGACTGCACTGTGACCAAAACTGCTTTCCATGAAGGGCACCAAGACTGAGGTTCGACCGAGCGTGTGGCGCACCCCATTAATTGTGGGTTCGATTCGCAAGCCAGGGCCGCATTTCACTCAACCGCGTGCAGCGCATAGTGTCCCCCCTAGGCATCTGGACCGGTCTCCCACCTGCGGTCCTGCACCCCGTACCGCACCGGGACCCGGGCGCTGCATCGTCAGCATCGGCACCGCGAACGGGTTTCGGGGTGGAGCGGCGAGCCCGCCGTCCAGGTGGTTCAGCCGATAGCCGCTACCACCCTGGACACGCCGGCGAACGTGCACAGGTAGAGGTCGCGTTCGAGACCGGCCACTGTGAGTGGCGGACCTTCAGTTCACCAAGGGGTTCAGGGGTGGGGAATTTCGGATTTCGGTGAGTAGGTCTGGGGAGAACTTGGTGAGCGTGGTCAGGCTCCCCGCTCGCGGTCGAAGTCGCCGGTGACGACCTCGCCGCTGCTGGGCAGCAGGATCATGTGGGGAGCGTGGTCCTGGGCGCGGGTCCACATGGGCACGATCGGACCGCCGGCCGGCATGCCGTTACCGATGTCGAATCCGGCCAGAATGCCCTTGTCCGAGTCGAAGGCGACAGCGATGCCCCGGTCAGCGTCGATCAGCGGTGGATTGGCGATCAGTCCCCCGGGCAGGCCCGAGACCTCGGCCATCGTGACATCGCCCTGTCTCCGAGGTCGACGCGCACGAGGTGGAGGGGCACCGTCGACACCTCGTGCCCGCGCAACGTCCCATCGCAAGCATCGCTACCCTTGCCGTCGTCGAGGAACCACGCCGTGCTGCCCATGATGACCGCGTCCCACCCGCAGGTCTGGCCCTCGAAGGTGCGGTAGGTGGCACGAAGCCCTCAGCCGGGCGGAACCCCCCGACCCATGGGTATGGAGAAGAAGCTCGAATCGCCCACTACGAAGACGGTGGTGCCGTCCGCTGAGAGCCGGGCGATCGACGCATCGGGCAGGGTGCAGCGGTCGACGATCGTCAGCGCCCCGGGGTCCAGGGCCAGCAGCTCGCACGGATCGCGCTCGGCGGCGGCCACAGTGTGGCCGGGCCGGCTGGCAGCGAAGTTCCTGATGACGATGGTGTCGTCTGGCAGAACCACGAAGCCGTTGTACGGAGAGACCACCGGGAGCTCGACCGACGCCTCGACCTCGAGGTCGGGCGACAAGCGGTGGGCGTGGTTGCCGAAGACGACGATTAGCGAGCCGTTGGCGTGGGCGGCGATGCTGCCGGGCAACGCGGGACCGCCGCGTAGTTCCACCGAGCGCGCCAGGGGTTCGAGGGAGCGGGGGTCGATCCGTTCCATTAACGAGATCGCCTCATCGCCAGCACTATGGCCGAGCAGGGACACCTCTCCTGGATCGCGGGTGACGACCATGGTCGAGGCGACGACCATCCGCGACGTCACCTCGAGGCGCACCGCGTTCACCGTGCAGCCCGGGTCCCAGACGAAGCGACGGGCGACCTCCCCTCAACGGGGGGCGCTCACCTGATGACGTGGCGGCCCCCCGTCCTCACACGACCATGGCGATGGCCAGTAGCCGGATGCCGGCGCTACGGCTCGTGGCCCCGCTGTGCCCGGCGTGGTGCTCATGCCGGTGCTTCGAGGAGAAGCTGCGGCGAGCGCACGGGTGGCTGGTGGTCCTCGAGGTCGGCGACGAGGTCGTCGCGCAGAGCTTGGCGAGCTGGGTCGTCCCACAAGTTGACCTGCTGCAGAGGGTCCTCGTCGAGGTCGTAGAGCTCGCCCTCGGTGCCGTCGTGACATGTGCCCGGCCGGTAGACGGTGCAGAGGTGATGGTCACGCATCATCGTCCGCAGGTGGACGTCGATGCCGAAGATGGCGCTGTCCCATTCGGTGAGGACCCGTTCGAATCCCCGGGCATCGGCATCGGCGTCGGTGACGGGGAGCGGTTGTCCCTGCATCCACGGAGGGGCGTCGACCCCGGCGATGGCGCAGAACGTCGGGGCCAGGTCGACCAGGCCCACCGGCTTGGTGACCACCGACGGCCCGGCCAGCGGCGCCACTGGCGCCGCTGGCGCCTCCGGCGACAACAGTGCCGACCTCGCCGGTCGCCACACGAGTGGCAGGCGCATGAGGGCGTCGACATGGTACGGCCCCTTGAAGAGGAGGCCGAAGTCGCCGCCCAGCTCACCGTGATCGGTGGTAAAGATGATGTCGACGTCGTCGCTCCATCCCCGCCGGTCGATGGCGGCGAGCACCCGCCCAACCGCCTCGTCGATGAGCTCGCACTCGACGGCGTCGCGGGCCAGAACCTCGCGGAGCTGATCCGGGGTGAGCGAAGCGGGGACCCACCGTGCTGGCGCCTCGTAGTTGGTGACGAGTTCCCCTTCGTACCAGAGGCGCCAGTGCCGAGGCTTGTCTCCGATGATCCGCTCACGGTCGTCAGCCCGTTGCGGGTAGCCGGCTGGAAGTGGGACGTCATGCCAGTCCACACGGCCCACCTCCGACTGGGGCGGGTCCCACGGGTGGTGGGGGTCGGGGAAGCTCATCCAGCAGAACCAGTCGTCGTCGGCGGCGAGGGAGTCCAGCCAGCGGATCGTCCGGTCTGCCACCCAGTCGGTGTGGTACCAGCTCCGGTCGATCGGGTTCACCTTCACCTGGGGGGCGCCGGTGGCGCCGCCGCCTTCGCCGTTGACCTGCAGGGAGCCGTCGAGCACCTGGTAGAAGCCCCCGATGGCCTCGGGGTGCTCGCGTGCCAACCACTGCGCGTAATGGACGGGACCGGCCGGCCCGTGGGTGGCCGACTCCAGGTGCTCGAAGCCCCGGTGCGTGCGGCCTGTTGGGATCCCGTCGCGGCTCATGGCGTTCTCCTCGAAGCGGAGGAACGGGTCGAGGTACGGCTGGAAGTGCGCCTTACCGATGAGCGCGGTCCGGTAACCGGCTTGGTGGAGCACGTCCGCGACCGACGGCGCATCGACGGGCAGTGGAACGCCGTTCATCCACACGCCGTGCGTCGAGGGGTGCTGGCCGGTGAGCATCGTCGACCGTGACGGCATGCACACGACGGACTGGGGGTGCGCACGCTCGTAGCGGATGCCGTCGGCGGCGAGGGCGTCGACGACCGGTGTGCGGGCGATAGTGCCACCGTTGCACCCCAACGTGTCGTAGCGCTGCTGATCGGTGGTGACGAATAGGATCTTGCGACCCATCGGTCCTTCTTTGGGGCTCTGATGACGCTCAGGCGCCCTGCAGCTACCGGCCATCAGGCGCCTGGGTGTGCGGGCTGCAGTGGGGTGCGGTCCCCTCGAGGAGGTCCCGCAGCCTGAAAAGTGCCTGGCCCATGGCGCCGCCGATCACGAGTGCCATCGTCGCCGGGTCGGCGTCGGTGCTGTAGACGACGAGCGATGTGCCGTCGTCGAGGCCGATAACGTCGATGGTCCCCAGGTGCTCCTTGAACAGCGGGGCGGTGATCCGGTACTGGAACCGGTGCTGGAGGGGGTCGATGGTGAGGAGCTGCTCGGGCATGGGGATCCCGCTCCCGGTGGTGATGACGCGGGTGTCGCCGGAGACATCGCAGGCGGTCACGCCGGGGAACCACTCGTGGATGCGGGCCGGATCACCGACGATCGTCCAGATGTCGGCCGCCGGTCTCGCGATGCGCAGCTCCCGCCGGACCGATGCCCGGGTGGACTTCACGGCACCTCTCCAGTCGCCTTGGTCTCGGCAGTCCCGGCCTCGTTGCCCTTGGCCTTTCCAGGTTCCCCGGCCTCGAACCTGGCGGCTACCGGCCCGGCCTCGCCCTTGGCGAGCAACGCCTCGATCGCCCCAACCATTGCAGCCTTCGCCGGATGAGGGGCCAGCACCTGGTCGAAGCGCAGGAGCTGGAAGGATTCGAAAAAGGTCACGATGTCGAGCGCTGCCAGCGTGAACAAGGACCGTAGAGGGTCCAAGGCGGCGAGCTCGGTGCCGAACATCTCGATCAATTGGGCGCGTAGGAAGGCGCGTCCTTGGGCCAGCTTGGTCGAGATGGTCGCCTGGAACGGCGCATGCAACGGTGAGACCGTCGCGGCCGGAGCGACCGCGTCGAAGAGCCGGAAGCGTTGTTCGCCCAGCGCTGCGACCCGGTCCGCGAGGGCGGCGTCCGTCCCAGCGTCGATGGCGAGAAGGGGGAGTGCCCGTTGCTGCTGGCGCCGCACGGCGTCCAGTAGTAAGTCGTCGACGTCGTCGAAGTAGTGTAAGAGCGATCGCGACGAAAGGCGGGAGCGCTCGGCGATCTCGATCGAGCTGTGCCGGGGGTTGCCATCCCGGTACGGGTCGAGTAACGCGTCGACCACCGACGTACGGTTCTTCTGGCGGCGGATGCGGCGCTCGTCCTCTTCCATCGGTTCGCCGTCGCCTACGTCCCCGAACGTGGCGCTCTGGTCCCGCAGCAGTCCGGAAGTGGGGAAGGGGCAGCCTGGCCTGGCAGAGGCGCTCATATCGTGAACGCCATGTTGGTGGCCAGCTGGCCGGCAAGAGCCTCATCGCCCCCGAGCTCGACCTGGTCGATTACCGATGCTGGGTCGAGGCGCCCGCCGATGAGCCGCATAAACAGGGGGAAGGGGAGCGTGATGGACACGGACGGTTCGCCGGGCAGGTTGTCGACAACGCGGGCCCGTCCCTCGACGACGACGTGCAGGTCCCGCTCGATCGGCCCTGTGAGCCGGATCCGGATGGTGCTCCCGTCTGGCATGCCTGCCCGCTTGACCACGATGTAGCCCAGGCTGCTCACCACCTCGGCGAGCGACTGCTCTGCCACCGGTCCCGATTCGTTGCCGGGGATGCCGACTGCCCAGCGGATGTCCTCTTCGTGCATCCACGAATCGAAGACACGGACCTCCATGAAGCGCCCATAGGTGCCAGGTCCGACCGGCGTCCACGATGGCTCCTCATAGGCTTCGGGCGCCATGGCCTCGAGCTGGGCCAGGCGCGTGGCGGTGATCTCCTCGAACGCGTCGCGCAGCTCGCTGTGGGAGACCGCACGGAGTGCCACGATCCACGCCTCGTTCATGCGGGCGATGTCGTTGTGGACGTGGTCCCCGACGGAGTCGTCGGGCAGCGGCGGCGGGGGATTGCCGCCAGCCAACTGGAGCTCGTCGCCGACGATATGCGCCACGACGCCGTGGACGTCCCAGCCCGGCAGCGCAGGCGCAGCCCACTGGGCATCGTCCAGCTCGCCGAGCAGGGTGCCGATCGAACCCCATGCGGCACGCAAGAGCGCAACGATCCTCGAACGGGTCGCCCCCTCGTCATCGTCCCCCGCCCCCAGCGCGGTCGAGTCCTGGTCAGTCATGGTGTCCATCCTATGGTGAGCGTGTCCGAGTGCGAGGCGGGCCCCATTCTCGTCCGCGTCACGGTAGACGAGTCCGTTGGCCCGCCAGCATCCGACCCCCCGGTCGCACCACTCGCAGACGATGCCAGCCACCCGGATCCGCCCCCGGCCACCTCCGCTACCGCCCTGTGGAACAGGCCGACGACTGCCCGCCGGACCCGGTGCGCTCGCTGCCGACTTTCGAGAAGTCGATGACGGTTCCTCGGTTGATGTTGAGCGCCGCCTCGCAGAGCTCGAGGACCGCGGCGGCGATAGTCTCCGGGAGACGCTGAGCGATTACTCGCCGCGCAGCTGGCTGGAACCGGACCTCGTAGCGCTGTGCCGCTTGGCTGGTCACCCGCTGGTGGAGCGCCGGCGGGTGAGGTCCTGGCGGACGCTGTCGAGGTCAGTGCCGGGCTTACCACGGCCCAGGGCTGCCAGGCTCTCGGAGCTGCGGCCGACTGCCTCGCTGTCGCCGAGGATTTCCAGGGTCATCTCCATGCCCTCCAGGTCGCCCACCGACCTCAAGACAGCCTCGGCCTCCCCGTTGTGGGTCAAGGCGATCCGTTCGTGCTGTTGGTGTACCGTCTGGTCAGCTCGGACAGTCGGGCCTTGGCCTCGGAGAGCGGTACGGGCGTCGCAGCGATCGTCATGGTCAGAACTATAGTCTGGACCGGTCCACGTGCTGGACTACCAACTCCACCACGACACTGCCCGCCCCCTCTTTCTCATGGCCGCCCACAGCCACATCGGTCCCCGGAATGCCGCGCTTCGGCCGAAGACGCTCCTGGCGACACCACCAAGCAATTCTGCGGATGGAGAGCGCAGATCACCCTGGCGTACATATCTCGTCCGGCCACGGGAACACCGTTGACCGAGCGCAGAACGGATCAGGAGTGGATCCCAGGCCGGAGCCAGGCCAGTCCTCCGCAAAGTGGTCAAGCCGAGGAGGCGGGTGACGCTGGCGTGACCCTGCGCCGTTTACGTCCTCCACCTACGGACTGCGACGAGAGCCAGGACCAACAGCACGAGGGCGCCGGCAAGGAAGACGCCGTCTTCGGCAATTTGGAGGGTCCAGTAGTGGCTGCCGGGCTGCCTCTGGAAGAACGTAGTCGAGCATCAACAGCGACTCGCAATGCTGCACGCTATGGGTCGCCTTGCCGCCGCCGGGATGGGTACACCCTGTGAACCTCCCCGCCATGGCGGACGGGGCTTCTAGCCCTGCCGTCTGGCTTGGTTTGCCTCACATCGCGGACATCACGCCACCGCGACCAACGGAACAACGGAACAACGGAACTCGCTCCGAAGAGCTGGTGGATGAGATTGCTAGCTTCGGCTTGCACGACGTTTCCGCCGAGGCCTGGTTCTTGGCACTACTTGGGGTTATGGCCTTTCGGCGCTGCACCATACGGTGTGTGTTGCGCTGATCAGGTGACCAACGCAAGGCGTCCCGGAGATGCGTGACTCGGATGACTACATCCGCTCCTATAGGGACATAACCCCCATGTATCGCCTTATTGCGGCGTAGCCGACGATCACTCCCTGAGCAACTGCCACCTTCAGGGCTGGAAGAGAGCCGTTGATGGCAGTCACGCAGCGCTCTTTCGTTGTTGCTCGAGTCGCTCGGCGATCCATACCTTGATGATGGACTGGCGTGTCACCCCAAGGCGCTTGGCCTCCAGGTCGAGTGCCTCGATCATCCACGTCGGGAAGTCGACGTTCACCCGCCTTTGCTCCAGAGCCGGTCGTCGGACAGCGGTAGTGTCAAGGGCGCTGCTCACGTCCTCTCCCGCGTCGAAGCGCTCGTCGAACTCCTCAGTCGTCATCTCTTCCATAGAGACTCACCTCCTCTGGCCGTGAGCGTCGGACCGAGATGATCCGGACACGCTGGTCCCGATACGTGACAACGGCCGACCAATGCAGCTCGGCGATCCGACCCACTACCAGCCACCGCGGCTCACCGACCGTACGAGCTGGCACCTCAACGCGGTTCGGGTCGTCCCACAGCACCTGCGCCTGCACGAAGCCGATCCCGCGCTTGGTCGTGTTCGCTGCGCTCTTCTCCTGGTCGAACTCAAACTCCACGACTTCATAGTATAGAAACTATACCCCACGCATGAAGTTCCCGCCATGACCTCGGCGCTCATCGCTGACGTCGGCGCGCCAGCCTACAAAGAACCGATCGCTTGGGCGGTCCATTCAGGAGTACCAGATGGTCGCCTAAACCGGACGGACGGGCTTCTCGGCATCCACACGACCCGAGTGGCAACTGCCTGACGGTGTCGTTGCCTGGATCACGCCAGGTGAGCCGCCCCGCAGCTGGCGTCAACCGACAAGGCGGAGGCCGACCCTGGAGCTGTGATCCGCAGTGATGATACCCAGGCCACCCGCAACTACACCATCAGCCCCAAGTGACCTGGCTTTCCAAAGTGGGAAGTTATTCTTGTTGCGTCAACGCCAAGCACGTGGGCTTCGTGGTGCCTCTTCGCGCCGACGCCAACTGGGCGGAGCGATTCTGTACCGATGTTCTGGCGGGCCTCGAGTCTCTCGACTACGTCTCGTTCCGAGAGCAGCAACTCGACCCGGATAGCCGCACGGTATCGAAGGGATTACTGCGCCCGTTCCCGGTGAGCGCGCAAGACGGGACACATCACGACTTGGCGGTTGCCTACATCTGGTCCTCCGCAGAAGAGGCATTGGGCCGTATCCGAAACGGGACAGGCGGTCGCTACTACAAGACGAGGAAACAGATCGACACCAAAGTTGCCCAGATCCTTACCGGAAAGGTCGCGGGCCTGATCACCGTGACGACGGGTACCCGAGCGGGAAAGCCGGTCATCGCCTGGCAACGCGACGAGGAGGCGATCGCTGCTGCGAGCACCTTCGACGGGCTCTACGCACTCGCAAGCAGCCTCCCTGACCCAGAAGGTCGCGAGCTCGATGCCCTCGAAGTGCTTCGGATCTACAAGGACCAGTGGATCGTCGAGCAGCACCATCGTGACATCAAACAGACCCTCCGGGTACAACCGGTCTTCTTGCACAACGACGACCGCATCGAGGCTCTCATCGCTGTCATCGCCATAGCGCTGCTCATCTTGGGGCAATGGTGCGCTACAGGGTTCGACAAGTCATAGAGATGTCGGGTGGCAAGCCTGTTCCAGATGGGGATGGATATGCGACAAGGACCCGTCTCGTCGGTATTGAGCGACTTCAGATTACCAACGGGCCACCAGGGTGAGGAGGCGATCCGATGGATGCGCAACCACTTGGATCACGACCAGTGTGGCGCACAGAGGCTCTGTGTCGAGGAAAGCCTGCAGCCTGGTTCATAGCTAGCGGATCAGGACGAGTGCGGACTACGAATCCAGCACTTGAGCTGTGCGTGCACTGCTCGGTCACCGAGCGCTGCCTTGATGAGGCGCTAGCGAAGCCACAGTGGTCTCTTGGTATCTGGGCGGGCACCATGCCTCGTGAACGCGCTGGTATCGCAAAGTCCATGCGCGATGGGTGTGCGACAAGAACGTAGGTGGGATCGACAGTTCCGCCTGGATCGGTGCTAGTCTGGATGACTACCACATCCAGACAGGAGGCCGAACATGACGAAGTCCACACTGGCAGACC
>JAJZXF010000036.1 GCA_021802485.1 Actinomycetes bacterium | reverse complement strand
TCGCCGGTTGGGTGACCCAGCAGGCCCGTAACATCTCCATGGAGCTGATCGACCAGGCCAAGTCGGCCAAACTCCTGATCCGCGACCGCGACACCAAGTTCACTGCCTCCTTCGACGCCATCTTCGCTGCCGAGGGCACCATAGTCATCACCACCTCCGTCCGAGCACCCGGGCCAACGCCATGTGTGAGCGCATCATCGGCACCATTCGGCGCGAGTGTCTCAACCGGATGCTCATCCTCGGCCGCCGTCACCTCGAATTAGTCCTTGTCGAGTAAATCGAGCATTACAAGGCCCAGCGGCCCCACCGATCCCTCAGCCAACGACCGCCCGCTGATTCCGATGCGACACCTGCCAGCATCGGCGACGTCGACGCCGCAAGGCTACGAAGAATCGATCACCTGGGCGGCATAATCCACGAGTACCGGATGGTCGCCTGACCTGGGCGGAGGGGTTTTCGGCACCCACAGGTTCTTTGCGCTGTGACTATAGGATGAGGTATAAGCTGTTGACCAGCGGAATCGGCGGATTGACGAAATTCCGTTCGTACCAATGACGTGGAAATGTGCGCGCCCCGTCTACTTCCCCCTCTCTCCCCACCCAGACGTCCTCGGGGGGAAGTCGGGTCCCGTGGCTACTTGCGCGGACATTTCGGGCGGTCGAACCCGATCCAGACCCATAATCGCTGGTAGTAGGCTTGTGCGGGATCGTGTCTTTATAGTGTCAACCAGGGCATCGCCCGTCCGAACGCTCGACCCTGGGATGGCTCAAGAGCTCGTCCTTCGTGCCTTCACCCGGGCGCGCGGCCCGCTCAGCTTGGCAGCTCCCCTCAGCCCCATGGTGCTCGTCCTCCGGGTCCTCGCTCGCCAGCAGGATGCTAGCGTCGAGCAACCTTCCGTTCAATGTTCTGGCCTGTACTCCTTGACAAGCTCGGCAACGCCGCCCCCGTGGCTCCTGATTGGTCCGTCCATGCCGTCGATCTCGGCCATTCGTTCAGCACGCACGGCGCTCTTGCGTCACAAGGCCTCTTCGGCCAGTTCGCGGCGGTACGCGCTCCGGGTGGTTCAGCGACGATCTGCCTCGATGTCGACGGCTCGGAGCAGATTGTCAGGGAGCGACACCACCACTTTGACCATGTCGTCAGTATGCCCGGTATTGCCAGTAGGTATCGATGAGCCAGCGACCGATCCTTGTTGACGTTGAATGCGTCATCGAAAATGGATGTCCAACTCACTCGCGTACCGAGTGCCAAGACGGGTCCCGTGTTCAACAAGCCAGCTTGATAGGGCGATGGAGCCGGTGTGCGGAGCATCGGAGTCGGCGAGTCCCTCAGCCATCGATCTGTACTCGTCGGGGGTCAACAAGACGTCGTGCAACGCCGAGCCAAGCGCTCTGGACATGAGAAGCAACAGCGAACTTGGCACTCGGACCACGCGGACACGGCTTCCTACGGCTACACGTATCTGTCCTACCAATTCAATAAAGGTCGGCCGTTCGGGCCCGACGGCATCGACTATCCGGTCTTCGGGCCATGTCGAGGCATCCAGGGCAAGGTCGGCGAGGTCCTCCACGTGGATAGGACGAACGCGGTAGCAGCCGTCCCCTCCTACGGCGAACACGGGTAGCCGACGTAGCAACCAGGCGATGTTGTTTAGCAGTATGCCGCGCTCGTCAAAGAGGACTGACGGCCGCAGGATGGCATACGGAAGGCCGGTTTCGGCGAGGGCCCGCTCCACCAGCGCTTTGCCCCGAAAATACGAAAACGGAGAGCAAGTAGATGGGTGAAGGATCGAGATATGGACGATCTTCTGGACTCCCGCCCTGTGCGCGGCCCTGAAGAGTGTGCGGGAGTTCTCGACGGCCAGCGTGTGGTCCACCGAACCGTAGGCGAAACGCACCCAATACGTGTTGTAGAGCGTGTTCACCCCCTGGAGTGCAAGCGCGAGCCTCGCCGGATCGTCAAAGTCCAGACCGTAGACCTCGATATCCGACTCGTTCTCTCTGCGCTTCGGGTGGCCGGTTAACGTCCGCACTCTCCGGCCAGCGTCGAGTAGTCGGTGAGCGATCGTACGGCCGGAATAGCTGAAGGCGCCCGTAACAGCATCGAGACGATCGTCGGTGCGTGAGAGGTTGGGTGTTGCCTTCTGAGGGATCGGTGATTTGTTCGTCATCATTTTTCCTCCTTCAGCTGGTTGCCAAGCAGGTCTACGACCGGCGCCAGTCGGCGGGCCTGCAAGAACAGCGCCATCGCAGGACCCCGGTCACCGTCGAGATGAGACAGCAGCTCGAGGCCGAGATAAAGCGCCACTACTGCGTGCGCAACCTCAGATGCTTCGACCACTTGGAGAATGGGTGAGCGGCCGAGGACGGATTCAAGCGCCGCTACTGCGAAGTTGTTCCATGGTGCGATCCGTTCCTTCACGGCTGCTCCCAGACCAGGGGTCGAAGCGGCCCCGGCGATCATCTCCACGAGCACAGCCGCATCCCCCGAATCAAGGTCTTCACTGAAGATCTGGGCCGCAAGTGCCACGAGCTCGCTGGTCTTGTCCACGGACTCGAGCGCAGCCTCGTAACGATCTCTTCGTCGCGCACTCACCTCGTCAAGCGCGGCGAGAAGCAAGTTCACAACAGAGCCGAAGTGGTAGAAGACGAGGCCCTGGTTGCATCCGGCACGCCCGGCGATCGTCCGGGCGGTTGCGCCAGCGAAGCCCTCAGTGCGTAGGACATCGCAAGCCGCAGATACCAGCGCTCGGCGGGTGTCAGCCGCACGTTCGTTCGCTGGCCGCCTGGCACTTCCGGTCCTCACCATGCGGAGACACCACGGGCTTCTTGTTTATCTGCTTTGAGCATGCGCTCAGTCTAGCTTGCACGATCAGCGTGCGCAACGGCAGCCCGACTGAAAGTCCCCCGACGCTGCGACCACCGCACCGACCTCCAAGTTCGCCAAGAATACGAACACGGGGATCCTGCGGACGCCACCAACACGAAGGGCGCGGCCGAGCGGGAACGATTGTCTTGGACATTCCAAAGCTCCGCCAGGACATCTACCCGCCGGCCCTCCTCTCGGTAGCCCGCCAGGCCTACTTCAAGGACGTAGGAGTGCAGCTTGTCGATCTCTGGCAACCGACATCTCCCCCGAGGCGCTAGAGAAGCTGCCACGGTTCCCATCGTTGAGGGGAACAAGTGGTAAGCGCAGGCGCTCTCGCATCTCGGGCCGGTTCGAGGAGCGACAATCCAAGGCCACCCGCCAGTGTATTACCTGAACCGGGAATAAGGAGCGCTAAGCGCTCTGCCCTGCGGGTTTCCGAGCCTCGCGAGGTCGCCGCAAGGGGACATTGGGGCTCATGTGACATACTGGCTGTTACGATGCATGCTGTATCGGTTCGGCTCGACAGCGACGTCCAGCGGGTGCTCCGGATGCTTGAGGCCTCCGGCATGAGTCGGTCCGAAGCGATCCGCAAGTCAATCCTCTTCGCGGCTGCGGCCCTCCGCCGCGCCGAGGTCGCAGCACTTGAAGCCGACGAGGTCGATCGCCGCGAAATGCAGGAGGTCGCCTCGCTAATGGAGAGCCTCCGTGCAGAGAGGTGACGTCTACGAGCTTCGGCCGCCGCGTTGCTTCCGAGGTCGGTAGCCCTGCTGGCACCGACGTCCCGGAGCGCCCGGCCAGCCGCGTTCCGGCCGGAGTTGGTGATCGAGGGAGAGACGACCAGGATTTTTGTCGAGCAACTCGGGGCCGTCGACGTCAATCGCCTGGGTGACTACGTAGGGCACGCTAGTCCCGAGGAGGTCTGGGGGATCGACGAGAGCCTGGCGACTGTCCTCGGACTCCACTGAGTAGCGGGAGCTCGCCGCGATCAGCGTGACGAGCCGTTCCCGCAGTTCAGCTGGGTTTCAATACGGCATCGTCTTCTCCACTCGCGTTTCGTATTCGAACTCGGGAGCCCTGAAGATGTCGTCGAAGGGCGACCGGTTCCGCTCGTGACAGAGCCGGACGTCCGTCACGCCGAGGCGCCAGAACACCGCGGCGTTGAACCGCCAGCCGGCCTGCGGCCGGAGACTTTGCGTTGACATCCCCTCCGGCCTGAAGGGCGAAGATTCCTCGCATGAGGGCGCTCGCACGAGGCGTTCATGGAAGCGCGCCTCTGGTCTTGGTTATCGACCGGGACTCGGCTTGCGCCTGCCCGTGCTGTTCACCGAGTGTCCCCCGGCATACTGCCCCTCCCAGCGGAAAGAGCACAGCCCCCGCAGTGCAGTAGCCCGACATGTTCTCGTTCGCAAGATGATGCTGGCCCAGCAGGTCACAGACACCAGCGTGCTCATGACCACGCCGCTGAGCCACAATAGGTACTCGAGCTCCACGACCTCGCTCGGAGACCGACAGTCTGAGCTCGATGCATCTCACACTGAGCATACCAACAAGACCCGCAAGATCGAGAGGAACTGCGACGCCCAACTACCCCACGCCTAGAGCCGGGGGCTTGAGGGAATCTTCCCGAAGCCCGGGTTGACCAGACCAAGACCTCAAGAGGAGGTGAACAAGATGTCTACGTTGTACGAAAGCGAGAAGACGCACCAGCAGATGCTTCCTCAGTCTGCTGACGCAGAATCCGCATCAGCAGACAACCTCAAGGGTAAGGACGAAACGAGGCGCGGACTAAAGGGTAACCCGGCAACCGTCGTACAACATGGTCGAGCAGAGACTGCACAGGATCACCTTCCCGTACAGCATCACTCTGCGGAGCCGGACCTGTCGGGCAAACAAGAAGATAGGGGCCTTGCTGCTCCACCAGGAGTTGCAGTTCAGCAGGTGTTAATGCTTGACATGCACAGACACCCACTCATGCCGTGTCATCCAGCGGGTGCGCGAAAATTGCTGCACGCAGGACGGGCCAGGGTTCACCACCTGTCCTCGTTCGTAATCCGCATCGTGGACAAACCAGCAGAGCAATCAGAAGTGCCCGGAGTCGAGGTAGGCATCGACCCTGGCTCGAAGTTCACGGGAGTGTTGATCTTTCCTGCAGACGACGAGTATATACCCTGCGGGATTTTCTTTATCGAGCTAGAGCACCGGGGACATCTCAACCATAAGCTCACGGCCCAGAGTCGTGCGGATCGTCGTAGGCGCAGGACGGAGAACCTGCGCTACCGCAAACCCCGCTGGGAGAATCGGAACCCGGAGGCGTGTGCGAACTCCGTAAAGAACGCCCGGCACAGATCTCGCCACTGCCAGCCGTGTGCTGGCACACGGAGCTTCGTGGACAACAGCCACAGCCACGCCCGCATGGCATCGAGCCTCCAACACCAGGTGGACTCCACGATATCGGTGGTGTCCCGGCTCTGCAGGTGGGAACCGGTTCGAGCGATCTGCTTGGAGCTCGTGTGCTTTGATCTCCAGAAGATGGAGAACCCGGAGACCACAGCTGCCCGTTACCAACAGGGCAACTTGGCTCTCTATGAGGCACGTGAGTACCTCATAGAGAAGTCGGGACGCCGGTTTGCCTACTGCAAAGCGAGCGACGTTCCCCTACAGATCGAGCACATCTTTGCCAAGTCGCGTGGCGTAACAGAGCGGGTACCGAACCTCACGCTCGCGTGTAATGGCTACAACAAGGCCAAGGACAGCCTGTCCGTTCAAGTCTTTCTCGCTAGAGACCCGAAGCGGCAGGCGAGGATACTCGCACAGGCGAAGGCCCCGCTCAAAGACGCTGTAGCAGCTGACGCGACCCGCTGGGCACTATGGGCACTATGGCAAGAGTTAGCTGCGACAGAGCTTTCGGCATTCACCGCATCGGGTGGGCGATCCAGGTGGAACCGGAGTCGATTCGCTGTGTCAAAGTCTCACACACTTGAGCGCTTCTACGTTAGGCAAGTCGCGGGCATTGCATCGTATCGAGGAGTCGCAGTTGCCGCCAGGGCTACAGGTCGTAGGTCCTATGCTCGTACGAGACCAGATGCCAAAGGGTCACCGCGGCTTCGCCTGGCACGCACAAAGCCTCACCACGGGTTCGTCACCAGGGACTGTGTGCAGGCGCTCGTGCAAAGTGGAAACTTGGCGGGGACCTACGTCGGCTGAGTGTCCGTGCGCTCTGGCGACATCTTCAACATCAAGACGAAAGGAGATACCGTGCAAGGAATCAGTTACCGCTACTACACGCTCTTGCAGCGTGGCTATGGCGCAGAACATGGGCGGGATAAGGAAATCGGATCGGCGGCCCAAGTGGGACTATCCCTCTCAACAGCTATAGCCGGGAGTTTCTCGTCCCGCACCCAGCCGCTATGACCGCCAACAGCACCGCAAGCACAAACCACGGCGCTCGCCGGATGAGCGCCGTGGTAGGAAACCCAGGCTACGGTGGCTCGGAGAGCGAAAAGCTATGAACTGGGAGCGGATCATCTCCAGTCCACGCGACGCCCGCTCGCTCGAGCGAGCCAAAGCGATGTCGGAGCTTGTTGATGACATCACGATGAAGGACTTCCAAGCCCGATACCCCGGGATCTCATTGAAACCGATCGTCGCGCTGGTCGCTGCCTACTTGGAACAAGACACCATCGCCTCGGTCCTCTCTGCAATCCCAAATGAGATTTCCGGCCTTGGGGTAAGCACCCTCGTCATTGTAGATGGACCAGGAGACGCGACCGAGGAGATAGCCACCAGTCATGGAGCCTACGTCTGCGCATTCCCCTTCAACCGGGGCCATGGCGTGGCCCTGAAGATCGGCTACCAGATCGCCTGCTCGTTTGGCGCTGGGTACATCGTGACTCTCGATGCTGACGGGCAGAATGACCCAGCTGAGATGCCCGGCCTCCTCGAGCCGATACTGCGTGACTCTGCAGACCTCGTCATAGCCTCACGACGGCTAGGTGTCGACAAGACCACCAACCGGCTGAGGAAAGCAGGCGTCTATGTCTTCGCGACAATCATCAATGCGCTAACTCGCCAGCATCTCACGGACACGTCGAACGGCTTTCGTGCAATGCGTGCTGACGTTGTTCGAAACCTTCGCTTAGAGCAGGAGCAGTACCAAACAGCTGAACTCTTGATAGCAGCAGCCCGGAGCGGCTTTCGCATAACAGAGCGGCCTACGGTCTGGCACCCCCGAGCCGCGGGCCACTCCAAGAAAGGCAATGACATCCTCTTTGGTCTTCGCTACGCCCGCGTTATAGCCCGTACCTGGTTCAGGGAGCTATAGGTATCGCACGGGTGAGTAGCGGCCAGGCAGAGCAGCCCGCGTCACAAGGTCCCCACACGCCACCACGCCGCCGGCTCCTTGGAAAGCTCGGGATCCTCGCAGTTATCGCAGTCCCGTGGATTGCAACCGGTGCGATGCTCGCTACTGGGCGGATATGGGCCAACGGCGACAACCTGATCCAGAGTTACCCGCTACGTGTTCTAGTAGGCCTTGACATCCACCACGGACAGCTTCCACTGTGGAACCCTTTCATCTGGAGCGGGACCCCGCTCCTGGCGGGGTTCAACGCCGGAGCTGGCTACCCTACCACTCTGCTCTTCGGATTCCTGCCCCCTACAGTCGCATGGGCTGTGAACCAGGCCTTGCCGTATTCTGTCGCTGCTCTTGGACTTTACCTGTTCCTGCGGATGCAGAGGCTCTCCGAGGCATCATCGACCCTTGCCGCGGCTTCGTTCTCCTTATGTGGTTTCATGATCGCACAAAACGTCCACCTCGATCTGCTCGAGGCTGCCAGCTGGCTCCCGTGGACCTTCCTCGCTATTGATCGCATCGCTCGTCGCCCGCAAGGAGCCCGCTCCTGGCCCTGGATCCTCCTCTTTGCCGGATCGTCCGGCCTAATGATCCTTGCGGGCGCGCCCGAAGCTCCCCTCGACTCCATACTGCCGCTTGGCATCTTTGCTGTTTGGTCCGCTTGTCGTTCCCGTTACCCCCGCTGGCGGGTGATCGGAGCGTGCGTTGCGGGAGGCGTCGGAGGGGTATGGCTCTCTTGTGCTCAATGGTTCCCTGGACTTCTCTTTCAGCTTCATTCCCAGCGCGCACCGATCAACTATGGGTACTTCACTTCGGGGTCACTTCGGCCTGCGCTTAGCCTCCTCAGCTTCGCGCCGTACATCCTTGGTGGCACCCGCTCTTCCCCTCTCGGCTACCCCAGTCAGTACAACCTGGTCGAAGTTGCTGGCTACTCCGGCATCCTCACCATGATTGCCACCTTCGCTCTCATTGGCCGCTGGCGCCACAAAGAGGCCCGTGAATGGCGAGTATGGTTTATCATCCTCGTTGTAGGGCTCCTACTCGCATGGGGAGGGTATACCCCTCTCGGGCTTCTCATGTACCACTTGCCCGGGTACAACAAACAGCGCCTCCTCAGCCGGAACCTTCTCGAGGTGGACCTGGCCGCATGTGTTCTCTTCGGTTACTGGTGCAACTCCCTGCTCAACTCTCGCCCATGGTCACGGTATCGTAGCGGTGGAAGCGAGTGCGTCGCTGCTGCAGACACGGGTGCGACATTCGTCGGTACCAACGGCCCTCCGGGTGGAATACTCGAGCGGCGCCTGTCCGTGACGCCGGTTGCGGTCGCTGTCGCTGTGTACCTCGCCTTCGTCGCACTCGGCCCGATCCTCGAGCGCAGCCTGGCGGTCCTTTCCTACACTCCGAGCTATTCGAGTATCCTCCATCTCGACCTGCGCATGCTTCCGTCGCTCGTCATTGCCTGCGCTGCAGGCCTGCTCGCATGGAAGGCGTGGGGGATGCCGCGCCGGCGCCTGTCATTTCTACTCACCCTGATCATGGTGCTCGACCTCGGAATGTTCAGCGTCAACATGGTCGCCTTCCCACGCCCACAAAGCGCTAGCCGCGCCACTTCCCCGCTTGGCGCAGAGCTCGCACGAGCTACGCCAGGAGGTCGTGTCGCGACCTATGACCCCAAGCACGTTCACTTCTCCCAGATGCTCGACCTCTCTCAGCCAGACCTCAACGTCCTGAGGAAGATGGCCAGCGTCCAAGGTTATGGTGCGATCGTCTCATCTGCCTACAACAGCGCAACGCACAGCCACTCTCTCCTCCAACTCTGGCCAGCTGGGCTCAAGGGCAGCACCTTCGACAAACTGAACCTTCAAACCCTGCTAGTGCCAAGGTATTACTTCCTGCGGCACAAGATCCCCCAGCCAAAGCCGCAAACACCGCCAGCACCTGGCGCACTTGCGCCATTGCCGCCTTTGCCAACGTCATTCTTCCTGACGCCAGGAAGGCCGTTTACCTGGTATTTCGGCGAGCCGCTGAGGATCAAAGCCCTGAAGCTGCCCGTTCTCGACATTCCCTCACCACGACAGAAAACCCGCACCCAACACGCTGGGACACCAAAAGCGTCACTGGGATCGCACCAGCGCGGCCCCGAGATCCGTATCGGCCTGCTGGCAACACCTGTGAGAACCGCTTCGAACCAGCGACCGTCGATAGTGTGGATAGCCAGATCGAGCCTGAGTTCTTCAACGCACAGCATCGACGTCCACCTAGCTAACACCGTCAAGGCTATCGGCCTCGTGGCACTGCTTGAGCCCACTCCGCTCGCCAGCATCAGCCCCACGCAAGCGCTACAAGCGCAGGCATCATCGTCTGCCAACTCCGGCAAGCGCAGCGACGCAGAGGTTGGCATTGGAGAGCTCACAACCAGTGAGGGAGCGAGCTACTTCCTCGACGGCGAACTCCAAGGGTTCATCATGCCCAATCATTGGGCCTACATCGGAATGGACGGGTCGTTTGCAATGTTCCACAACACGCACGCAAGGGGACCCGCGTGGGCACTCACCAAGTCCGGTGCGCCTGATCCACTGAGCCGACCGAGGATCGTCACTTCAACCCCATGGGGCACGACCGTGATCGATGTCAACTCACGAACACCCATCAACCTCGTGTGGAGCGAGACCTACGCCGATGGCTGGCGAGCGAACATAAGCAAGCTCTCAAATCGCCCCGCGTTGGGAAGTCAAATCGCAGTTCACAGGCACGGTCTGGTGCAGGAGGTCGCTGTGCCTGCTGGCCCGCACCGCATAACCTTCAGCTACCACAGGACTGCGGATATCGCGGCAATCATCGCCAGCCTTGCTGCCCTACTTGCCGGTATCCTGTTACTCGCCGCGGGCATCGCGACACGAGCATGGAAGACCAGAGTCGAACGAGGCCTGAGTAGAGAGCCGTGATCCGGTGATCGGAGAATCCGGGAAAACGGTGCGCGGCATCATTCGGCCGGCTTGGGCCAACCGTACTTTCAACCTCGTCTGGTACGCCCGGACCTCCATGAGCGCGGGCCGGGCACTTGCTGGCATCATTGTCCCGCTCTACCTCGCGGCCCTCGGCTTTAGCGGCCTCGCCCTCGGCGAGCTCTTCGTGTCAGTCGCACTGGTGTCTGCGGTCATCTCAGCGCTTACAGGGTTTCTCTCTGACCGAATTGGGCGCAAGCCCTTTCTGATCGCACTCCCGCTACTGACTGGCGCTGCCGCGATCGTATTCGCAACGATTCGCTCCTTTCCGGTGCTCTTCGTAGCTGCGGCCGTGGGAAGCTTCGGCCGGGGAGCTGGAGCCGGGGCCGGGGCAATTGGCCCATACCAGCCAGCTGAATTCGCTCTCGTTACGGAGGTGACACCCGCGCACGCGCGCAACGCGGCATTCGGTCGCCTCCAGTTCGGATCCTCCTTCGGAGCGCTTGTCGGATCGCTACTCGCAATGCTCGCACATGTCCAAAAGATGAGCCCCGAGGCAGCACAAGGAGCCTTTCGCCTTGCTTTCATCGCGACAGCTTGCGTCTCGCTCGCAGCGGGCGCTCTCGCCTTATGGATCACAGAACCGCCAGTCCCCGCTGGGCTAACACGGCCGCGAGGACGTCCTCGCCTTCCCGTAAAATCCAGGAAGCTGCTCATGCGGCTATGGGCGGCCAACTCTGTAAACGGCCTCGCTATTGGGATGATCGGACCGTTCCTCACCTATTGGTTCTACCGGCGATACGGAGTAGGACCCACGCAAATCGGATTGCTCTACGCAGCAGTGAACGCATTGAGTATGACCTCTGCGCTCTCGGCGGCAGGGCTCGCGCGGCGCTGGGGTCTCGTGCGTACGGTGACAACCGTACGCATCCTGACCGCCCTTCTCATCACCCCAATGGTCCTCGCACCCACATTCATCTTCGCAGGGGTCGTCTACGTGGTCCGGATGGTAATCCAACGCGCGGGTATGCCCCTGAGGCAGTCTTACGTCCTTGCGATGGCCGATCCCGAGGAGCGTTCCTCAGTTGCAGGCCTATCAAACGTGCCAAGCCAGATAGCAATGGGTCTCAGCCCACTAGCTGCTGGATACATGCTCGACGAGGTTAGCCTAAGTATCCCGTTCGAGATCGCGGGCGCGCTCCAACTCCTCAACGGGGCGATGTACTGGTACTTCTTTCACAACATGCCCCCGAGTGAAGAGATCGAAGTCACCGACACGCGATTAGCCGCTCCCGACATTCCGACCTAGCGGGCTTTCCGGGCTATCTCGCAAGGACGCTCCGTTTGCCCTCGTAGATGCTGGTGTTTGCGATGTGGGTTTGTAGCACCAAACTCCTGGTTGGCCCCAGCGCTTCAGAGCGTAGGCGTCGAAGCCGAACCGGTCGTAGAGGCGGGCCTGGGGCAATACCTTGAAGCCTCCAGGTCCTGGGCCGGGGCTCCATGTCGGCGTGCTGTCCTCCTTCCGATTCTGCTGCCAGGCCGTAGGGAGCGCCTGGTTTCCGGGGGGGCATATTATTCATGC
This sequence comes from Actinomycetes bacterium, assembly GCA_021802485.1. GTDB lineage: Bacteria > Actinomycetota > Acidimicrobiia > Acidimicrobiales > JAJZXF01 > JAJZXF01. The sequence continues at coordinate 14,740 of JAJZXF010000036.1, read as the reverse complement.
CGCCGACCTCCCTGATGCTGTGGGGGGCTTTAGCGTAGTCCGGTACCGGATTGTCACCGAACACCTCTGTCGCACAACGACTGCCCTACTTGTGACAGACAGTGATGCACACCGCTGACCGTCTCGAACAACGAGCCCGGCCTCGGTGCTTGGTACTACTCGACCTCGACAACCTTCTAGCTTCTTGGAGGCCAGGGGCGAATGCGGGATAAGCAGCTGCGGCACCCTCTAGGTCGGCCAGGTCTGTGCTGGTGTCATCGGCTCCAGTAACCGGGCTCACGTACATTCCCAGGAACGCCGAGAACAGGTCTCGTTGCGCCTACCTGCTGCAGTCCGGAGATCGGTGCCCGAGTTGCGAGAGAGGTGTCTTCTCCAGCCGGGCTCTTCGATTGAAGTCGAGGGCCTGCGCTCGCAATCGGGTCAGCGACGCCCGCCGCGGCTAACAAGCTCCGCGAGCGCCTGGGAGTACGCATCCTGAAGCCGGGAACGCAACTCCTCCGTCAAGGCTCTCACTGAGCTGCGAGCTGGTCGGCGCCTCGGATGCGACTGCGGCGTTGGGCCGGACAGCCCGCCGGCTTCCCGAGGTGCTGCACGGCGATCTGCTCCCTCGCTGGCAAGTGCGCTACGGTGCTGACGACTAGCGCCATTGTCCTTCCCCGCGGTCCCCTCCGTTGGCATGATCCTTTCCCCAATCACCACGTGGATGCGCACCGGCCTCGGCAACCACGAGCCTTTGGGCAGCGCTCGTTGAGACCCAGCGATCCCTATCGGCACGATCGGGACAGCACATCGCAACGCTAGGAATGCTGCTCCATCGTGGATGTCCTCCACCTGTGAACCCGAGCGGCGCGTGCCCTCTGGAAAGAGCACCAGCACCTCACCTTTCTCGAGGACCTCGGCCGCGCGCCTCAACGCCTCCCGATCCGAACCTTCCCGATGGACCGGAAAGCTGCCCAATGCGAACAGCAGCCTCCCAAACAGCTTCCATTTCCACAGGGTGTCCTTCGCCATGAACTTGATCTTTGTGCCGTTACGTGCGACCGCCGCGACCACCAGAAAATCAACAAACGATCGATGCACCGGAGCGAGGATGCATGCTCCCGGCATCTCAAGGTTCTGCCTGCCGTCAACCGTGATGCCCCAGTAGGCCCGAACGCAGCGAAGCACGATGCTCCGGACGGCGCCGCAGAACCATCGCACGCGGGATTCGCTCCGCGACGATATGCTCAATGCTCCACCCGCGAAACCCGAGCGCTCGCCTCCGCTTGACGACTCAGGTGCTCTTGCTCAGTGGACAGCGGTCCCTGCCCACCCCTGATCGAGCCTCCCCGGGGGTCTTCGAGCAACGCAATCAACTCGTCGACGACGTCGCTCACCCGCATCTCGGATGTGTCCACCACCACCGCTCCCTCAGCAACCCTCAACGGTGCTGTGCTCCGCGAGGAGTCGATCCTGTCGCGCTCGGCCAGCGAACTCGGATCACCGGCAATCCCTGCGAGCTCCATATCTCGGGCTCTTCTCCTCACTCGTACGTCATCGCCTGCTTCGAGGAACACCTTCAAGTCGGCGCTGGGCAGCACAACACTGCCGATGTCCCTCCCTTCGACTACTCCCCCACCGTGCTCAACAACCCAGTCGACCTGGCGGCGAACCATCTCAGAACGGACCTCCGGGTGGGCAGCAACCTTCGACACGACGGACTCGACTTCAGGTGATCGGAGAGCCGATGTCACGTCCTCGGCGCCGATGTGCACTGTATCGCCCACATCTATCTCCACATCGCGCGCAATGTGCCCAAGCCGGAGTCCATCGTCAAGGTCCGCGCCCCTACGGAGTGCCTCCAATGCAACCGCTCTGTACATCGCTCCGGTCTGAAGGAACCCCACCCCTAGGCGTTCAGCCAAAGCCCTTCCAACGGTTGATTTCCCCGATCCAGCCGGGCCGTCAATCGCGATCACCCACCCGCGCTTGGCCATCACGGTTTCCCAGCATAGATGGAACGGTATCCACCCTGGCGAAGCGCGAGGCTGAGCCGCTGCGCATCCCGGACCGCTACCACCAACACGAGCGTGCCCCTGTCGCCTTCGAAAGAGTGCTCGATGTGCACGTCCTCAATGTTCATTCCCATGCCACTTGCAAGCGTCGTAATGCCAGCGATAACTCCAGGTTCGTCCGGCACTGGCACGCGGATCTCTGCAAGCTCTCCTGGCGGTTGGGTTCCGACCGGAAGGCTACGACGCGCCCCCGCTGCGCTTTCAAGTGCAGACGCGAGGAAGGCAGCGTCACCAGAACCCACAGCATCACGAAAAGCACCCAGCTGTTCAATGAGGCGATCAAGGGTCGCGACTATCGCCTGGGAATTCGCCTTGCATATATCGAGCCAGATCCCCGGATGTGTGGCCGCGACCCGCGTCATGTCCCGGAACCCACCCGCGGCGAGGCGCAGCAGTGGCGTGTTGTCCCGTTCCGAGTCCGCAGCAAGAATCATCAGTGCCGCAGCCGTCAGGTGTGGGACGTGGGAGACTATCGCGACCAGCTCGTCGTGACGCTCCGGTGAGAGCGCAATGACACTGGCACCCAGCGAAGTAACGATGGCCTGGAGCTTCGCGTACGCGCCAGGGTCCGTCGCTTCCGTAGGAGTCAGCACCCACGTGCATCCCGAGAACAGCATCGGATCCATCCCCGCGGAACCCGCCAGCTCCGAACCCGCCATTGGGTGCCCACCAACAAACCTTGGGTGCCCGAGCGCTCCAGCGATCGTCGCCTTGACGCTGCCGGCATCAGTTACAACGGCGTTGGAATGAGCCTCGTCGAGTAACGCCAGCGCCTCGCGCGCCGCTCCGACCGTGGCGGATACCGGAGTAGCAACAAAGACGATCTCCGCTGTCGCGTCGAAGCCGACCTCGTCCAACGCCCCCAGCTCCGCCCCCGCCTCCGCTTGACCGACCCGGGCGTCTGCTCCAGTTACGTGCCACCCTCTGGCACGCAGCGCCATCCCGACCGATCCGCCAATAAGCCCTGTCCCGATCACCTGCGCCCGCCGGGGCATCGCCTCAGCCAGCGCACGAGAGGACCCGCCGTCAATGCGCTCAGCCTGGAAGGTCATCTCGCAGGCTCCTAGCACCCTTTAGGTAGACATGGCGTAGCTGGGAAACAGAGCGCTCGGTGTTCACGTGCATCAGCACCCTGATGCATCTCGGAGCCGCACCCTCTACGCTGAGTTCGCGCGCGCACAGCAACGGGACATCGCCGAGACCGAGCTCCCTCGCAGCGGTCGCAGGGAACATCGACACGATGTCCTCGGTCGCGGTGAATATCACGCTGATGAGATCGTCATGCGCCAGCTCGTTGTCATCGATTAACCTGAGCATCAGCTCTTGGACGCACAAGGTCACGTCCTCACGGGTATCTGAATCGACCGTAGTGGCGCCACGAATGGCCCTCACGCGAATAGGCATGATCGGCAGCATATCTGCACCTGCCTCACTCGACAGCAATCGAGCCGTCGGACCCCGTTGACCAAGCTTCCTCGGCCAGCCTTCGAACTTCCCCCCTCGCGAGCGGGCGCCAGGAACCAGGGCGCAGGGTGCTGTCCCTGATAGGGCCAATGCGCGTCCTTACCAGCCTGTTCACCGGCAAACCCACCGCAGCACACATTCGCCTCACCAGTCTGTTTCGCCCTTCATGAACGACAATGCGAATAGTGCCCGCAGCCACAACCCCAACCTTCGCCGGCATGGTCATTCCGTCCTCGAGGAGCACCCCCTCCCGTAGTGCCCGCAAAGCCTTTGCAGGCGGTTGACGACCCACGTCCACCAGGTACTCCTTTTCAACTCCATGAGACGGATGAGCGGTGCGGTGGGCAAGCTCCCCATCATTGGTCAAGATCAGCAGGCCCTCGGAGTCTGCATCGAGGCGACCCACAGCGAACACCCTTGGGTCAGGGGGCACCAAGTCGAGTGCAACCGTTCGATCATCCTGTGCGACCGCCGAGGTCACGACGCCTTGTGGCTTGTTCAAGAGGTAGTAGACCGCACCTGGCATGACCGGGAGTGGGACCCCGTCCACAGCTACGCTGTCGACCAACGGGTCGACCCGCTGGCCCAGGTGAGCTGGCAAACCGTTCACGCTCACCCTATGTGCGATGATGATCTCCTCGCATGATCGCCTGCTGCCCATACCACAGCGCGCAAGCACCTTCTGGAGCCTTTCGCCGTCCTGGGACAAAGAAGCGTACGGCGGGTGAGCATCGTGCGCCATGGTTCAGCGCCGCTGCGACGGGAAAACGAGACCGCGATGATCATCCACGAGACGAGTCGCTTTCACCGGAGCCCCCTCGCGAGCCACCGTCATCCGGTATTCCCACTGGCGCATCGGTCCTCGCAGACACCCGGCGGCTCCCGAGGCCTCCAACTGCTCGCAGCTCCTCCTCCAGCGCGTCGAACGCCTCGATCGAGGGGAGCAAATCGCCCGCAGGGTATAAATCCTCAATACTGTTGATTCCCATGCGCTCAAGAAAGTACCTCGTCGTGGCGTATAGCACCGCCTGCCCTGGACCGATCGCCTTTCCTACGGCTTCCACATATCCTCTCTGGGCGAGCAGCCTCACAACACCATCGCCGCTTACCCCCCTGATCTCCGATATCTGCGCCCGCGTCACGGGTTGGCGGTAGGCGATTATTGCAAGGGTTTCGAGCGCAGCTGCGGAGAGCTTCGGCGCTGGCGTCTCGCGGGCAAACCGCTCCACGTATTCCGACACCTCTGGATGGCTCTGGAACCGGTACCCGCCAGCTACGCGCTGGAGTACGAACCCCCGGAGCTCCCGCTCATAGTCCTCAGACATCCGCTCGCATGCCGACTCCACGCTCTCTACCGGGATCTCCAACAGCTCCGCAAGGACGCTCGCAGGCACGGGGTCGCTCGCTACCATCAGCACCGCCTCAATCGCTCGCCGATCAACCGCGAAACCATCGCGTGCGGGTTCCGGGGATTCGTCCAGGCTCACCAGCTCATCTCCTCGAGCACTTCGTAGGCTCCAACCCACTGCACTCGCAACTCGCCGAACGTAATGCCCTGCTCCAACACGACCATCCCTCGCTTGAACAACTCGAGAAGTGCGAGAAAATTCACGATGATCTCGATACGGGTAGCAAGGCGAGCGGCCAGCTCGGCAAAGGTGATCACGCCTGCATGCGGGAGCGTGACCACCAGATCGCTGATCGCTTCATCGACCGTCACGATGTCCGCAATTATGTGCTCGGTCTCTACCTTGGGTTCGATACGTTTCTCACCCACACGCTCCAGCACTCTCGCATAGGCGTCCAGCAGTGATGCCTTCGTCACGCCCTCCAGTGGGTCCGGCAGCGATGCCAGGTACGCGTCATCCGTGCCGGGCGAGCGCGCAACGCTCATCGCTGCCAACTCAGCTCGAGCCTCAAGAAGCTGGCCCGCCGCGGCATAGACCTGACACTCCAACAACTGTGAGAGAACAAGGTCTCTGGCCTCCCATGCGTCGATTTCGTCATCTTCGACCAGCTCCTCGTCTGCAGGAACGAGGCGCTGAGATTTGAGCTCGACCAGGATCGCAGCGATGAGGAGAAACTCGGTGCCATCTTGGAGGTTGAAGCCCGACCCCTGCTCGACATATCGAAGATAATCATCGATAAGCTCGGAAAGACTTATTTCGAAGATATCTACCTCGCTACTCTTTGCAAGCTGGAGAAGCAGATCCAGCGGACCTTCGAACACCTTCGAGTGAACTTCGAAACGCACGCACAGACCCTATCTCTTCACAGCCCGCGACACGTGGACCCTTCCAGCACCTGCTTCACCAGGTATCCCTGAAACGCTCTGTGACCATATTGACCTGGATATATACACAATCCTGAGGATTCACGAATAGAGCTGCCACGAGACGCACTCCTTTTGCGAGTAGCTTGGTGGAGTGAGCAGAACTGTCCTCGTCGTCTCAGCCCGAATCGGCGCAGGCCATGATGGCGCGGCTACGGAGCTTTGCCGCAGGCTCGAAGCTCGTGGCATGAACACAGTCATGGTCGATTTCCTTGACGCCGCGCCTCATTCGGGAAGCCTGACGCAAAGGGTCTTCCAGCTCTGGCTCCGTTGGACACCATGGGCCTACGAGATCGCATACAGGTTATGGGTAGCAGTCCCTATCCTCTACGCGCCGATGTCAGGCCTTCTCGCGGCTGTATTCGGAAAGCGCCTCCAGCGCTGGGCCACCCAGAACAATGCGGTCGCAGTCGTCTCTACCTACCCATTCGCATCCGTCGTACTCGGCCGGCTTCGCAGCAAGAACCGGATCGCAATTCCCGTGGCCACGTTTATGACCGACTTCTCGGTTCATCCACTTTGGCTTGGTCGTGGCATGGACCTGCACCTGTGCGTACACCCGATCACAGCAGCGATCGCACGCAACAAGACGGCAGAGCCCACACTCGCACCAGGGCCCATGGTCGCTCCGCAGTTCCGCGAGAACGTCCCATGCAAGCAGGAGGTGCGCCTCGAAATGGGAATCCCCGAGGATCGAACCGTGGTTCTCATCACCGCTGGATCCTGGGGGGTGGGCCAGATCGAGGCCACGTTCGATGACATCGCAGGCAGCGATAGACGTTACTTCGTCCTCGTCGCCTGCGGGAAGAACGAAAAGCTGCAGCGACGCCTTTCCGAGCGCTCACACGGACGTGGCCTGGTGGTAGGTTGGACGGATCAGATGCCCCAGCTGATGGTTGCAGCAGATGCACTTGTTCAGAACGCGGGGGGCCTCACTTCAATGGAGGCGTTCGCAATCGGTCTGCCTGTGATCACCTACCGGCCGATTCCCGGTCACGGACGCGACAATGCGCGCGCGATGGAACAGGCCGGGGTCGCCCCCTACGCTCGCAACCCCACCCAGCTACGCGCTGCTCTCGATCTTGCGACGTCTGGGATCGCTCTGCATGCAACACGTGCGAAGTCCATCTTCAAAGCTGATGCCGCAGAGCATGTAGCAGACCTCGCGCGTTCCAACTTAGCGCTGGAGGCAAGCTCATTTTGCGATGAGAACACGAGCAGTGACGCCGTCCTCGCGAGTAGCGGCTCGTATACAACAGCTTCGAGCTAGACGTCAGGAGATGCGAGTGCACCCCCGGACGCATCAGCGCGCGCCAGGTTGCGATCAACACAGCACACCGGCGCATCCCGTTCCTGGCGAGTGCGCTAGCGCATGAAGCCGGCAACGCGCGTCCTTCTCGGAGCCGGTATCGCGTGCGGCCTCGCTCAGGCAGGCCCCTCGGTTGCCAGTTACGGCCCTTTGCGGCGCGCACTCCTTCCAGCACTGTCGGGGCAAGGAAACCCCCGGCACGTGGCACTCACCTTCGACGACGGGCCAGATCCGCGTTCGACCCCACAATTCCTCTCCGCTCTAGACAGAACCGGCTGGCGCGCGACCTTCTTCATGCTCGGTTCGATGGTCGACGCCGCGCCTAAACTCGCGGCCGAGGTCGCGGCTGCGGGCCACGAGATCGCGGTCCACGGCTATTGCCACCGCGCTCACATACTTCACAGCCCCCAGTGGGTACGCGACGATCTCGCCCGAGGCCACGAAGCGGTCGCGATCGCGACCGGTCGCGAGCCCTATTGGCACCGGCCACCGTTCGGCGCAATTAGCACCGGAACCATCGGAGCCTGTCGCCGCCTTGATCTGCGAATCGTGTTATGGACATCCTGGGGCCGCGACTGGAGGGCCGACGCAACCCCAAGATCGGTCGTTTCGGATCTCACACGCACCGGTCTCGGAGGAGCAACACTGCTCCTTCACGACTCCGACTGCACGTCTGCGATTCACGCCTGGCGGTCAACCCTCGGAGCGCTCGAGCCGCTCGCGGAACTTGTCGCCGACCAGCAACTAACAGCAGGCCCCCTCGGCGAACACGGCATTTGATCGAACTCCGCCCGCAAGCCCCTTTACGTAAGGGAGGGGTCAAGGCCGCGGATAAGACAAGTACGCACCTATCCGAGGAACTGTTACACCCCTGGCGTAGTATCGAACATATCCTCGCAATGCCGAGTAGTCCGCCAGCAAGCCGTGAGGTCGTACGCGCAGCCATTGTCCCCGTCACGTTATCGGGTGCTGACTGCCGGCGAGCCCACGACACTCACCACATTGCAGCTGGTCTCTAGGACCAAGCGGTCGACTGAGTGCATGGGGAGTGGAAAGCTAAGCGCACTCCAGGCAAGTACGACATCCGAGCGTTCCTCACCTCAATCCCACGAGAACAACGCCTTCTCCATGCTCACACGACTGAGGCGATCGGATACGACCCCTACGAAGCGATCAAGACCTCTCGCACCAACCGCAAGAATGACATGAGAGTGCGTTCTCCCTGGCGGAAGAAGAACTACAGACCCCTATCGTTTTCCAAGGGCTACGGGTGGCGCATACGGCCAGATAACAAGCTCAACCTGTCGCTCGGACGAGGCAGACCTGGCATCGTGTTGGGATTGCCAGCGATCACCGACTCTGTAAGCGGCAAGCCGGTTTCCCCTGAACTCTGGGGCGAGATCCAGCTCTGCTGGGATCGGGACAACGGACAGTTCTCACTGCACATCCCCTACACATCGCGTCGTTCGGTCTCAGCTGGCAAAGCGGTCACAGCTATAGGCGAAAGCATCATCAAGCCAATGGCACTTGCGACATGGGTGGTGTTGAGCGACAGGTCATTTGATCACGACAACGACACAGAGCGCGAGGATGGAATCCATCGCATGGACGCCCACATCGTCGCCGACGAGGAAACTGTCAAGGCCGCAGACGACCCTCACATGCTGGACTTTCGGCCTTGACAGGAACGAGAGGCGACGCACAATGTGGCCATGGCGTTGGTGCCGGCCGTGCTCACGTTGAATGTCTCCCCGTGCTCATTTAGCGTGGCGGTCGACAGGTGGACGAGACGACTATCGACATCACGATCATCAACGGCCGCGAAGCACGTGCTATCAGGAGACAGCGAAACAAGGCCCTTGGTGGGCTCCAGAGAAAGCTTTCCAAGACCAAGAACGGCTCTCGCAAACACCGTAGGCTCGTTGCAGCAACCAAACGCATAAAGGGCAAGGCCCGCTTGCAACTCAGAGACTTTGACCACCAGGTTGCAAGGAAAGCTGCGAATCACGTCATCGCGCACTCCACCGGACGCCTCGTCATAGGAGATGTCCGTGGCATAGAGCACAAGACCAAGCAGAAGCACCGCATCGGACGCTCATCTCGCCAGCAGCTCTCGCAGTGGTCGAGAGGCGTGCAAGAGAAGTACCTGGATGAAAAGACCGGACTCGACATCGAGACCTAAACGAGTCCGGGTCCACGAAGACCTGTCCTGCGTGTGCAGCGCGCAACCGACCATGTGGGCGGGACTACCGGCGTAAGGTGTGCAACTTCACCTGTCACCGAGACGCTGTTGGAGCGATCAACATCCTCCAAAAGGCGCCCAGGACCGGGGCTCACCAGCGGGAACCCTCTGGAGATTTCGCTCTGGTTCGACCTCGAGCAGCCTCGAGGCGATGGCGACGCTGCCGTTTAGCTCCAATATCCAGCGCAGCCGAGGGAGCGATCCCGTGAACATTGCCCGGGGGGCCTTCGGGATCCAGATCCAAGACCGCTCCCTCGAAGGCTGCAACTGACTATGGTAACTATGCTCCACAGCAAACCTTACGGTCGCTTGCAAACTTTTCGGGGTTTTTTTTCGATACGTAACTCCTGCAGCCTGGCGGTTTCGGCGACCATAACCCAGAGTTCGCCAATTCCAACGATATCCATGTCCTGCCCTACAACTTCGGCTTGCCAGATGGACACCATATTCTCGATCCTCGAGCGCGGGGTGGTCTGCAAATCCAGCTTGACCCCGCTGAAGAACCTGCTCGATCAAGGCCGGGGACCGGGGCCGCCTGCGTTGCCGACTACGGTGGTCCAATGAGTGCGCTCGGGATTTTCGCCCGCCGGCACCAGTGATCGCGTGAACCGAGCGGAGCCCGCGTTGCAGGTCGGCTCGAAACGAAGCCATACACGCGAAGCCGTAAGAGTGCTATGATCAAAGCGTTAAGTCACTAAGAAGCCAAGCCGGGGTCGGAAGGGAAAGGGGGCATGGGCCTTAGAACTGGGGAGCTGAGCAAGGGGCGTGGTGAGGTTGATCTCGCGCGCGACCGGGAACTTGTTGAACGGTGCCAAGCTGGAGACACGGGTGCCTTCGATGACCTATATCTCCGGTACTTCGACCGCCTCTACCGTTTCTGCCTGCGACGTGTCGGCATGCCAGCCGAGGCAGAGGACATAGCCCAAGAGGCGTTCGCTCGCGCTTGGCGTGCCCTCCCGAAGCTCGCCGGAGAACGTCGCTTCTATCCCTGGCTAAGCGTCATCGCATCAAACTTGTGTACTGATGCGCTGAGACATCGCTCGCGTACGACTCCGGTTGCTGAGATGGACCAGGTCCTCCCGCACTCAAGCAGCGCAGGCGACGCCGAGGAGGCCGTGATCAGGGCCGAAGACGCTCAGATCGTAAGTCAAGCCTTTAGCCGCCTCTCCCCCCGACACCAGCAGGTCCTCCAGATGCGTGAGGAGTCTGGCTGGTCCTACCAGCGGATCGCAGAGCACGAAGGCGTCGGGATCAGCACAATCGAAGCTCTTCTTTGGAGAGCGAGGCAGGCACTGAAGCGTGAATTCGTGTCCATCGCGGGAACCGAGGGCGGCCTCGTTGTCTTGCTGCTTCGCCGGGGACAGCTAGCTGGAGAAAAGTTGCGCCAGGCACGCATCCAAGCCCGTTTGTTTCGCCTGTCGCTCGTACCGAGAGCACGCATTGCTGTCCAGCAAACCTCCTCACTGGGGGGAACCAGTCCGCTTCGCTCAGGGATCACTGGCGTCGTGGTGAGCGCATTGGCTGCGTTTTCGGTCATGGCGACCACGGCCGTCACACAGCCTCGGCCCCCCACGGCTGGCATCCATCAACCCCGGCTCGTTACGCAGGCTCACCCGACTCGGGAACCTCACCACCACGCCCTTTCCCAGCAGAGGCAACACACCCCCGCTTTGCGAGGCAGCGGAACAGCCCCAGCCCCGAACGCGTCAGCGCGGACACCCCAAGGCGCACATGCGCTCTCCTCTGTGACGCCGGGGAACCCGGACGTCCCTCCGGGTGTGCCACAGGCTGCGACGGGCTTGCTCGGCGGGACTTCAAGCACGGCCACGCACACGTTGGCCGGGGTGCCACAGGCTGCGACGGGCTTGCTCGGCGGGACTTCAAGCACGGCCACGCACACGTTGGCCGGGGTGCCACAGGCTGCGACGGGCTTGCTCGGCGGGACTTCAAGCACGGCCGCACCCTGAGGCCATCCAAGACGCATAGGGCCGCTACAAGCACATCCAGGCCACTTTCACCGCAACCAAGCGCAAGCTTTTCCACCTTCAACGGTTATCCAGTCAGTGACTATGACAAGCGAGAACAATGGCGTGGAGCCCGGCAATGCCATCGGGCAATCAGATGTCCCCACAGCCGCAGACACAGCCCCTGATGCAGGCGACGCCATCATCTCCCTCCGAGGCGTCACCAAGTCCTTTGGCCCCCACACGGTACTGTCGGACATCACCTTCGATGTCCCAAAGGGCCGCATCACAGCCATTCTCGGTCCGTCGGGGACTGGCAAGTCTGTCCTCTTGAAAACGATTCTTGGCCTGTTGGAGCCGGAACAGGGTGAGATCTGGATAGACGGCGAGCAGATCGTAGGCATGAGGGAAAAGGACCTGTACAGGATCCGGAGCAAGTTCGGCGTCTTATTCCAAGACGGTGCGTTGTTCGGCTCAATGAGCCTCTACGACAACATCGCCTTCCCGCTGCGGGAGCACACCCGCAAGCCTGAGCGTGAGATCCGCCAGCGCGTCCTCATGAATGCAGAACTCGTTGGGCTCCTAGACCACCTCTCCAAGCTACCTGGCGAAGTCTCTGGCGGTATGAAGAAGCGGGCGGGTCTCGCCAGGGCAATGGTGATGGAGCCCGAGATCGTGCTGTTTGACGAACCCGACTCGGGGCTCGACCCTGTACGGGTCGCCTATCTCGACGATCTGGTACTCACTGCCCAGCGCGAGACTGGAGCCACCTTTTTCATCATCACTCATAACATCACCTCCACGATGCGCACCGCGGATTACCTGGGGCTGCTGTTCCGCTCGCGCCTCGTAATGTTCGCCCCGAAGGAAGAGATGTGCCGCTGTGACAACCAAATCGTCACGCAGTTCCTAGAAGGCCGCGCACAAGGACCGATCGCGATGGACGAGATGGCAGACGCTGAAGAGATCGACGCCGTCCCGGCAGGGTGAACCGGCAAGGCAGCGTGAACTAGCCTTGGGGAGATGCCTGCCAACAAGGTATTTCGCGACAGACTGAGTTCGTTCGATCTGAAAGTTGATCTGGCATTCGACCGGCTGAGAGGAAGACGCTCCTATGATCTCCTCTTCTACGGTGCTTCAGCGGTTGGCGATCATGGGATCCTATGGGTGCTCGTCTCGGTGGTCCGAGGAGTTCGACCCGAGCACCGCCGTCGTGCCAAGCGCACGATCATCGCAACCGGCATCGAGTCGGTACTGGTAAACCTACTTTTTAAGTCCCTGTTCAGACGCCACAGGCCTGAACACAACGGCCCCCGACCGCTCCCACTGCGCATACCCCGCACAAGTAGCTTTCCAAGTGGGCATACGACCGCCGCATTCTGTGCCGCAGCGCTTCTCGCAGAAAACGACCCGCTGTGGCCCGCCTACTACGTGATGGCATCCGTGGTCGCTGCCAGCAGGATATATGTCCGCATACATCATCCGTCGGACGTTCTGGCAGGAATAGCAGTTGGTACGGCACTTGGACACATAGGCCGACGCATCTCGCCACTAGAGCGCGACTCATGACGCTGTAGTGGCGAGATATCGGCGACTCCACGGGTGTGCCCACGCTCTGAGTTCGTCAGCGCTCCGATCGTCCTTCGAGCGTCTCGAGGGGTATTCCCTCGTGGATCGGAAGGATCAGTTCTCCTCGAAGGGCCTGCTTGCATGCACGAGACGACTCTCGAGGAGGTCGATCACCCCGCCGAGCCGAGATGCTTCACCTTGCATCTCGAGCCGGCTCAATATGCCTCCAGCGTCAGCAAGGACCTCGCATACCGAGAATGCCTCGTACTTCGTCAGCTGGATGCTCGCAGGGAAACAAGCACCCGCGTGCCACCTCCGCCCTCCCGAAGTACTGGACGGAGTGCGATCACCACCGGTTGCCATGCCGGTCCACCTCATCAGTACGAGCACGAGAACGAGCATCGATCACCTCAACGCCGAGGAGGCGAAAACTCCTGAGTAGATCGTTAACGCTCACCGCACCAGCTCCGCTTTGCCCGCGTCATCTCCCACTTCGGTCAGATCTTCCAGATTGCCAAGTCCCGCCCCCGAATCGACGCCATCTGCCGGTTCCAAAGTATCCACAGCGTCGCCGTGATACGAACGCGACCTAGCAACGTCAGCAGTCGCCCAGCGAAGGCTCGGGCCGATCTCCTCGGCGACCACCTCTACCTTAACCCTGCGCTCACCCCCATCGGTCTCCCATGACCTTTGCTCGAGCCGACCGATGACTATGATGCGGCTACCCTTGGAAAGGCTCGACATAGCGTTCTCTGCCATCTCCCGCCAGCACACTACGTCAAAAAAGGACGATGCCTCCTCCCATTCCTGGCTCTCCCGACCACGCCAGCGGCGGTTCACCGCCAACCCAAGGGTCACAGCCGCCTGGCCTTCACGGGTGTACCTGATCTCCGGGTCACGCGTGACGTTTCCGGCAAGTGCCACAGAATTGCTCATTACGGGCCGTCCTTCCAATCCTCTTGCGATGCTTGGTCAAATATTTCCTGGTATTGCACCTCGGGCTCAGATGGATCGAATCCCGATCACCCGACCCGAGAAAGGCTTCGACAAGCGGACAGCTTCCCTGTTGCCAGGGGTAACAACCGGCCGTGCCGCATCCCAACTCAGTGCCTCAGCGTGAACCCACTCAAAGGTGATGGCATAGCCGATCGAAATATTCCTTCGCTTCACTCGACCACGCCTGAGCGAAGGGGCTCACCTGAGACGATCGAAGCTTCGCCTCCTGTATTTGCTGGAAACCTTTCCGGATTCATCGCCCGCACCTCTCCATGCACCTCCCAAATGCCCCCCCACCTGCTAGATCTAGTTTCGATCGGAAATTAGGGAAGCCAAAGGGTTTCAGGTCGCGTTCTGGCCAGCGTCGCCAGCACCGCTACTCGTTGGGCGCCACCTCGCTTGCAAACCAAGACCGGGTTTAAGACAACCATTGCTCCCGACCGACCAGCATCAAGGCTGCTTTCAGGTCGCCCGAAGGGCGTGGCCGTGACACGTACGCAGGTCTGCCACTTCGTGGGCCAATTGCGGAACGGCCCCTTCTGGGGAGCCCGTCTGTCCTTCGGTCACTTGGTCGCAGGGCCCTGCCGCGAGTGTCGCCGGATGGTGAACCTCCCCGCCCTCACGGACGGGGCTTCTAGCCCTGCCGTCTGGCTTGGTTTGCCTCACATCGCGCACATCACGCTACCGCGACCAACGGAACTCGCTCTAAAGAGCTGGTGGATGAGTTTGCTAGCTTCGGCTTGCACGACGTTTCCGTCGAGGCCTGGTTCTTGGCACTACTCAGGGTTATGGCCTTTCGGCACTGCACCA
>JAJZXF010000035.1 GCA_021802485.1 Actinomycetes bacterium | reverse complement strand
TCTCAGGAATAGCTGCAACAGCGTACGCAACCACGGGAACCTCGTTGTGCATCGCCTCGACGAGCGGAACGCAGAACCCCTCGTGATCGGACGCGCAAACAAACACGTCCGCACAACGGTAGTACGCAGCCAATTGCTCATTGCTCAAGCTGCCAGTGATCTCTACGGCCCCGGCGAGACCCAAGCGGGCAATGAAGCGATCCAGAGCGCGCGGGTAAGTGGTCCCGAGCGGCGATCCGATCAGATGCAGCCGCGCCTTCGGGTCGTAGGTACGCCTGTACACAGCGAGCGCCTTCACAAGGTCATGTTCGGCTTTGTGTGGCGAGATCTTTCCCACAAACAGCCACTGGGCACCACCTTGGGATCTCAGCTCGCCGAGACGCGCGAGCGTGCCCTCGTCAGCGGAGGTCGCGAAGAAGCCAGCGTCAAGCAGTATCGGCGCAACTGAAGTCGAGCCATAGCCGACCTCCTGGAGCTCCGCCTCGTTGAACATCGAATCCGCAATCGCCATCTTCGTCATGCTGGCTAGGGCGATCATCTGTCGCCTTCCCTGCGCGACCTCATCGGCCACCGCAGGCTCCCACCCCTCAAGAAGCGCTGCCGGCGTGATGTTGTGGTAGTTCACAAGGATGTTCTCGTCGCGGCTGCGTAGCACCTCTACCGCAGGCGATCCGATGGAAAGCTGGTAGAGCAACCAGTCATCATCGTGAACCCTCGCTGGCAACTCAGCAATTGCTCTACCGAACTCCCTCACGTCCGGGGTAGCATTCAGGTAGTAGATCTCCGACGAGTAACCTGCATCGCGCAGCAGTCGTTGCACCTGAAGGCTGTGAGAACCTATAGCGTCCCGGCCAGCGAACGTCGGGATCACCTGATCCACCCTCTTGCGCCTCACGTGCGCCCCCGCAGAGCGCCTCGATCCACTGGTCGACTCGCGGCCGCTGAATCGGATTCAGCTTCTCCACCAACCGAACCCATGACCAAGAACGCCTCCGGCACCATGAGCTCCTCGACAAGCGTCTCGATCACAGAGTTGATCGCTATCGTCTGGGGGTCCGAACCTTCGATCAGATCGATGGCTCTCTTAGAGCTCGCCTCGCTGCATACAATGGACCCCACCCCATTTGCCCGGAGCAACTCTTTCCATGTCTGCGCATGAAGGGGCCTTCCTGGCGCGAGATCAACCACGATTGGTGGCGCTGCACGCTGCCATGCAAGAGGGTGGGTGCCGACCACAGCCACGACTCCCCCAGTGCGTACCTTCGCCGCACACAGCTCGGCCAGCCGAGCGTCGCTAGCGACATCCAGCCGATCCACACAACCGCTCAGCACAACACCAGCAAGCTCGCCATCTCGCAGCGCTGACAGGTGAGCGAACAACTCCTCAGTACGCAGATCCAGATCCGCATCACGGCCGCGAGCCCCTGCCCGGGCTGAAAGCGCGCCACCAGACTCGACGCCATAAGCATCGACGCCCTCGCTACAAAGACGCGAGACGAGATCGCCTCCCCCGCAGTCTGCATGAAGGACCCTCGCCTTGCCTGAAGCCGGCGCTGCACGAGGCTCCGCAATCGCATCCTTTAGTGTATCGAGTATCCTCTCGACAAAGACATCCTCGGCGCCAGACCACGAAGCCGGCGAAACAGTTATCAAATCGCGTAGATCCGAGATCAAAGCGCTGTCTGAAGATCGAGCACCGATCTCATCCAAACGGGCTTCAACTGCACCAAGGCGCTCGTCCATCATGTGCAGCACCCGCATGACCGACAGAGCAAAGCTCCTCACCTGGGCTGCAACGAAGCACACATACCACGACATCGCCTTGCGCAGCCCGCGCTTTACAAACCTGCCACCTGGAAGCCGGGAAGAGACCGGGACCTCTGCTCCGACCAACCCCGCGGACTCCGCCTGTTCCATCGCATCTTCAAAAGCTCCCGCCTCACGGGAACCCGGTGAGAGCCCTTCGAACACCCGATCCATCCAGCGCTCGTACGACAGGTCCATTAGCCCCGAGGCACGCTGGGAACGCACCTCGCTACGCAACTCGTCGAGCAGCGAGGACTCAGCGTCGAGCGGGGTCACAGCTCCTCCGCGAAGTTGCCTTCCACGCGGCCGAACACGACCATAGCGATCAGGAACAGTAACAGCGACGCCGCCAACAACCCAAGGAGGATGAACAGGTACCAGTCCCAGCCGTGGGCGGGCAACACCTGCATCGCTGCTCGAGCCGCTACCGCTGGCTTGCCATGGCTCGCGGGAGCTGCTGCAACAGCTGGATAATACACGTGAGCGTAAAGGGCTCGCTGAAACGTCAGCACAACAGGCGTGACCGGGTTCGCGAGATACAACCATGTCAGATGGTACTTCGAAAGGTGCGGGGCCATCGTCTGGAAGGAGTACACGATTGGAATAGACCAGAACCAGGCCATCAGCGCGACCTCGACAAGGTGCTGCACATCGCGTAGGTACACGTTCAGCGCGGACAGGAGCATGCCAAACGCTCCCGTGAACACGAGAAGCGTGATCAACGCGAGCACAAGCAACGGCAGGTATGCGAATGCCGGCTGGAAACCGAAGATGCCAAGCGCTAGCGCAAGGACAATGCACTGGAAGAAGAAGAACACGAGAGCCGATCCGACGGTCGACAAGGGAAGGATCTCCCTTGGGAAGGACACCTTCTTCACGAGGCCGCCATTTCCCACCACAGATCCGGTAGCCCCGAGCAGTCCGGACAGATACAGGTTCCAGGGGATGATCCCGGTAAACAAGAACAGTGCGAAGTGCGGTATCCCCCCCCTGCCGATCGCCTTGAACACAAAGTAATAGACCGTGAGCATTAGCGCGGGGTTGAGCATCGACCACAAGAAACCGAGCGCTGAGTCCTTGTAGCGGACCTTCACCTCCTTGCGAACCAAGAACACGAGAAGATCCCTCGCGCCCCAGATGTTCGCAAGCCTTCGGCCAATAGTCTCCCGGGAAGCGACCACGCGCTCCTTCCTGGCACGCTGCGGTTCGTACGCTAGATCACCAAAGCTACGCGCCGCGCCGTTCCCGTCTCGACCAGCCAACGCGATCGGGGGACCACCCAGGCTACTGCGAAACGAATCGCGATCTTCAGGAGTCACCGTTCGTCAGCCAGCCGCCCGAGCGGCCGGCTGTGACCGATCGATGACCTGGTCGATAAACCCGTACTCCTTCGCCTCTTCAGCAGTGAACCACCTGTCGCGGTCCGAGTCGGCCTCGATACGCTCGATAGTCTGGCCGGTATGGAACGCGATCCGTTCCGCCATCATCCGCTTCAGATACACGATCTGCTCAGCTTGAATTGCGATGTCTGTCGCCTGGCCCTGCATCTGGCCTGACGGTTGATGCATGAGAATCCTCGAGTGCGGCAGTGCAAACCGCTTCCCAGGCGTGCCAGCGCATAGGAGGAACTGCCCCATCGACGCCGCGAGCCCAACGCATATGGTGCGGACATCGCAGCTCACGAACTGCATCGTGTCGTAGATGGCAAGGCCATCAGTGACAGAACCACCTGGTGAATTAATGTAAAGCGAGATATCGCGATCCCGGTCCTCCGCGTCTAGCAAGAGCAGCTGCGCACAGACCAGGTTCGCAGTAGTCTGCTCCACCGCACTGCCAAGAAAGACGATCCTCTCTTTCAGCAAACGCTGGTACACGTCGGTCGATGGATCCAAACTCCCAGGAGCCATGCTCGAGCGCGCTAGGGCCGCGTCCCTGGTCAGCGGGTCTTCCAGCGACCTTCGTGACGACTCTGGCAATGGCTCCACAAAGCGTGAATCGCTCAATCGCATCGGATCGTTGCTCCCAGATCTCTCTTCGGACATTCCAATAGGCTACCCTGGGTATCGCTGCCGCGTGAAACACGGGCATCAAGCACCAGTTAGTCACCGGTGTTGCGGGCGTGGCGGAACCGGTAGACGCGCCGGGCTTAGGACCCGGTCCCCGAAAGGGGGTGGGAGTTCGAGTCTCCCCGCCCGCACTCGCCAATGTCACGCAGGCAAGCCGAGGCGATGCAAGCGAGAAGGTGCTCCAAGTGTCCAGGAGCGGATCCCATCGATGCTCCCAACCAGCGCGAGGGATCCCTCGCTCGGCCAAAATGCGGCATCGTTAGCGGGCCTCGGCTATACTAGGTAAAGTCATCGCCTGATGCGCTCTGGTGCCACGGGCTCTTTCTATTTCCACCCGCCCTAGTCCACCACATGAGAGTGCATTCATGAGTACTGCCTTCGCCGACCTTGGCGTCCCGTCTGACATAGTTTCGGTTCTGTCAAAGCGCGGCATCTTCGAACCATTTCCAATCCAGGCCATCACCCTCCCGGACGCGCTTGCGGGCCGTGACGTATGCGGAAAGGCCCCAACCGGCTCGGGCAAGACTCTCGCCTTTGGCATAACGGTCATTGAGAGGCTCGGCCAGGGCGCTGCCAGAGCCCGCCAGCCACGCTCGCTCATCCTCACACCAACTCGCGAACTGTGCGCACAAGTTGCAGCGGAGATCACGCCAATTGCAGCTACGCGAAACCAGCGAGTTGCCGCCGTTTACGGCGGAGTCGCCTATACGGGCCAGATCAGGGCACTATCTCGCGGGGTGGACATCCTCGTCGCCTGCCCCGGCAGGCTCAGCGACCTCATTCAAAATCGTCATCTGAGCCTCGGAGCTATCGAAGTCGCAGTTGTCGACGAGGCAGATCGAATGGCGGATATGGGGTTTCTGCCTGAGGTGCGCGCTATCTTGGACCAGGTATCCACGAAACGCCAGACCCTGCTGTTCTCAGCAACCCTTGACGGCGACATTGACGTCTTGAGAGACCGCTACCAGAACAGTCCCGTGCTTCACGAAGTCGCTCCCCAGGGAATCGGTCGAGCAAAGCACGTCTTCTGGAACGTTGATCCGCCAGGCCGGACCTCCCTCGCAGCAGCAATAGCGGCGAAGGGCTCCACAATCATCTTCTGTCGGACCAAACACGGCACAGACCGCCTAGCAAGCCAACTCGTTGCTCGAGGCGTACGCGCTGTAGCTATTCACGGCGACAGAAGCCAGGCGCAGCGCGAACGAGCACTTGCTGCCTTTACCCGAGGCAACGCGGACGTACTCGTCGCGACCGATGTAGCAGCGCGTGGGATCCACATCGACGCGGTTGACTGCGTTGTGCACCTCGACCCACCCGAGGATTCAAAGGCCTATATCCATCGCTCCGGCCGTACTGCCCGCGCCGGCGCGAGTGGGGTCGTCATCTCATTCGTGCTCCCATCCACGAGGAAGGCAATTCGCGATCTCCAAAGAGACCTCGGAATGCCGCAAAAAACCACCCAGGTGGAGATCGACATCCTTGGAAACGACCGGGAGCCTGTTATCGACTTGCAAGCGATCCGCGACCAAAGGAACGCTCGAGCCTCGAGCCCGACCAGAATTCGGGCTCAAGAGCCCCGGACGCAGGGCGAGCATAGGTCAAACGCGACCTCGCAGTCGTGGGAACCCAGACGGAAGACCTCCCGGGCACAAGCGAGGTTACGGACAAAAAAGGTCGAGCACCGGCGCTCCCAACCACGCTCCGACAGAGCGGGCGGCATCACGACCACCACCTCACGGACACGAGCAAACGACATCACGACCTCAAGGCGCCGCTCCAGAACCGCCAGCCAAGCGAGCAGCCGCACTCGGATCGCTCAGCGGACGCGATCTAGCTGACCTCAAGCGCTCAGGAGATCTCGACCACAAGCTTCACGTGCGGTGAATCAGCTTGACGCTCCCATGCCTTTGCTATGTCCTGGATCGCAAGGACCTCATGATCCAAGAAGAGCCGACCTTGCACAGCATTTAGAAAAAGGTTCTCAAGCGCTGAGCGCTGTTCGCTAGGCGTGAGCCGGAAGTTCGTATAGCCGAGCACCCGCAGACTTCTGGATCGCACCAACGCTGACGGGAGTTCTATGTGCTCGCCAGCAGAGTCCCCAAGGTTGACGAGCCGGGCACCGGGAGCTGCCGCGATCAGTGCCGCAAGAGCGGGCTTACCCCATAGCGGATCCACTATCACGTCGACCTCCCCGCGAGCCGCTTCCACAATTCTCCGTGCGATCACCGATGGGTCGTCGTCCTCCAAAGCAACACACGCATCCGCTCCCGCTGCGTTTGTCATGTCCCCCGACACGTCGCGGTGAGCGCAGAGCCGGGCCAATCCCGCTCGGTCCCTGCCCGCGGCCACGACCCTCGCTGCACCCATGATCTTCGCCACCTGGACCGCGATTGAACCAACAGCCCCCGTCGCGCCCAGCACGAGCACGCGCTCACCAGCCTGCAAACCAGCTAGACGAAGGCTCTCCCAAGCCGCGACCCCTGCAACCCCGAGTCCCGAAGCCACCGCATCCTCAAGAGCATCAGGTACCTCCACCAGGGAGTCGTCCCTCGCGACTACAAGCTCTGCAACGGCCCCAGGCCTCGCAGCTCCAAAGTACACCCTCGTGCCAGCTCGCAACGTCTCAGAGGAGCGCACCACCCCCATGCCCTCGTTGCCTACCACGTATGGTAAGTCCGGACGTGTCCCGTAAAAGGTACCGCTAGCGATCTTCAAGTCCAGGGGGTTCAGCGCTCCATAGCGCACCTGGATCAGCGCAGCTGCCTCCTCGGGAGCCACATGTGGCTCATCGAATTCCTCAACTACCGGCACTTGCCCGAACTGCTTCATGACCGCGGCTCGCATCCTTGTTCCTCCTTCGCTTCCACACGACCTACTGGCACGCCTGATTCGAACTCATTAACACGCGGATCGCATACTTGTTCCCGGTTCGCTTGCGCACCCCTCGCCACCTGCTTTTATCTTAAGCGGCACTGGTGTCCAAGCGCCCGCGCTGTCTCGCTATTCGCTGGGACTCATGACCAGCAAACCTGATGATGTGAAGTCTCACACGCTCTTCACATCCATTCCTCATTGCATATCCGAGACAATAATGCCCATGACCGCCTTGATCGCCCGAACGCTCCCCAACTCGCGCTCGGCCATCGCGACAACGACACCCGGGGCACGCCGCGCCTTCGCCTACAAACCACGCTGGCGCCTACTTACGATTATTGCCACAAGCACCATCGCAATTCTTGGTTCCGCATGTGCGAGCACCCCCCCTCGTGCTGCTCGCGTAAACAACGCAGGACAATCCCGGTCCGCCACCAGCACAAACGCCTACGGCTCTCGAGGCTCAACTTCCCCAACCCCACCCGGCTCGGTGTCAGAGGTGCCGCTGAGCGTGATCACCACCGCGGCACATGCGACGCTGGCCAAGGGCACAGCTGAGACCTCTACCGCAGGCAAGACGATGACAAACACCATGATCGCCTATGGGAGCTTCAACCTCGCGAGCGGCACCGGCACGGCAACGGTGGGTGCGGGCCCTCAGACAGCCAAGAGACCTGCAATCATCATCACACCTAGCGAGGTCTACATAGCAAGCACAGCCACCAACCTTCCAGCAGGCAAGCAGTGGCTCTCCATCACCACCCAAGACCAAGCGATACTCGCACAGAGCGCTCCTTACATGCTCATCGAGTCCGAAGCGCTCAACCCCTCGATGTACCTGATCGAACTAGCGGACGGCACCGAGAGCGCAACACCCGCTGGCACCGCGAAGCTCAACCTCAACCCAGCTGGCACCGGCGCCACTTCAGGCCCTGTAACCACCCCGACGAAGGTCTACGACGTGACAATCGACATTCGGCGCGCCTCCTCGGCAGCGACTGGACTTGTGCGAACCGCGATCGAAGAGGAGGCGTTAGTTGCCGGCTCGGAGTACATAGCGATGACGGTCTGGATTGACGGATCAGGTCTCGTGCGCCGGGCGGCCTTTACCGAGCCACAGGACCCCAACCTGAAAAAGGCAACCCTGACCCTTGCCTCCTTCGGGGTACCGGTCCAGACTACGGTGCCGAACTCTCAGCTTGTGGTCAACATCTCGGCGCTTGCGTCACGGGGGGAGCTTGCGGGAGGAGACTCCGATGGAGACGGCTGAGGCGATGGCCATAGAGGATCCACATGGAAGATGAAGTGATCCGCATAGACAAGCTAGTGAAGCGCTTCCGCCACGGCGTCGTAGCGGTAGACAATCTAGACCTGAATGTCCTCCCTGGACAGGTCCTCGGCCTCGCAGGACCCAACGGCTCCGGAAAGTCGGTGACAATACGTTCCATGCTCGGCCTGCTCCGGCCCACCTCCGGTACGGTCGAGCTCTTCGGCCAGCGCATGCGGCCAGGCGCTAGAGTGCTCAGCCGGGTGGGAGCGCTCGTCGACGGCCCCGGCTTCGTCCCCGACCTCTCGGGAGCGGACAACCTGTTGCTCGCCGCACGCACCTCAGGCAGGAACGTGACCGCAGAGCACCTTGATGAAGCGATAGACCTCGCTTCGCTTGGCAGCGCACTCGACCGCCCGTACGCGACGTACTCCCATGGCATGCGCTACCGCCTCGGCCTCGCACGCGCCCTTCTTTCCTGGCCGGAGTTACTCCTGCTTGACGAGGCCGCTACCGGGCTCGACCCGCTCCAGGCAAGCGAGGTGCGACGTCGCGTAAGCAATACTGCAAGCGAGCATGGCACCACAGTTGTCTACGCCTGCCACCAGCTCTCAGAAGTTGAAGAGATCTGCACCCACGTTGCAGTGATGCGCGCGGGTCGCCTGGTGGTCAGCGGCCCAATCGACGACGTGCTAGGCAAGGGAAACACGCTGCAAGTGGATACCCCAGACCCACCTGCAGCGATGTCTGCAATGCGCACGTTCCCAGGAGTCGCGTCCATGCGCGTGGTGGACCACTCGCTGATCGTAGCTCTCTCACCCACGAGCGATCTCCACCGCTCACACGGCATCGGTAGCGCTATTGGCGTTGAAGGAGCTGAGCAGCGTGACCTCTCGGAAATGATGAGGCGCCTCGAAGACGCTCACGTACTGGTAAACAGCGTGCGCCGTGGCCTCAACCTCGACCTTGTCTATGAGCAACTCGTAGGCGGAACCCGCATCGCTGCCGAACGCGACTGCGTATCGGAGCCGATCCCAGCAGCCGAGGAGACCCCAGTGCACGCGACCGTAACGCAGTAGTCGATGCCATCTCCGAACGCGACCGGTCTTACGCCACGCACTAGCGACGACATCCAGCTCTCGCAGCAAAGAACGCCCAGACAGCCGCGCAAGCTCCCGCGCATCACGGGGCCTTGGACGCTCCTCGGGCACGACCTGAGGGCCCAGCTGCGAAACCGCCAGACCAAAGGCGCGCTGCTCGCACTCGCTGTTCTTCCAGCGGTGTTTACGGTGGCACTCATCGCAACGGGCGCAGCACGAGCGGAGACCGTGCAAAATGAAGTGCTCGTTCCATCTTCAAGTGGGATTACGATCTGGGTCCTTGCGCTCGCGTCGACAATGAAGTTCTTCCTTCCCCTTGCAATA
Organism: Actinomycetes bacterium; assembly: GCA_021802485.1. Lineage (GTDB taxonomy): Bacteria > Actinomycetota > Acidimicrobiia > Acidimicrobiales > JAJZXF01 > JAJZXF01. The sequence continues at coordinate 17,170 of JAJZXF010000035.1, read as the reverse complement.
GCGGTGTTCGCGGGGAATGCGATCGCAAGCGAAGCGGCATCGGGAAACCTCCGCTACATCCTAGCGTCCCCACGGCGACGATCTTCAGTCTTCTTCCAGCGAGTGGTAGTCGCAGGAGTCCTTTCGATCCTAGGAATATGTGCTCTTTGCGCCGGTGCGCTTCTCGCAGGAGTCATCTCCTTCGGCTGGCACCCGCTCACCATAATGCTCGCATCCAAGTCCTTTGCAACCTCGGGCCCGCTCGGAGGGCTTGCAGCGACCCGCGGAGCGACCAGCATCCTCAGCCCAATCGCTGCAACCTGGCGCCTCGTCTGGTCAACCAGCTACGTCGCATGCGGGATGGCTACGATCTTCGCCTTTGGGCTCTTGCTCTCCGTGCTGTTCTCCCGGCCATTCATTGCAATCAGCGGGGCCGTCGGCCTTGCGGTCGTATCCTGGAGTCTCCAGAGCGACATGGCGCCCGAGTTGAGCCGCGTCTCTACATTCATGCCGCTTCACGGGATCGGCAAGTGGCAGTACCTCCTGCTGAGCCACCCAGAGGCCGCGGGAACAGAGGCCTTCGTGCTGAAGCAAGTGGCCTACGTATCGGTCTTCTTGCTCCTCGCCTGGTGGTCATTTGCTCGAAAGGATGTCCTGTCGTGAGGCCTTCATCCTCCTCGCCCCCGATCCTCCAGACGCATCCAAATAGGCTTGCGAGCACCTCTTTGCGCCACCGCGCCCCCCAGGGCGCATCAGACCGCCCGGGCATGTCTCTCGTGCGCAGGGAGTTCAAGCTCCAGCTCCACAGATCGCGCACTTGGGTGGTAATGGGATTCCTTGTCGTCTTGGTGCCAGCTGTCCTTTCAACCGTCGTGTCGCTCGGCCGCATCCCGACCTACCAGCTCATCGGCGGTAGCGCAGCCGACCTGTCCGTCCGCGTCGCGAGCTCGGGTTTCGCAATGCCATTGGTCATCTTGGGCTTGGAGCGCTACTTCGTGATTCCCCTTGTGGTCTCGATCTTCGCCGGAGAAGCCCTTGCCGGGGAGGCGTCGTGGGGTAGTCTTCGCTACCTCCTCGCAGAACCGATCCCGCGCCGCAGGGTACTAGAAGCAAAGATGATCGTGGCCGCGGTGCTCTCGGTCCTCGCTCTAGCAGGTACTGCAGCAGTAAGCCTCCTCGCTGGCCTGGCGGCCTTCGGCTGGCATGGGGTGGGAGTGATGATCACACACCCACAGCTCGGCCCGAGCTTTGCCGGAGGGGCGTCCTTCCGGATAGCCACACTCGCTCCCGGGACGGCCATGGCTCACCTCGCAATCGCGGTTGCAGTTCTATCGATCACCATGGCCAGCACCTTCGCTTTCGCAGTGCTCGTATCGACCCTCACCCCCAAACCCGCGGTAGCGATCGCATCGGGCGTCGGCTTCTTGATGGTATCGCGAGCGCTCGCCAATGTCCCCGGGTTCTCATCCATGCTTCACTTTCTCCCAACCGCTTACGGCGTCCACTGGTCAGATGCCTTCGTGCCATCGATCGCGGGGACCACTGAAATATGGCACCTCCTCTTAGTCCAGGCGGCATATGGAGTCATTCTGCTCGGATTTGCGATACACCGCTTCAAGAAAGCAGACATACGCTACTGAAGTCGAACCACAGCCTCACTCGTGTTCTCGAAAAAGACACCGCCGAAGATTTCCAATAAACCAACATCACACGCCTCATCCTCGAGCACGGCGAAGCGCGAAGATAGCGATATGCGCCTACTGGTAGTTGATGACGAGCCACGCATGGCTGAGCTCCTGAGGCGGGCGCTCACCGAGGAGGGCTACTCTGTCGACGTTGCAAGCGACGGGCCAGAAGCTGTCTGGGCAGCTACAGAGTATTCTTACGCTGCCATTGTGCTCGACGTCATGCTGCCGGGATTCGACGGCGTCGAGGTGTGCAGGCGCCTCAGGGATGCCGAGTGCTGGGTGCCGATCATCATGCTGACCGCAAGACGCGAGGTTTCCGACCGCGTCCATGGTCTCGACGCGGGCGCAGATGATTACCTAGCAAAGCCGTTCAGCCTCGACGAACTAGCGGCGCGTATCCGCTCGCTCGTGCGCCGCGGCGGCGAGCCGCGCCCACGGGTGCTCGAGGTGGGCGACCTGCGCATCGACCCCGCTAGACGGGTTGCCTCGCGGGGAACCGACGTGCTCGCACTCACTCCGAAGGAGCTCGCACTGCTCGAGCTTTTCATGCGCCACCCCGGCGAGGTTCTCACGAGGTCCCGCATCGTTCACCATGTGTGGGATCCACTCTACGACGGTCTTTCAAACGTCGTCGATCAGTACGTCGGCTACCTACGCCGCAAGATCGACCCCCCTGGTGAAGCGTCGGTGATCGAGACCGTGCGCGGCGCTGGTTACCGACTGAGGGATCCCGACAAGCCGAGCGCCCCCGGCATGAGACAACCGTGAGTCACCCTCAGCAACCGCCTCCCGCTCCTAGAGCCAACTAGCCGATGTCGATCAGGATACGCCTCGTGTTCACCATGACCATCACCTCGGCGGTTCTCGTCGTCCTCGGGGGCCTCTTCTTCCTCCATCAGCTCTCCGGGGCCCTTACCTCCTCGGTGGATGGGAGCCTTCGGAGTGAGGCCGCAAGCGTCATTCGGTCGCTTCCAAGGACACCGCCGCAGACGCCGGCGAAGCCCCGAAACGGACCCTTCAACTACACCTCGATTTTCAACAACTCAGGCCCTGACCATGAAGACATCCTTGCAAGCAGGCACCCAGGTGAGATCAACTACGTTGCCCAGATAGTCAACCCCCTGGGTCAGGTGGTGTCATCTGACGACACGGGGCCCGAGGCGCTCGCATCTGGTTCATTGATCCGCAAGGCACAGACGCGCTCGGCGTTGCTCGCTACAGTGTCAGCGCCTTCACACCCTGGGGGAACCAGGCTGCTTCTCGTACCGGTAAGTCGCTGGCGGGGATGGCTACTCGTTCTTGGGGCCTCACTGCGCCAGCGAAACGTGGCTGTCGCAGGCGTCCAACGCGGCTTGCTCCTAGGCGGACTCATCGCGATCTCGCTCGTAGCTGCTGGCTCCTACATATTTGCGCGTGTGATTCTCGCCCCGGTGGAACGGCTCCGGCGCCAAGCTGCGACACTTGCCGAGATGGGACCTGAGGCATCACTGGAGGAACCGCGCACGCACGACGAGATAGCAAGGCTCGCCTCCACGCTCAACCTGCTTCTGGCCAAGCTGCGCTCTTCCCTTGCCCGCCAGCGCCGCCTGGTAGCCGATGCAAGCCACGAACTGCGCACGCCACTTGCCATCCTCCACGGCGAGTTGCAACTCGCCGACCGGCCGGGCAGATCACACGAAGATCTCGTCGCCGCTGTCCACAACGCGGCTGGCGAGACTCGGCGCCTTGTGCACCTTGGAGAAGACCTGCTGTTCCTTAGCCGAAGTGACGAGAACTCACTTCCCGTGTCACTGGCGAGAAACGACATCGTCGTTCTCCTTCAACACGCCGCGGAGGCCCATGCTCAGGCCGCAAGTGCGAGAGGCGTTGCACTAGCCGTCGATGCTGGCGCTCGCGTGACCGCAGATGTCGATGAAGACCATATTCGCAGAGCCGTGGACAACCTGGTCTACAACGCCCTGCGCTTCAGTCCACCCGGCTCCACCATCACCCTACGAGTCCGCATCGAGGCCTCGCCGGAGCCAAGAACAAGTGAGGATGCCTTCACCGGGAAAGAGGTGCCCAACGGAGTCGTGATCATCGAGGTGATCGACGAAGGCCCAGGGTTTCCAGCAGAGTTCCTGCCACACGCCTTCGAGCGATTCCGCCGGCCAGACGACTCTCGCAGCCGCGCCTCTACCTCGGAAACCGGCGCTGGAAATGGAGGTGAAAGCGAAGGAAGTGGCCTCGGCCTCGCGATCGTCCAGGCAATTGCCCAGGCGCATGGCGGCTGCTGCATGGCTCGCAACCTCGAACCTGCCGGCGCGTGCGTGCAGATCCAGATCCCGCAGGATCGACAGGACTAGCGAATCATCCCCTGGACCGCCACTTCTCACATCCACGACTCGCGTCAGTCACATCGACGACTCGCGTCACCTCTCGGAAGCGAAAGGTCCTTTGTGTTTCCCTCCGCCCAACACGTACCATAGCTTCGCATGGCACGAGTCCTTTCGGGCATCCAGCCCACCGGAGAGATGCACCTCGGGAACTACTTGGGCGCGTTGCGGACTTGGGCTGTCGAGCAATACGAGAACGATGCTTTCTACTGCATAGTTGACCTACATGCCATCACGGTCGACTTCGACCCGGCGCAGTTGGCAAGTCGGACCATTGATGCTGCAGCGAGCCTCCTAGCTGCGGGACTCGACCCTGCACAGTGCACGATCTTCGTCCAAAGCCATGTGCACGAGCACTCCGAGCTCGCCTGGATACTGCAGTGCGCCGCGACCATGGGCGAGCTATCTCGCATGACCCAGTTCAAGCAAAAGGGCACAACCACGGAGTCCGTCCGCGTCGGCCTCTTTGCGTACCCCGTGCTACAAGCAGCAGACATCTTGCTATACGACGCAGACCGCGTCCCTGTAGGCGACGACCAGCGCCAGCACCTCGAATTAGCCCGCGAGCTGTCCCGCAGGTTCAACGCACGCTACGGCGACACCTTCGTCATCCCCGAGGCCACCGTGCCGCCTATCGGAGCTCGGGTAATGGATCTCCAGAACCCAACATCAAAGATGTCTAAGTCCTCCCGCTCCGAGCTTGGGACCATCATGATGCTCGACGACCCCGCTCAGATCGCTCGCAAGCTCCGAAGAGCGGTTACCGACAGCGGGTCCGAGGTCACCTATGACCCCGCGGAAAAGCCTGGCGTGTCCAACCTACTTGAGCTCTTGGCAGCAGCCACCGGCAGTGTCCCAGCAGACCTCGCGTCTGGCTATCACAGCTACGGTGCGCTAAAGAACGCTGCTGCAGAAGCCATCACTGAGCTATTGAGACCGGTACGCGAGAGATTTGCAGAGCTGTCAGGCGATCCGGGCGAGATACGTCGACTGCTCTCCGATGGCGCGACCAGGGCGGGGGGTGTCGCAGCTGCCACACTCTCGCGCGCTCGGGACGCAATTGGCCTCCTCGCCCCTTGATCACGCGACAGCGCCCTGTGCGATCATGACCGATTTCCCTGCAGGGACACTGAACATAAGCTCTTCCTGAGCCCGACTCTTTGGAGAACAGGTGCTTTATTATCGAGTTAGCGTGTAGATCGTGCCCGCTCCCGCAAGCGGCTGGGTGTGAGCTGTCAAAAGGCCAGGGAGCTGGCGGGTAGGTGACCTCTCCTGTGACTGAAGACTATCGGTCACTTGCCTGCATCGTTGCTTCACTGGGTCGATGTCCGCCTTGGCGGTCTGGCGTGTCTTCTTCTGGAAGCAGTGTAGGACGCGCACGCCCCCCGAGACGGGCCACATTCACGACCCGGCACGCGTCCCAATCCGCCGGTTCTCGGATCTCCCGGCAACCGGATCCGATCGAGGGTATCGGCTTCCAGTCCACGGGGTCGATCCCTTCTGGACGAGATACAGCCGGTGCCCCGCACATTCGCGTGCCTCGACAGGGAAGCTCCATAGATCGCTACCGGACGCCCCGACTTGGAGCACATCCTTCACCGGTGCCCAATTAGCGCCACAGCACTCCGTGCACGGGGGCCAAACCGATCGCTTTTCCTACCGCAAGATCCCTTATGTCACGAGAGCAGATGGCTCCATAGGCGCAGCGCCGGGTCGTATATATCTGCCAAGAAACCGGGCTTCAGTAGCACGAGGATGATCACCACTGGCAGGAATGCCATCCGGAACTGGAGATACTTCGGCCACCAGGAATTCGGGAGAATGCGCTCGATTACCGCGGAACCATCGAGCGGGGGTATCGGTATCAGGTTGAAGACAGCGACTATCACGTTGACGAAACCGATTAGGAACAGCACCTGGTCCGGCAGCGGCTGGAAAGGTGGCTCAAGGATCTTCACGCTGAACGGGACCAACGCTCCGTAGGCAATGCCGGCGATCACCGCTACGGAGATGTTCAGTGCTGGGCCCGCGAGCGAGACCAGCACAGCATGATTCCGCGGATTCCGTAGTCGGCTGACGTCGACCGGAACGGGCTTAGCCCACCCAAACGCGAAACCAGCGGTAGCGAGCATCACTGCAGGCACGATCACGGTGCCGAGCGGATCAATGTGCACAAGCGGGTTAGCGGTAAGGCGTCCAGCGCGCTTCGCGGTGTCGTCACCAAACATAAGAGCTACAACTCCGTGAGCTATCTCGTGGGGGATCACCGACGCGAACAGCACGACATAAAAGATCACCTCGTAGGAAGAGATCTTGTGCTCCCTCACGGCAATGACCGCAGCGGCCGCTACGACCACAAGCAACAAGCCAAGGATGAGATCCTGCCTCCGGCTCACCACGGCAATATGTCGCAGTCCTTCCGAGGCGTCGTTGCTAGAATGCCAAATCGAGTGCCTGTTGTCTGCTCGTCACCGGGGGCAAGCTTCCCAAGCAGAACCGCTCTGTGGGCTTCAATCACCTACGGGAGGCACAGCTCATGCAAAACCGTGCTGCGGGCTTCGCCTCCAGGCGCAACGGATCGATTGGCTCGTGGCACCCCTCGCACCTGCCGTAGGTGCCAGCGGACAGCTTCCTCAGAGCGTCCTCAACCCCTTCAAGGGCATCTCGAAGTTCCGCGGCAAGCGTCTCCACCTCCCCCTTCTCCGCTGTCACCTGGCTTGAGTCGGCAAAGTTAGAATCGTAGCTCAGCCCACCTTCAGGCCCGCTGCCTATCTCTTTCAGCTTGTCCAGGAGGTCTGCGCGCTCGCTCTCAAGAAGCGACCGGTAGTCTGCTGCCGGAGAGTCAATTGGCACTTCGTTCACCATGATTCGAGAGCCTAGTGCGTACCACGCCCCTGAGCGCGCGGATGCGCAGATTCGTAGGCTCGCCGGAGATGCTCAGGGGTCACGCGGGTATAGATCTGCGTCGTTGTAATCGACGCGTGGCCGAGGAGTTCCTGGACAACCCTGATATCAGCGCCATGATTGAGCATGTGGGTAGCACAGGAGTGCCTCAGCACATGCGGCGTAAGGCGGTCCGAAAGGCCGACCGCCGTTCCATAACGACGCACCACGAGCCAGGCGCCCTGTCGTGTGAGACGTGCGCCAAGGCGGTTCAGGAATACTGCTGTCGCATCGCTGCGCTTCGCCCAACGCTTTGGAACCACGAGAGCGCGCCCCGATGCCCCGAGCCATTCCCCGAGCGCTCGTGCAGCACACCCGCCAACAGGGACAAGGCGCTCTTTGCCTCCCTTGCCGAGCACCTTCATCATGTGCTCCGAAAGGTCGAGGTCGCTCATGCAAAGACCGACGAGCTCGGATATGCGCACTCCAGTGCCGTAAAGGACCTCCAATATCGCAAGATCCCGTCTGGCAAGAGGGCCGTCTCCGCCGACAGCGGAAAGCACACTTTCGACCTCGGCCTCGCTGAGCGCCTTTGGAAGGCCAGCAGGAACCTTTGGACCGTCAATGTCCGCCGTGGGATCAAACGAAGCCATGCCTTCCTCGAGGCGGAAGCGGTGAAGACCCCTGACCGCCGCGAGGGCCCTCGAACTCGATGCCCTTGCCAGGCCGCTGGCCCTCAAGTATGCGAGGTAGTCCTCGACAACCGCGGCCCCGACACTATCCGCGGATAACCCTCGTGCCGCTATGAACTCTTCATATGCACGCAGGTCCCTGCGGTATGCCGAGATCGTGTTCGGTGACCGTCCCAGCTCAACTGCCAGCCATGACAGGAACTCTTCTCGATCACGGCTCAGTGAATCGGAAGCCGGGCCTTGAGAACCTCCGCGGCCAGTAGCCGCAGGCATTCTACAGCTCCAGTCCCTCGCGTTCGTTGACAGCTTCGCGGGCAGCAAACAGACCCGCAATCGTCTTTAGGTCTACAACCTCGTTCGAAAGCGCTGACTTGATCGCCTCGTCAAGCGCAAGCACGCAACTCCTCGCGTACGCCTCCTCGGGTCCCTGTGGCAGAGCCGAAGCACGCTCCAAACCTGTAGCCATGTACACGATCACCTCTTCATCAGATATCCCAGGCGACACATAAGCGCAGAACAGCTGCTCTAGAGCGCCAGCCCTATATCCGGTCTCTTCTTCCAGCTCCCTCGCCGCGGTTCGCGCTGGATCTTCTCCTGAAACATCCCGAAGGCCAGCGGGTATCTCCAGCACCCAAGTGCCAGTGGCCGGCCTGTACTGACGCAGAAGTACCACGCCGAGCTTGCGATTCTCCAGCCGCAACAGCGGGACGACCCCAACGGCTCCCGGGTGATGCAGGATGTCGCGCTCGAATACCGCTCCCGCTGGGGAAACATACCTTCCCGTGTGCACACTAAACACCGTTGACCTGTAGCGCTCGTGCTCGTCCAGACACCGGAACTCCGCGTGCTTCGAGTCCCATTCGCTCACTCGCTTTGCCGCCAGCTCTTTCAATCGAACTCCCTTGGGTCCAGGATCCTTGGAGCCCTTCCTTCTGCCCTCACAAGTGCTGCCGCGAGGAACTCGCGAAAGAGTGGATGGGGGCTATCGGGACGGCTCTTGAACTCCGGATGAGCCTGGGTACCCACCCAGAATGGATGGTCGTCCAATTCGACCATCTCCACCAGGCGTCCATCAGGGGACATTCCAGACCAGACAATACCCGCCTCCGAAAGCTTGCTGTGGAACCTAGGCTGCACCTCGTAGCGATGCCGGTGACGCTCAGACACCACCTCCTGACCATAGGCGCTAGCGACCCGCGAGCCCGGCTTCAAGTGCGCGACGTAGGATCCGAGGCGCATCGTTCCACCCTTGTTGACTACATCCACCTGATCGCCCATCAGATCGATCACCGGATACGCAGTACATGGATCGAGCTCCGTAGTGTGAGCGCCATCCATGCCAGCAACGTGGCGGGCAAACTCGATAACCATGACCTGAAGTCCGAGACAGAGCCCGAGGCACGGGACACCGTTCTCGCGCGCAAAGCGCGCTGCTGCGATCTTGCCCTCCACTCCCCTTTCACCAAAGCCTCCGGGTATCACTATCCCGTCGAGATCACGCAACCCATGCAGCTCGTTAGGGTCTAGGACATCGCCTGCAACGAGCATTTCGGAGACGTCCTCTGCCTGAACCCAGACGATCTCCACGCCAGCACCATGATAGAACCCGGCATGTCTTAGCGCCTCGACGACCGACAGATAAGCGTCCGGGAGGTTTACGTACTTGCCGATAACCCCGATCCGGACCCTTGGAGCACCTTCCGTCTCAGTCGCTCCGACTCGGTGAAGAAGGTCCCGCCAACCCCCCAGATCCGCGACATGCTCTGTCGGGTCAAACTGGAGGATCTTGCAGATGTAATCATCCAACCCCTCTCCGTGAAGCACGAGTGGGATCTCGTAGATGCTGTGAGCGTCTACTGCTGATACGACAGCTTCAATCGGCACATCGCACAACAGCGAGATCTTGCGCTTCAACGCAGGCGAGATAGCCTGGTCACTCCGGCAAACAATCACATCAGGCTGGATTCCCCTGCTACGCAACTCGGTCACCGAATGCTGAGTGGGCTTCGTCTTCTGCTCGCCAGATGGCGCAAGGTACGGGACGAGGGTCAGATGCACGTAGCAGACGTTCTCCCTTCCAACATCCCTTCGAAACTGCCGGATCGCCTCCAGGAACGGCACAATCTCGATGTCGCCCACGGTCCCGCCGACTTCGGTGATGACAACGTCGATGCCGTCCGAGGCGAGTTGGTGCACCCGCTCTTTGATCTCGTCAGTAACATGCGGGATTACCTGAACCGTACGCCCGAGATAATCTCCGCGCCGCTCCTTCGAGATCACCGCTGAATAGATCGAGCCCGTTGTCGCATTCGAACTCCGACGCAGGTTCTCGTCTATGAACCTTTCATAGTGACCAAGGTCAAGGTCCGTCTCGCCACCGTCATCGGTGACAAAGACCTCACCATGCTCGAAGGGGTTCAACGTTCCGGGGTCGACGTTGATGTATGGATCCAGCTTGCACATCGTGACCCGCAGCCCACGGCACTTGAGAAGCCGACCAAGCGATGATGCCGTCAGCCCCTTTCCAAGAGAACTCGATACACCGCCCGTAACGAATATGAACTTCGTCACACGGCCCTGGCCTCATGACTGGCCGTTTGGTCAAAATGCGCGTGCATCTCCTTGGTCGCTAGCGTAGCTGAAACCAGAGCTTCGGGCGCAAATGGCTATTTGCTGTACGTCTCACCCACGACACTCTACGCCAGCACGCAGCACAACGCTCACAACCGCAGCGAGCGGATATTTGGTTCACGACAACGGCACGCGACTATCGCTCTTCGCCCCAGCGCGTTCGCTCGATGCCATCTCCAGCAGCTCCTTCGCGTGTTCCCGCGCTATCCGGCTGCCCGACTGGCCAGATAGCATGCGCGAGAGTTCCACGAGCCTCTCCTCACCGTCGACGACCGAAGCGCAAGCCTCCGTCCTGCCAGAGCGCTCCTGTTTGCTCACCAGCGCGTGGTGGTCCGCATAGGCTGCGACCTGCGCGAGGTGGGTCACGACTAGAACTTGATGCGTTCTCCCAAGTGCAGAAAGTGCGCGCCCGACTGCAAGTGCAGCCTCGCCACCGATACCAGCGTCAACTTCGTCGAAGACAAGGGTTGAGGGACCTCCACTCGCGCTTGCAACAAGGCGAATCGCGAGCATTACCCTCGCAAGCTCACCCCCCGACGCAACCTTTGCTAGCGGCATAGGCACCTCGCCGGGGTTCGCTGTGAACAAGAACCCCGCGTCGTCACCAGGTCCACTTTCTGAGAGGCGAACCTCCAATGCCGCCCTCGGCATCGCAAGAGTGCGCAGATACTCCTGCACCCTCGACGCAAAACGGCTCGCAGCGGAGCGGCGAGCACACCCGAGTGCGTCACCAGCTGCAACACATTCCGCTGACGCGATCGAGAGCTCACCTTGAAGTCGTAAGGCCGATTCCGCCATACCGTCGAGCTCCACCAGGCGTTCTGATGCACGGCTTGCAAAGCTGAGGATGTCTGCGATCGTTCCGCCGTACTTGCGAGCGAGCTCCCGTATCAGCTGCAGGCGAGTGCGAACCTCGTCCAAGCGTTCGGGATCCTCTTCGAGCGCATCTACAACTGAGCGCAACTCAGTTGCTACATCATCAATCTCAGCTGCCACGGCCCCGAGACGCGACCGCGTGCTCGCAAACGATGCCCGCCCCCCAAGCGCAGCCATTGCCTCGCCGAGAAGGTCCCTCGCTGGTGATGCTCGCACGCCCGCCAAGCTGCTATCGCCAACGAGCATTCCGAGAGCTACAGCGGCAGCCTCCCTGTGAGCAGATGCATCGGCAAGAACCTCAGCCTCGCTCTCAAGACGCTCAACCTCCTCTGGATCGCTTAGCCCAGCTGCGTCGATCTCCGCCAGCTGGTAACGCAGGACGTCTGCCTCGCGCTCCCTCGCCTGCGAGTCCCCTCCGAGTGCTGCCAGCTTCTCTTCCATACTCCGCACCCGCGCCCTTGCAGCTGCATAAGCCTCGATCTGTTCAGCGAGGCCCGCAAACGCGTCCAAGGCATCCCGCTGTGCGTCACGGCGCAGAAGGGACTGGTGCATGTGCTGTCCGTGTAGGTCAACAAGACCATCCGTAACCTCGGCAAGCGCCGACACAGGCGCGATCCTGGCGTTCACCCATGCCCGTGATCTTCCGCTCGACGGAACCGCTCTTGCTAATACCAGCTCGCTACCGCCTACAGCGAAGATTCCCTCGACGATCGCCTCCTCATTGCCCGGCCGCACGAGCGTGGCATCCGCACGACCACCGAGGAGGAGTTCCAGCGCCTCGACGAGTAGGGTCTTGCCGGCTCCAGTCTCCCCAGTCAGGGCCGTCATGCCATTGCCCAGCTGAAGGGTCGTGTCGGCAATCACCCCGAGTCCGCTCACCCGCAGCTCTTCGAGCATCTGCTAGCAGTCACTCCCCTGACAGGGCGAACTTTGCTTTAAGAATCGCATGGAAGTCCCGTCGATGAAAGGTTACGAGGCGCGCGCGCTTAGAGCCCGCATGGCATGATACGCAGTCGCCAGGAGAGAGCTCCAGAAGGGGAAAGCCGTCGAGGACGAGCCCCGCCCGCCTTCCGTCAACCAGCTTGATCATTATTCCCTCACTTGGCTCCAGCACGAGCGACCGGTCAAACAGCATATGCGGCGAAACCGGCGTGACGATCACCGCGGACATCCGCGGCGAAACGATCGGACCGCGTACCGACAGATTGTATGCCGTTGAGCCGGTTGGCGTCGCAACGATTAGCCCATCTGCAGCATAGGTGACAAAGGGTGTGCCATCGATGCTTACGTCCATACGTACGGTACGGCCCGGAAACGTCTTCTCGACCACAGCCTCGTTCAACACCAGGTTCCGATGCGAAGCAAGCGGCGCGCGAGCTCGGCCGAAGCCCTCATCGCCAATGGACCGCTCGTTTGATCCTTCATCCACATCGGAACTGCCGCGCACAACCTCGACCTCCAGGGTCATGCGCTCCTCAATCTCGTATTCGCCCGTGGAAAACCGCTCGAGCGCGGCCTCCAGGCCGTCCGTGGGCACCTCCGTCAGGTACCCGAGCGTGCCCATATTCACCCCGAGAACCGGTACCGAGGCCTCGATCGAGAGCTCGACCGTACGCAGCATGGTACCGTCACCCCCCAAGCTCACTGCCAGGTCAACCTGATCTTCAAGCGCTCTTGAGAAATCATCCCTCAATTCAGACCAGGTCCCAGCGCGATCTTGCGGAACAATCCCCTCGTGCCCCCGCTCTGAAAGCCACGAGACTGCGCGCCGAGCGACCTCGTAACCGTCACGCCTGTGTGGATGGACGAAGAACGCTACTCGCATACCATCTCTAAGTCTTACCTTGCGCTTGGGGCGCAATGCACGCATCTTTGCTGCCAGAACCTGCGTGAGCCGTTCCCGGTGAGCGTGCAGTAGTTGCACGCTCCTTCGGCGGCCTGTGAACTTCAGGCCGTGCCGCTGTCTCGGACTGACGCGCAAGCATCAAGACAGCGCCTTCTTGGCGCTGGGTGAGACTCCGTCGAGTACGCCGACAAAGCCGGTAGAAACAGCAGCTTCCCGATCAAAGGGGTGGTCCCCTACAGAACTGCGTCTGGCGGTCTTCCTCCCCCCTCCATTGGCCCTCGGGCCTCCAGCTCGGGCACACCCCCGCGAACTGCGGGTGCCTTGATTCTTCGCGTCCTCTTTCTCTGAGCCATACGGACGCACTGGAAGCTTGGACCCCTCGACCGGTTCCCCAGTCGAGAGTTGCAAGAACACAGCAACACGGGCGAGTCCTGGCAACGATTGCAGGTTGTATGCAGCGTTTACGTCGCGACCAATCACGAGCCCACACTTCGGGCACTGAAACACGCTGTCTGAGCGCTGCAGGTTATGGTTCACGACCTTGCAGAAAGAGCAGGTCTTCGATGATGGGTACCAGCGGCTAGCGAGCAAGAGGGTGCCGCTGAACCAGGCGTGCTTGCAAGAGAGCTGGCGGCGCAGCTCCGCGAGAACCGAATCGGCCTGGGATCGGCTGTACCCCCGCTTGCTGCGACCTCTTCGTATCATGTGAGACGCGTTCAAGTCTTCGACCACGTTCACGCTGTAGGTGCTCGCGAGGCGGTGGGGCTCCTTGTGGATCCGGTCTTTGCGGATGTTCGCGGCCTTCGCATGAGCACGCTTGAGCTTGGCCTGGGTATCCTTTGACCGCACTCTCCAAAGACAGCGATCAGCGATATGGGTCCCGTCGGGGTTGAAGCATGCTGGGCTCACTGTGCGGTGCTGGCGGTCCATCCTGCGCTGGTAACGGTTGATCTTCTGTCGTACCTGCCTCTCAGCCCTCGGGTTCTCGACTGCATACCCATCTGAGAAAGTAGCGAGGTGCGCAATGCCGACGTCGGTGCCACAGACGCCATGTGTTGCCGGTATGCGGGCTTCCCGCTTCACGATCACGTTGAACGAGACGAACCGCTGGTGCCCATCTTCGCAGAGCGTAGCCCGAAGGATCTTCGCAGAGCCATCCTTGATCCGCGGCCTGAGCTTGTCTGTCGGCGCCTTCCTGCCGCGTACACCGATGACGGGCAAGCGCACATGATAGCGGTCAAGTATCTCGATACTCCCTGTCGCAAAACCCACCGATTGGCGCCCGCGGTGGTTGCGCTTGGGCTTTGGCCAGCTAACTGGTGGGCCCTTGCGCATCCCGTTCTTCGAATCAAAGTAGTTCTTGAGTGCAAGTGCTGCGACCTCGAAACCAGACGAGTAGGCCTCCTTTGAGTTCTCCTTCCACCAGCCAACCGTTGGAACTACTCGGTCTGCGTAGTTCCTCGCCTCGGTCCTGTGCGCACCCTGTCGGAGAGCGAGGAATTCGAGCACTTCCCTCGCGTGGATGTTCCCTACCGCGGTCTTACGCTCAGCATGGTCCCTTGCTGTGATGAGGTCTTTCTCATCGTTCCAGAGGTGTCGCATCGCAGCCTGTGACCAGGGAACCTGGACCATCGTCTTTGCCCACTTGTCAGCGTCTTTGGTACTTGCTCCCTGCCTGAGAGCGAGCGCTCGGTTGGTATTTGTTGCATGGAGCTGGTCTTCTAGGAGCCTGAGTCCCCACTTCTTAGCGAACCGCTTGGCCCCGAAGCAAGACGCCTCCAGCGTGCCCGCCTGTTGTCCATCGTCAAGGCAGAACTTGTACGCCTGTGCGCACCAGCCTTGTGGGACCTTGAAACGACTCATGTTGTGATTCTTGCACACGGGTAGGTCAGTGAGATCGGTCCAAGGTCGTTCTTTGCACCCACAGTGGCTTCTCCGCTGTGTTCCGAGCGCCTCGACGGCCGTAGGGGTCTGCTGCACTACGAACCAGCATCTGCTTGACGCGCGTACACTAACTGATGTAGAATCATGATGGCTAAAGGTAAAGAGATAAGGTTTCCTGACAACACGGATCTAAACACGATCGCCAAGCCCTGATGCCAGTGCTTGCGAAATGTGCGGACTCCAGCGGATCACAAGACACCGGAACAGGTTACCAAGGAGTAGCGTTATGAGCGCAGGTGACGTGAGTAAAAGGGCGGTGCGATGCTCAGCCGTGGCGATTCTCCTTGCGCTAGGCGTGGTGATCACCGTAGGGGGGGGTAACAAAGCGACAGCATACGGGCCCAACTACAACTACTGCCAGTACGACTATGGCTGTCACGTCTACTCAATCGGGTACTACCAGGCGAACGGACTCGAAGGCGCTGAAGGGCAGTGGCATGATAACTACCTGGCGTTAGCCGGAACCGAGTACGGCTCAGATTACACCAACGGTCCATACACCCCTTACATTGGTTACCCTTCCCACATCAATAACGAGATGTGGCTATTGACGGACTCGACCGGCTCCTCATGGGTTGAAACTGGGCTCATGGCCAACTTCGAGCCAAGCGCTCCGTGGAACCCAAATGGGTGCAACTGTGTCGCGTACGAAATCTTCTGGGCAGACGCCAACAACGGGAAGTTCTACTTCCATACGATCTACAACATCACACCAGATGGCAACAACCACCAGTACCAGATCACAGAGCAGGGGCTGAGCGGTCAATCGACATACTGGAATATCTATATCGACGGCATCTTAGCCGGTACATCCACCATCCAGACATCGACGGTTGCTTACAATCAGCAGGCTGGCATCGAGCTCGAAGAGTATGCGAACGACTTCTGCTTACCGGGCACCAATTCGTGTGCAGTGCCGGACGACGACAATGAGGTTGGCGGTGCGAGTGGCGAGCCTGATTCAGAGCCGGACTTCGACGCGGACCGCGCTGATACCTTCAATAACTACCTCCAGGCCTACGTAAACGGCGGCTGGGAGTACTGGCCTTCCATGCAGACAGTCGTCAACGCGGGCTGCAATGCGTTCGCCGAAGGTTTCTGCCTCAACGGCTCTGAGGTCCAAACTTACGAGTGGGCAGACAACAAGCCCACCTGATCAAGCACACGAGTTGAAAGCTAAGAGGAATCCCCGATGCTCAAGTCACCTAGAACAAGATTCATAACAGCAGTAGTTGCTATTGCGGTAGTAGGTGGCGGCGGGCTGGCCGCAGCTCTCGTTGTTCCGGGGCCAAGCGCTGCTAGCCCGCGTCTAACAACTGCTCGACACCTGAGGCGTGCAGCGACGATCCCCAGCTACCACGTGCCACGGGTTGCAAGTACGCCGGTCCCACCCGGCACACCACCGTGGATCACTCCCTGCTACAAGGACAGCGCAGCCGTTCCACTCAAACCTTGCCTCGCAGGAGGTGCTGCACGGGAAAGACAAACGCAGAGCCAACTGCTCGCATCGCCTAGTGGTTCCGAGATCAGCGAACAGCAGGCTCTCTTGATCGCTGGTGGCAGCCGCAGTGCAAACAAGCACCGACCCCCTGAATATGCAAAGCTGACGACTTACCTGCGCGCGGAGAACCTCATGGGTGAGCCAACTCCCAGCAACCCGTACATCAACCCCACGACGCCGGTGTGGATTGTAACGGTGATTGCGACGGTCCCTCTGTGGTCCCATCCAGCGCCGCTGTCGCCAGCGCAGAAATACCCACCGGTAACGTCGTACACCGTGATCCTTGATGCGTTCAATGGTCAGGCCGTCGACCTATGCGAGGGCTGCCACTCAGTCGGGCCCTAAAAAGCCGACCCGGCCTCGCGCGCCACCAGCGTAGCTCTTCGGAATGCGCAATTTGCTTTGTTCAGCGAAGGACTCTTGTGTCCGGGGCACTGGAGGAGACAGGGAGCCGACGCCCACTTGGAGGGTTGCCAACGGTTGCCGATCCTGCTGGCCGAGACGGGGCGTCGCCCCTTCACCGCCCATAGGTGCCTATTGATGCATCTCGTCGGCTAGCCGTCACACTTGTGAAACTACGCGTAAGTCCTCAGCTGGTAGCTATCCCCACGATGTCACTCACACCCTCGCCACCGAGGGATCCAGCGAACACAGCGTTGCCAAAGGAGAACACACCACCGTCTGCGGCTACGAACCGATAACCACCAGGGGCCTGGTGGCCGGTGAAGGTCGCGCATGCAGTCCCAGTGCCGACA
>JAJZXF010000034.1 GCA_021802485.1 Actinomycetes bacterium | reverse complement strand
ACTACCGCCAGCTACCAGGACGTTTACTGGGAGACTCTCGTGTTGTTATGACAACATGTAGCCCAGACGGTGCGAGACGCCGAGCAGATCGAAGGCCCGGCGCTGGATCGGAGTCGGCGTCGTAATCACCGTGAAGGCGTCCAGGTCGGCATCGATGGGACGGACCCGGTTAGCCGCGATGGTCGCGAGGTCGCCAAGCAGGGTGGCGAAGCTATGTGCGGGCTGGTTGTCTTCGCTTCGCTTGGTGGCGATCTTCTTGAGTGCTCTCTGCGAGCGCTCTGCAGGAGCTACCGGGCTGGTGCGGGCTGCTTCGCAAGCGTCGTGGTCGTCGTCTTTGAACAACATCGAAGCGAGGGAGCGCTCCATGTGGAAGCTGACGTAGTAGGAGAGCATCCGCAAGAACACGTGGGCGCGTACCCGCTCTTCTGTGCGGTGACGGATTGGGCGGATATCGAGGTCGGTGTTGAAGCCCCGAAAGACCCGCTCGACGTAGGCCAGGGCTGAGTAGGAAGAGACCACCTCATCGGTATCAAGCACCGCTTCGTCGACGCTTGTGCGCAACACGTAGATCCCATCCAAAGCAGCCTCAGCTGCGATCTTGTCCTCGTCGCGATGAAACGTAAAGGAGTCGTCGGCGATTTTTATGACAAAGTGCTTGGCCATCTTGCAAGAGTTGATTACCTTGCCTACGCGAAGTGCGATCTTGTCCTTGCCACGAAGCGGCCGACGGGTGCGGGTGACAGCGGTCGTGATCTTGTTGAGCTCGGCTTCGGTCGCAGCCAACAGCTCGAGGCGCTTCCTCGTCCGCTCTTCGGCCAGGTAGGGGTTCTTACACGCTACAAGACGCTCTGTGGGATAGTCAGGGTGGGTGACTTCGAAGAGGTCCATCTCGTCGAAGAGCGACAGCTGTATAGCACCTTGTTGCACGAGGGCCTTGATCGATGGAGCCCTGAGTGCGGTGATGAAGTCGAGCTCCGCGGGAATCACATCTTCTTTCAGGCGCGCCTTGGTCAGCATCCCCCGATCCCCGACGAGCACGACATAGGAGAGGCCAAAGCGCTCCTTGAGTCTGTTTACCTGAGAGGCAACCGTAGCTGGATCCCCTGTATCGCCCGCGAAGACCTCGAGCGCGACAGGGATTCCCTCTTTGGTCGCAAGCAACCCGTAGACGATCTGGAGCCGGCCTCGCACGCCGTCCTTTGCGTGCCCGCGCGCACCGAGCGGACAGGTCCGTCCCTCAAAGGCCGCAGATGACACGTCATAGAGCACGAGCATGCCATCCTTTAGGTGTCTGGCAACAAGCGCGTCTTCAATGTCGCCTTGGCGTGCTCGCACCCAGTCCATTGCCTCGTAGAGGTCGTCCTCGTCACAACTACTCACACCAAGCACCTCACCGAGCGAGCTTGTTGCAGTCTCTGTCCGCAGAGTGCGCGCGCACGCTAGCTTCGAGGAAGGGGCTATTACCTGAGACACGATCATCGCGACAACGAGGTCACGTTTGCGCGAGCGCAAAGGGTCGATCATCTCTTCGAGACCGAGCTCGCGCAACGTGCCAAGCACCGCAGCTACGTGTCCGTGATGCAGGCTGCGCACAATGTCGAAAGCACCCTGAAGTTCCGCCTTGACTGGAAGCCCCTTGAGCACCGCCGATAGCGCTTCCACCTTCTCTTCTGGCCAGCGAGACAAATTAGCGAGCGTACGGTTCTTCACCTTGCCGCCTTCACGGAAGCCCTCTCGCAACAGGATCGCCGGCGGTGAGCCCCGATTCGGCACCCTCGTAACGTACATGCCAACCATGCTATCACACAGTTGCCATGCACATCGAGTACTACAGCACTTCTCCTACCAATACACCTAGCCTTACATGACAACACCTCTCACATTCCAAGGGCACAAAAGGCCACCTGGCCGTATTGAAAAGCGGTTATGACCGTAGGAATTGGGGGGAACTTCGGCCTAACCTCGCGCCGGCTCGCAATCCACTGGCTCTGGCCCTGGTCCGATCTGAGGTTTCTGTGCAGCTCTGCTGGCGCCTGATCGAAGAGGCAGATGACGCGGGCGAGGACCGATCCTGTGCAATGGCCTCCCGGATGCACTCCAGTGTGTTGACGCGGCACTTTCGCGCGAGTTCAGGCGCGCGAGTTCGGGCCGCAAGTCGAGCGCCCTTCGGTGTCGTGGAGTTCGCGCGAGACGGTCAGACTGTGAGCGGGCGGGGCAATTATCTAGGGGCGAGGAGGTGCAAGGGCGAGGAGGTGCAAGTTTGGGTTCGAGATGAGATTCTTGGAGGCGTCCGCGGCTGCTGCTTACACGTTTAGATGGCTCGCCTGTGGTGGCGATGATCGTGATCGCAGCGCTGGTTTCTCTGCCGGCGAGTGCTGTCTACGCTGAAGGGGGCTCTGCTCCGTCGATCAGATCGATTTCGATGGCATTTGCGACGTCCGGGTGGCATATCACGAAAGGAGCGGACTGCCCGAGTGACCGGTGCGCATAGTGGAGCGCAAGTCCCTCGTTGCTTGTTCATCCACTGCTAGAGTCAACTCCTCCAAGGAGCCGGTGAGCACTACCCCGTAGTCGTTCAGCGCGCCTTCGACACTCACGTACTCATCGAGGACGTCGTCGAGGACCGCCTGTGGATCGCGGTCAAGGGGGTTTCCCCATCCGCCACCGCCACCGTAGTCGTAGACGATCTTCTCCCCAGCTGCCATCGGAACCCATTCTGCGGTGTGGGTGACAACGACGGGGGAGTCTGACCCGACCGCCAGGGTGAGCTTGTTGGGTGCGCCAGGACGGCCGCCGGCGATGCCGGGCATCGGGTAGCGCATGCCGACTACGTACGTGTACACCTTTGAGGGAACTCGCACCTGTTTGACGTAGTGGCTGCCGCATAGGCCTCGCCACTGGCCAGGACCGCCGGAGTCAGTGCGATAGTCGCGTCCCCAGATGACGTGGGGGTAGATGCTCTCATTTATCTCTGCGGTTGCTTTCCAGAGGTTCCCAAAGGATGCGTTCTGAGCGCCCCAGGCGTCCAGGCCCTTCGCGGCATTACACCAGCCAGCGTAGACCTCGGTGGAGGGGTCTATGAAGGTGTTCCCAGTTCTCGGATCGGTTCCGGATATCGTTGTCGGAATCCCTGTCTTGTAGGTCTGGGGGACACAGCGGTCCGGCATTACCTTCGCAAGTGCAAGGGCAATGACCTCTCCAACATCAATACCGGGGTGATGGGTGCCAGCGCTGACCGGCTTCCCGGGAAGCGGGTTCAGGACGCACCCCTGGGGAACGATCAGCTCGATCGCGTTGAAGAATCCCTCGTTCTTTGGGATCGCGGGGTCCATCATTGATGCGATCTGCGCAATAGTGCAGCCGCGAGTGTTCCCGAAGGTTGACCATGCTTGGAGTTCCTGGCGGTCATCTGAGCCCGAGTAATCGATTACGAGCCGCTCGCCGTCCACGGTGATCTTCACGTGAATATGGACATCGCGGTTTCCTAGCGGGTCGTGGTCTACATATGCATCCGCCTCATAGACGCCGTCTGGCCAGGCGGATACCTCTTCTGCAAAGCGCTTTCCTGCGTAGTCGATCATGTAGTCCACTGATGCTTCAACCGCCGGAATCCCATAGCGCTCGACAAGTCCGGTGAGTCGACGGGCTGCGGTTTCTGCAGCCCCCATCTGAGCGCGGAGATCTGCCATGTGGCCAGGCAGGCGATTGTTCGCCTGGAGAGCGTAGAGAACGTCACGTCGCTCGACGCCTTTGTCAATTACTTTGAGCACAGGCCAGCGGGCGCCCTCTCCCCAAATGTCGGATGCGGTTACGTTGTACCCACCAGGAACAGCACCGCCGGTGTCGCCGTGGTGACATTGGATGCTTGGTATGAGAACAAGGCGGCCATCTACGACCACGGGAGCGAAGACGTTGTAGTCCGGGAGATGACCACCACCGTGGTAGGGGTCGTTCGCGATGAAGACGTCGCCCGCGCAGAACTCGTTAACCCCCAAGAAGTCCAGGGCAAAACGCACTGGAAGGGTCGAGGTGAGCATGAACTGGGGGATCCCTACACTCAAGGCTGCGAGCCGCCCCCGACCGTCGAGCACGGTTGCATTGCGCTCGTTGGACTGGTTGAGGATCGGCGTGATCGCAGTTCGCGACACATACGTGGCCATTTCGAAGCAGATCGCCTCCATGAACCCGCGCATCACCTCGGCGGTGACCGGGTCACCATTCCTTCCTTCGACAAGGCGCCCCCGGTGCCCTGCCAACGATACGATGTCAACATCCATCGTTACTAGCTCGCTTTCTCGCCATTAGCCGTGTTGAATTGCACCCAGATTTCGTCTCTTGAATAGCGGCCAAACAGCCAAGCGTGTGCCTGCCATTTAGTCCGCTTCGCACCGGGGTCCCTCGTAGCGAGCGCTTGCACACGCTCGCTGCCTGCGTTTTGTTGCTCGCTCATCAACCGTGTGCCACTCCTCGTTGTGTAGCGCACCAGGCGACTGGGTATAGCGAAGAGACGCCTTAGGAACATCCTCCACATGCCCAGTGCACGTTTAGAACTATTGTACACCAGTATCCGAAAGTATGGCAGCACCACCAGTGCGCGTCACGCACTAAGTGTCGGTGGTTCCGCAAAGCCGGACGGCTGTTCCAGCGGGGCTGCAAGACCTTCGCATTCTTGAAGGGAGCTCCCGAAGAGGCGGACCACCCTACGCAGACCCCCGGCATTGCGAGACCATTCGAGGCCCAGATGACAGCGTCGGCGGTTCCATTGTGCACTTGTATCGTATGATGTACGACGATTGATCCTCGGGCATGGCCGAGACGGGAGACCTGCGGAAAACGCACCGTCGGACTACTGAGCGTCAGTGGGCGTCGATGGGCCCTTGGATCCAGTGTGGCGAGAATAACCCAAACGTTATAGAGAGGATGGCGTGATGGTTGAGAAGCGAGAGTTCAAAGATATAAGAGCCGGGGAGAGCAGTGATGTCGCGCTTGATGTGGATACATTCATGGCTGGCCTCGACACGATGCAATCAGAGATCATGACGGCGAGGAACCTCGTCTGGGAAGCAGTTGCGAACGGGACCCTCGAGGTCGACCTCTTGAAGAGGCTGTGTAAGGAGTACTACTTTCTTGGGCGCTTCTACACCTCGGAATTTGCCTCGCTCGTGGCGAATGCTCCCGATTCAGATGCGCTATCGCTCGAAGTGAGCCAGCACTTCGCGCACTGGTTGCAGAACCTTGCGGACGAGACGGGGTATGCGGGAGACGAGAACCATGTGGACATGAAGATTGTGTGGGCGCATCAGCTTGGGATAGAGGACGCTGAGCTGGAGGCGTACACAGCTATGCCTGAGACCATCGGTGCAGTCTTCACGACGCTTTACTACATGCGGCGCTCTTACGAAGAGGGCTTAGCTGCGTTTGGCTGGGCTGGCGAGCGGCTCGCTGCAGCCAGTGGATACGCAAAGACGCTCTACGAAGGTCTTCGAGATCACTATGGCATGGAAGTCGCCAACTTCGCGGTTCATGCATATGCGGAGGCAGATCATGGAGATGCAGCGGACTACCTCCTACGCAAGGTGGTGACCACTGCAGATCAGCAACGACGTGTACAGCGCGCGGTGCGCCATGTACTCGTGTGCCGCAACGCGCGCACGGTGGCGATGAACCGCTGGCTAGACGAGCCAGGCGCAAAGCGTAGCTGAGGGGCCCGCCAGGGAACCCAATCCAGGGATCCGTTTGGTCTGGAGCGGCTTATTACGCATCTTCCGGTGCGGTCGCTGCCAGCTCGTCCGAGAAGCTCCTGGCTGCACCCCATCGATAAAGCAACGGGGCTATGTGACGTGTGATCACGCCCAACTCGAGCCAGGTAGGCACAGTCACCTCCAAGCGGTCATCGGTTACAGCCCTAACCACGGCCTCTGCGACCTGCGATGCGGGAATGGGACGCGGGAAGGCCCGGCTGTACGGATGCCCGCGTGCTTTGAAGAACTCCGTCGCTACGGGGCCAGGGTTGACCATGGACACCCCAACTCCCGAATGCGACAATTCGACGGAAAGGGCTTCCGTCAAGCCGACGACGGCGAACTTGCTAGCAGCGTAGGCAGACTCGAAGGGTGCGCCGAGTCGGCCTGCAACCGAGGCCACGTTCACGATGTGACCGCGGTGGCGCCGTAGCATCTCTGGTAGGACGACCTTGGTCGCGTAGACTGTGCCGTAGTAGTTCACCGCCATGAGCTTTTCGAATACAGCTGTGTCGGTGGATGACACTGCTCCGTAGTGGCCAATTCCCGCGTTGTTCACGAGAATGTCGATCGGCCCGAGCTCCGCAGCGATCGATGTCAGAGCATGCGTGAGTGCTTCTTCGTCCGTTACGTCCGCAGGTGCGACAGCGCCCCTTTCACCAATGCTTGCAAGTAGGGTATTTAGATCATCTTCGGAGCGTGCAATTAGCCCAACCTTTGCTCCACGGCGCGCGGCTGCACGCACGACAGCTTCGCCTATGCCACGTGACGCTCCGGTGACGACGGTTACTGATCCTTCCCAGCGCATACGGCATTCTACCGCTCTTTAGGCGAGAGTGCTCTCGCCTTCAGGCGGGAGATGAATCGCCTCCAGGCTGGCGCTGAGACTCGACATATTTCGCAAGAACCGACAACGGGGCTCCTCCTTTCGTGCCTACGTAGTACGAACGGGACGAGAAGTTCCCTCCCAACAGGTATCGGTGCACATGGGCAGGAAACTCTTGGCGGAGTCTCCTAGCAGAGACCCCCTTGAGGGAGTTGACAAGTGCGGAGAGCTGCACAGTGGGCGGGAACTCGACAAGAAGATGGATGTGGTCGTCCTCAGCGTTGAATTCTGCCAAGCGGCGACCAAAGTCGGCGCATACATCCGCCATCACCTCCTCACAACGCACCAACATCTTCTTGGTTAGCGCCCCACGGCGGTACTTGGTTACGAACACCAAGTGGACATGGCACTCCCAAACGGCGAGGATGCCACGACGGTGTTTCGGACACTAGATGTCACACCAGTAGGGGATACTACGCGTGTGGCTACAGCACGGCGATGCTGGGTGAAGCGGGACCCAAACAACGAGCGAGGTCGCATCGCGATTCGTTACCGGGGCTACCCCACTCCATCCCAAGAGCTGCTGATCCGCCGAATCGGTGGATGCTGCCGAGTGGTAAAGAACCTCGCCAAAGAGCAGCGAGACCTCGCTTATCGCATCACCGGGACCTCCCCTGGCTACACCGCCCAAGCGAAAGACCTAAAGGACCTCCGAGATGACCCGGAGGTAGCACCCTGGCTTGCCGAGGCTCCGTCACAGATCCTCCAGCAGGCGATCAAAGACACTGACACCGCCTACAAGAACTTCTTCTCTAATAAGTCCCGGTATCCGACGTGGACTACCAAGACCACAGGAGTGCGCTTTCGAGATCCTCAGAACGTGCAGATCCGCCGCATCTCTCGCCGTTTTGGTGAATTGACCTCCTCCCACGGCTAAAGCCATGGGAGGAGGTCAACCAGCCAACCGGGCCAGCAGATCAGTGTTCTGTTGTGTCAAGTGTGGATATAGAGCACACGCGGACATAAACGCCGCCGAAGAAATCCGCGAGCGGGGGATCAAACTCGCTCTTGCCGGTGGAACGCCGGCAGCAGCCCGCCAAGGTACAAACTTGGACACAGGCACGCCTGTGGTGGAGTCTGGTGCAAGCAAGGCCGGACAGGGAAACGGGAATCAAGAGATGGGCTACATCACCGTTTGGGAAGTTGCATGAGCGTGCTCAGGTGGACATCAGCGGGAGAGGTCCAAAAGCCCGAGTCGATCCTGTTGGTGGAGGCTAGAAACCCCCACCAACAGGTGGGGGTAGTTCACTCTGAGTTGGGTGCACATGCGGGAACTGGTTCCGCTGCGACGTGAGGTGGAACCTGGTTGCGTGCGCTGGTGATCGGGCGTCGATAGGACCTGATGCGCTCGCGCTTGGTCACGCGTAGCCTGGATCAGCTGGTTTCGGAGCGACGAGGAGCAGCTGATGTGTCCGAGCTGGCAAGGGAGCCGATCCCAGGGTACCCGCCACCGCCATGAGCCTCGTCTAAGGCGTCGTAGTCGATCGCAAATTCCTTTCTGGGAAGGGCGTCGACGATCACCACCGAGCGGGGTTTCTTGTACGAGGCAATGTTTCTTCGGCAGTGCTCGATGATCTCCTCGGGGGTTATCTCGGAACCGTCCTGTGGCACGACGATTGCCTTGACGCTCTGGGTCCACTTGCGATCCGGCACGCCAATGATCGCGATCTCCTTGACCCCGGGATGGCTAGCGATGCACGCCTCGACCTCGGCTGGGTAGATGTTCTCGGCCCCTGACTTGATCATTCGCATCATGGGAGCGATGAAGGAGATCGATCCGTCTTCTTCGCGCCGGGCGAGGTCACCAGTGTGATACCAACCCCCGCGATATCGCTGGGCGTTCAGCGACTCGCGGTCGTGATACCCGTTCATGACGATGGGACCCCTGCAGACGATCTCGCCGGTCTCACCTGGTGGCACCTCGCGGCCATCGGGATCGACAATCCGTACCTGTGCGAGTGGCGACGGCCTACCACTGGTACCGGTGCCAGGGCCGCCGATCGCGTTAAATGTGAGCAGGCCCATGACCTCGGTTTGGCCGTAGCCGGCAGGGTCGCGGCCCCATGGACTGTCGTCGATGGTGACCATCTCGTTCCAGGACTTGCTGCCGGGGAAGGTCCTAAGGCTCGACAGGTCATAACGGCCGTTCCGGTTCAGCTCGATCATCTCGCGCATCGTGTTTGGCATCAGGAAAGCCGAAGTGCAGTGTTCCACGTCTATGAGCCTGCAAATTTCTTCAGCCGAGGAGCGCCTCGTGAATACCAAGGTGCCCGCGAGATGAAAAGTCGCCAATGCCGACATCAAGGTCGCGACGTGAAACAACGGTCCGTTTGCCAGGAAGATCGTCTCGCTGTTGATGCGCTGCAGGGTGCTTATGACTAGGTCTTGGCTGATGATGGCGGTGTGAGACAACAGAGCGCCGTTGGGTCGCCCAGCGAAGGCCCCTGTGTAGATCTCGAGGACAGCTGACGAGGGATCTACCTGTTGGCACGGGTCGGAATTCTCGCCAGCAGCTACTAGTGCCTCGTAGCTATCAGGTGTGTCTGTATCGTGGCAGATCCAGCTACCAGAGCAACGCGCAAGGTTCTCCTTGAGCGATGTTTGAACGTCACCGAGCCCCTCGGACTGAAAGATTACGACCTTTGGAAAGGAGTCCTCGATGATGAAGCGCAGCTCGTCAGTGCTCTGACGCCAGTTCGCGGGACAGAGCACTGCCCCGAGCTTCGCGGCGGCAAGCAGTGTTTCAAGGAAACGGTGGCAGTTCTGCCCCGTCCATAGCACGCGGTCGCCACGTGCAACATCCCGTTCGGCAAGTACGTTTGCCAAGCGGTTCACGCGGTCGTCGAGCTGGGGGTAGGTGAGGCGGTGTTCAGCGCATATCGTTGCGAGATGGGCAGGGTAGCTGCGGGCGTTCTCACGCAATACGTCGCCAAGGCAAAGATCGTGCAGGGCGTTCATGAACCCAAATCATCGCGCAATCGCGTGAGCTAGCGAGGATTATGCATCGTGGGCTGGTGAACGGCCTTCGGTTGCGAGACTTGACCAGCTCTATTGTTGCGGTAAACATCACTTGCATGGACTCCTTGAGATTCGATCTTCCAACCCCAGACGAGAGCACGAAAGCGTTTTGGGATGCAGCGATCGAGGAGAAGCTCCTCATAAAGCGCTGCGGTGCTTGCGGGCGCGCTCATTACTATCCACGCCCCTTTTGCCCTTACTGCTGGAGCGAGGACGTCTCCTGGGTGGAGGCAAGTGGCAAGGCTACTTTGTATACCTGGTCGGTCGTGTACCACAATGACCTGCCGCCTTTCGTCGAGCGGGTTCCGTATGTCGCTGCCGTGGTCGATCTCGAGGAAGGTCCGAGGATGATGACGAACGTGGTGGCATGTGAGACCGATCACCTCCATGTGGGTATGGACCTTGAGGTTGCCTTCCAGCAGGTTGCCGAAGGAGTGACGATCCCGGTCTTTCGTCCAGCAGGCGTTCTGCAACTCACATCCTGAGGCGCGACCCGGCGGAATGCGAGTGGTTCGTGTGCGAGGTTCTGGAGTGTACCCGGGGTGTCACTTCTGACGTCAGTGTCATGGTGTAGGATCGGCCTTGAAACTATGCCGGTGGCGCACGGTACCGGCTTCTCACCGACGGGAGTCCGCGTTCGTGAACGTTGGCCGGCTGGGTTGAAAATGACAGTGGCAAATGACAGTGGCGCGGCGGTGTGCGAGGTCGCGTGATCATGGACCCCAAGGAGGCTTGATGGGCGTGCAACGAATTGTGGATGGTGATACCCATGTGCTCGAACCTGTAGACATTTGGGACACCTGGCTGCCGCGACGGTTTTGGGACAAGGCCCCAAAGCTCGTGAAGGATGTAGATGGGGGAGATGCATGGCAGTTTGCGGGAGCGACTGATCCTGATCCGATTGGCCTGGTGGCGACTCCAGGAAAGCCGTATGACGAGTTTCGCTGGACTGGCGTCAGCTACGACGATGCTAGGCCGGGTTGTTATGATGGAGCGGAGCGCCTAAAGGACATGGACGCGGATGGCGTAGACGCAGCCGTGTTGTTTGCCCCCCAGCGGACTATTGGCCATTTCTTGGGCGACGAAGACGACGATTTCGTCCGCTCAGGCGTAGATGCTTACAACCGATTTCTGGTCGAGCAGTTTTGCGCGCCTGACCCGAACCGGCTTGTAGCTCTTGCTCAGATGCCATCGACTGGAACCGACGACTGCGTAGAGGCGCTTCGCAAGGCGCACGCGGGTGGCTTCAGGGGCGTTGTGATCTCCTGTTGGCCGTCTGGGAGAGACTCGGTATCGGATGCTGATGACCCGTTCTGGGCCGCGGCGTCAGCAGAGGGCATGCCGGTCTGCATACACATCAACCTCATATCTCGGCGCGCGAGGCAGGCGCAGCGCCGTGCTGGCGCGGAGCGGCTTGCTGCCAGCGCGAAGAAGGGGTCCGCTGGAGCCCATGCTGGACGCTCCTCGAAGGCCAATGCCAAGGCGGTAGCTGGGCTCGGTGGTGTGTTCTCTGTTGTGCCCTCGACGATAGGCCAGCTCATCTTTACTGGTGTCTTTGAGCGATTTCCTAGCCTGCAGGTGAACATGATCGAGACCGGCGTGGGGTGGATCCCTCACTTCCTTGAGCAGCTGGACGATCGGTATTGGCGCAACAGATCCTGGGGCGAGATCCCCATCGTAGAGCCGCCCTCGTTCTACTGGCGCCGGAATATGGCGGCCACCTTCATCACTGATCGAACGGGCATTGCACTGCGCTACGCAGTTGGTGTCGAGAACATGATGTGGTCAAGCGATTATCCCCACCATGGGAATGACTGGCCGTACTCGCGCAAGGTGATCGAGGAGATGATGGGCCACATACCTGCTGGGGAACGCAATAAAATAATCGGCGGAAACGCGTCGCGGATATATGGCCTGGAGCAGGGAGCGTGAGTATGGGTCACCACCGGCATGCACCGCGCCCGGCTTCACTGCCGGTCTGCGCAGCACTCGACTCTGCTCGAGAACGGGCGGGCTTGAAGGGAGAGTATTGACCGCACATGGCTTGCGAGCGCCTGGCTCCGCCCTCGGTGGAGGGTCGTCGGTCGTTCAGTGAGCCGTCAGTTCTTGGGCACTCGCAGCGATCGCGTGCTCAGGCGTCCCGCGTTATGCTCCGATATGCGCCGAGGCCCAGCGGAACTACGAGCCATACTACGAGCGCGAGGAGTTGCTCCCATCCGGGCATCGAGAACGACAGCCCCGTGAGCGTGCCGCAGCAAGTGGCGATTCCAGGAAAGTGGGGACGCATGCCCCAGAGGATCCACTCGATGTCCACGAACCGGAGCCAGGACCACAGGACATGCGAATGCATCACGGTGGTCAAGACCAGGTCCGCGAGCACGAGCAAAGTGGCGATCATGACGGCTGGAGCTTCCGAGCCAACGAGGGCAGAGATGGCAAGGGTGATGGCGTAGACCACGATCAGCTGCAACAGGAGCCACCCGCCAGCCGCAAGTATCACGTGGATCCCTGGGGCCTTCGTGGAGGAGCTGAACGCATAATAATACTCAAACGAACGAGATGGCAACAGGGTCACCGCGCACCCCACAGCGACCGCGTAGGTCGGTATGATCACCGCTGCCAGTAGCGCAAGGCCAGCAGGCAAGCGAGCGAGATACAGCGCCAACCGAGAGCGCCCGGTGGTGACCAGTGCTCGAAAGAACTTGCTGGACAGATCTTCTGATCCCACGATCGCGCCCAGGAACATCGCAGTGATTACACCCGTGGCGAGCATCAGGAAGACGAAGGAAGTGAAGCGCGACCCCCCACCTGCGGGCGCCACGTCCGGATGAACCGCGTGCATGACGGAGATGGCCGTGATCATGATGAGAAGAATCCCCAGGTTCCCGCCGATCATCGCGATGACCAGCGGGCGGTGCCGGCGAAGTTCGAGGAACCTCGTGCGGATCAGTGCCCAGTCGGGCACCCACGCCGTTCTGGGTGGGATCATCGGCCGCGAACCTCCGGGCTGCTGGCTGGCGATGAGTCGGTACTCGCGCCCGGACGAGTCAGCTCTATGAACCAGTCCTCCAGCCGCGGACGCTCAGGAGCGATGAGATGGACCGCCACACCTGCGCCCAGAAGGGATCGGTTGATCTCCACCGCGCTGTGTACCGGATCGCAGCCCGCCCGCAGCACCACGATAATGCCCTCGTGGTGATCGAATCTGGCCTCCGTTGCGCACGGAACGGACGCAAGAACCGAGAGGGCACGGCGCTCGTCATCACAACCGATCTTGACAAGAGCCGTACCCTGGCCACGGATCTGTGCGATCGGTCCCTGGAAGACCACCTTCCCCTTGTCAAGGATCGCCACCATCTCGCAGGCTCTTTCGACCTCATCCAGCAGGTGCGAGCAGAATATGAGTGTGCGCGAGGATGCAACGTGCTCTCGCATCAAGGTCCTGAGGTTCTGCATCCCAGCAGGGTCAAGACCATTCATCGACTCGTCCAAGATCAACAGATCAGGGTCGGCAATCAAGCAGGAAGCCACACCGAGACGCTGACGCATGCCGGTGGAGTAGTGCGCGACCTTCTGGTCCGAGTTGGCGCCGAGACCGGCGCGCTCCAGCGCGTAGTCAATTCGCTTGCTCGCCCCGTCACCCCGCGCAGCAGCGAGCATCTCCAAGTTCTGCCTGCCGGTGATGTGAGGCAAGAAGCCCGGCTCGTCGACCACCGCTCCTA
This sequence comes from Actinomycetes bacterium, assembly GCA_021802485.1. Classification (GTDB taxonomy): domain Bacteria; phylum Actinomycetota; class Acidimicrobiia; order Acidimicrobiales; family JAJZXF01; genus JAJZXF01. The sequence goes on along the minus strand of JAJZXF010000034.1, from coordinate 13,712 downwards.
TGCGCCGGAACAGAGCTGGCAGTTCCGATGGGACCGGTTGCCCGAAAATGCGCATTGCTCCCGATGAATATCTCACCAGTCCGAGGAGGGTGCGCAGGAGGGTGGTCTTCCCTGCGCCGTTCGGCCCGAGTATGCCAAACCCAACACCCCGCGGTATTGCTACGCTCACGTCACTAAGAACAGTCCTGCGCCCGAAGCGCTTGGTGAGGCCAGCCACCTCAACTGCAAGATGCGATTCGCCCGATAAACTTGACTGAGCGGCACCCTCGAATGATTCCATCACCACAAGACAGTATGCACCTTCACCTGGCACTACGCAATGAGCAGTACCGTTGCTTGCGCGGAGTGGCCATTACCTGGCCAGTGCCCGAGCGATTGCATCACGAGTGCGAAGGTGTGGGTGCCGGCAACCCGTCCGTGCAGGTGATGTCACCATGGGGCACTTGTGGATCGGCGGTCAGGGAAGTCAGCGCGACGTAGTCAATAGGGGGCCATCACGGCTCCACGGTGTGCAGCTCTATTCTGGCGCAATCGGCGAGCGTGGCAGCTTGCGTACCTCCGAAACGAGCGAGCCGATGCCGACTCCAGCGACCGAGATCACTACGAGTACCAGCGGTAGCCCAAGGTGGGCGAGATTGTGGACACGCAAGCCAGTCGAGACCCTAAGACCTGCAAGACCTGGGAAGATGACCCCAAAGGACCCCCCAACAACGAAGGCCGCTCCACCGAACCAGAGCGTACGGGTCGCGACGACCAGCCCCAGCCGGCGGCTCGCCTCAGGCGTCGCACCCTTGCGCCGGACGAACCAACCCACGAGCCCACCCACCATGACCTGCACAACCGTGGTGCCTAATCCGAACAGAGCGCCGGGTACCCATCCCCACAACGCGGAGGGCATCGAGGGCGCAAGGACTGTGTAGACGATGATCGCAAAGGCGCCGAAGCCCCAGCCCGCGATGAAACCGTGCACTGCCGGCATCCACGCGCGAGGATCCTGGAGGTCAGGCTCTTTGCAGTTCTCGCAGGGGTCCTTCGCCCAATGAGGTGATTCGGCAAGGCTGACCCCGCCGTGAGAGTGAACGTGCAAGTGAGCTCCTCCTCCCTCAGATGCAGCGATGAGGTGCCCGTCGTGTTCTTGGGGGTGTTCTTGACCTGGAGCCGCTGGGATCCCCACGCCGCTGGCGTCGTTCGCCTCGGGTGTCCCGCCGCGTGGTTCTGCTCTTCTGCTCAGGTGCAAGTGCAGGTCAACGTGCCAGGGAAGCCGTCCGCGGTGCACATAGCGAGCAGCCCAGAGCATCGCGATGCCGACGATGACGTAGACGATATAGTCCCCCCGGGAACCCAGCGTCAGAAAGTTGGCAAGCGAGAAGTATGCAAGCTCGCTGGCGAGCGCCCGCTGAAGAGTGAACGCCAGCGAGAAGATCAGGGCGTTTCGCATTCCGGCTCTGCTCGAGTAGCCACCCACGGCGTATGAAAAGGTAATCGGCCAGGTGTGTTCGTCCGGAGTGACCCCGTGGACCATTCCCAGCAAGAATGCGGTTGCGACAACTGCCCAGAGCGCTATTCCAACATGGGGGTTCCACAAGTCAAGAGCGAAGATAGGCGCGACCACACATGCTATCTAGCACACATCCTGTTCAGTGGACACCAGGTGCAACCCACCCGGCAAGGAAATTCGCGTTGCATCAGAACCGTTGCTTCTGGCTGCGCAATCGTTGCTCGTGATCTGCAACCAGGAGGTCGCACTCTGATCGAGCGGGAGCTACTACGAGCGATGGAAGACGCTGAGTTCGCTGAACTCACCGTTTACACGAGGACCGGCCCCGCAAGGCACCGGCTCCCGCTCGGGTCCTTGAGCTGCTAGACGCGCTCTCCCGCAGTGCCGTCAGCCGCCGTGGTTAGCAAAATAGCGCCCACCCTCAACTCCTTCCCGGAACAGATCCTCTCTTTGCTCGGCGCTTCGTTAGCCTCGGCGCCCACAACCAAGTTCGCGTGCCATGACGACCCGGCAATTCGGCCTGAAGGTCCTGTCAGAACGCAGGCTAATAGCTTTCATTGCCTGGCTTGATGTATACTATAGATGTTTGGAGTTGGTAAAATCTCGCCACGGACTAGCTGGGATCGGGGTGAAGGTATTGCGTGGGAACGTTCGAAAGACGGTATGGGTGTATTTCGGTCGGGTGCATTGGGTGGTGCGTCGCTTGCGTTGGCGCTGACGGCTTTCGTCCTTTCACCTTCTGTGCGTGCAGTTGGCTTGCCCCTGCCGTCAGCACTCCACACACACACACACACGGCCTAACGGGGCTTCAATAGGAGTTCCCGGCTACTGGGAGGTTGCCGCAGATGGCGGCGTCTTCTCCTTCGGTGGCGCTCCGTACCTCGGCTCGATGGGTGGAAAGCCTCTCAATTCGCCGATCGTTGGCATCACGGCTGCCCCAGGCGGCACCGGCTACTGGGAGGTTGCCGCAGATGGCGGCGTCTTCTCCTTCGGTGGCGCTCCGTACGCGGGCTCGATGGGTGCAGCATCCCTGAGCGCGCCGATTGCTGGGATGGTTGCCTCCGGTAGCACCGGTGGTGCCCAGAGCGGCGCGGGGGGAATGCTAGCGGGCGGTGCGGAGGGGTACTGCGCTGTCGTCGCTACAGGCGGCGTGGACTGCTGGGGTCTTAACGTCGAGGGCGAGCTTGGAAATGGAACAGCAGACGGCTATTCCGATGTTCCAGTCGCAGTCATCGGGATCACGAACGCCGTAAGCGTCGCGGCTAGTTTGTACGGGTACTGCGCTGTGCTCGCTACAGGCGGCGTGGACTGCTGGGGATCCAACAGGGCCGGCATGCTCGGCAACGGGAGCACCAGCAACTACTCTGATCTCCCGGTCCCTGTCAGTGGAATCACCAGCGCCGTGAGCATCACGAGCGGTGAGAGCAACTACTGTGTCATTCTCAGCAGTGGCCGCGTGGACTGCTGGGGTAATAACGGCGGGAACAACGGCACTGGCGAACTGGGGGCCGATACCCTTGTGTCCTATTCATCTGTTCCTGTAGCGGTGAGCGGGTTGACGGATGTTGTAAGCCTCACAAGCTATCCAGGCGGCTATTGCGCAGTGCTTACTACAGGTGGCGTGGACTGCTGGGGAGATAACAGCGCGGGCGAGCTCGGGAATGGAACGATCTCACAGCTATACGGGCGGCTATTGCGCAGTGCTTACTACAGGTGGCGTGGACTGCTGGGGAGATAACAGCGCGGGCGAGCTCGGGAATGGAACGATCTCACAGCTATACGGGCCGTATTTCAACTCCGCTGTCCCAGTGGCGGTCACCGGGGTGACAAACGCTGTGAGCATCAATAGCAATACAGCGAGCCTCTGCGCCGTGCTTTCCACAGGGGTCGTGGATTGCTGGGGCAACAACTACTGGGGTCTATTTGGGAATGGGAGCACTGCCGACGTCTCACTTGTTCCGGTCGCGGTTGGCGGGGTTGATAACGCTACAAGTATTGTAAGCGCCAGCTCCGGTTACGGCGCTGCGGGTTACTGCGCCATTCTTGAAACGGGTCTCGTGAAGTGTTGGGGTTCCAACGAGTATGGAGACCTCGGTGCCGGGGTCACCGCCGGTGTCTACTCCAACGTGTACTACTCCAGCGTCCCAGTAGCGGTCAGCGCCATCACCACGAAGGTCGTGAGTGCTGCACAAGGCCCAGATGGCTATTGCGCCGTGCTTTCCACAGGGGTCGTGGACTGCTGGGGTTTTAACGGCCAGGGCCAGCTGGGCGATGGTAGCCAAGTTCCCCTCTCAGATGTGCCAGTCGCGGTAGCTGGCATTACTAATGCTGTGAGCATCGTGAGCAACTGGAACGGATACTGCGCAACGCTAAAAACCGGTGTTGTGTACTGTTGGGGACTAAATCTCGACGGAGAGCTCGGTGCCGGGATCACCGCTTCGTCTTCGGATGTGCCGGTTCAGGTCCTTGGGATCAGGGTCGCAGCCCAAAACCCGCCGCCAACCAACGCCTGCGGACGCCAGTACGTGTTCGTTCATGGAATCCACGGCGACTACGCGAAGTACAAATCGGCAATTAACAACTCCAGCGTGAACGGGCCCAACTTCGCCTCGTTACTGCACTCGCTCCATCAGCTCTGCCCATTGGAGAAAAACGTCCACATCTTCCCCTATTATCACGATATAGGATACTCTATTTTGAACGGCACCGCTGGCCCGTGTCGAGCAGGAACGCCCACTGCCAACATCAATGTCGGACCTCTCTACCTCGACCCCGGGTCCACCTCAGGCAACATCTGCGATGGGAATTCGGCGCTCGCCCTGGATGCGACGGCCCTCAACAACTACATTGCGTTGAAAGAGGCACAGCACCCGGGTGAGCCGATCACAGTGCTTGCGAACTCGATGGGTGGCGCAATTACCCGCGGATGGCTGCGGCTCGCCCAGGCGGAGAGTCCGACAGACACCACCCTTGCGTCTGTGGACAGCGTCATCTTTATTGAAGGCGCACAACAGGGGTCGGTCTGGGCAGGGCTCGGTGAGCAGCCAGCCACCCGGGCTATCTACGACATCGCTGCCCGTACCCCCGGACTCGGCTCCGCTCTCAAGGGATTAAATATGAACGTCAACGAAGCAGGGATCAAAGACTTGGCTCCGCGATCCAAGTGGTACAACTCTGTCAATTCGGTGGCACCGCCATCGAACCTCGCGTACTTCAACTTCGCTGCGAACATCCATGTCACACTGGTCGTGAACTGGTTCTTCGGGCAGTCTCAGATCGCATCAGAGAACCTGGGTGACTACGTAATGCTTCCGGGCTCCAATAGCCCGACCGCTGAACCACTGTTGGGAGGGGAGGACTTCCTTCCAGGGGGCAAGAATACCCCTAGCGTTCATCAGTTCTTGCTCAACGACGCAGCGGGAGCTAACTACAAGATCGTGATCAACCCACTGAACGCCGCGATCGCTGCTGGCCTGATCGCGATGGGTGCCATAGTGGGAGGGCCAGGTGGGGCAACCATAGGCGGACTTCTTGCGATCGCGAACTTCCTGCCAAAACCGGCATTGAGCGATCCCACGGATCACTTCTCACTTCCGTCTAATACCGGCAATGCCAAGACATTCGTCCCGGACTGCAGCGGTTCCGGGACCGAGACGCCGACAGAGGCAGTGCTCTCTATCGTGGTCAATCCGAAGGATGCCTGCCAGTGAGGTTCACTCTCCGCTGGATGCAGCGAGGATGGTCCGGAATCGTGGTTACAGTGTTCGCTGCGTCGATCGCACTGGCTGCCTGTTCGAGCACTGGAGTTGCGGCCCATCGCCTTGGCTCGACAAAGCCATCAACAACCTCGACAAAGCAGAGCAGCCCTAGGAGTTCCCGGGTGAGCACGAGCCCTTCTGCTGCCCTCGCGCCGCCAGTGACGATACCAGGCACCGCTGCAACTCGGAAGGTCGCCCAGTCGGTGATCAAGGCGGTCCTTGCGGGGTTTGTATCTCGCAACTGGGGCGCTCTCTACGATCTCGCAGCCTCCCAGATCCAACAAAGTCAATCCCGCAAGGCCTTCATCTCCTCGATGCAGAGCCAAGCAATGCCTCAGATCGTCTCCGGTTCCGTGTCAGGGAGCGGCTCCGAGAGCACCCAGAACGCAACGAACTACTGGACCCAGGGCGTGGTCCTCGAGGTGAGGAACGGAAGCGGCTTACCGAAGACATATACCGCGCAGATTGAACTGATCGAGCAGGGAGGCACATGGAGGTTCTTGACCACAAGCACTCCTTCGCCAAGTTCCTGACAGCTGTTTGTATTGGAGCAGTGATGCTGGTCTCGGCCAGCTGCGGGCTTGTTGGAGCGAGTTCAACCTGCGGTCGTGATACGGGCGGGATGCCAACCTGCCCTGTGTCGGTGAAGTTCATCGAGTCCCAGCCCGAGGCGCACCTGCCCTACCCTGGGTCCACGATGATCGGCGGACAGAGTGGTGGCGGGGAGAACCACGACATTTTCACCGTGAATCCCGCCATCATATCCACCTGGGCGGCAACGACAGCCCCAATGGCCACCATCTATGCCTGGTATCGGACCTGGTTCACGAGTCGCGGCTGGCGTCCTTCTCAGGTGCTGGCTCTTGGCCCTCTTGGGATCTCATCGCAGGGGTACGCTAAAGGTACGAGAGAGTCCTTTGTGGTTCAAGCTGATAGCCAGGAGCTTGCCAGAATCAACCGTTATCCGATCCCACCCCGCCTTCAAACCGAAACCTTGTACTCCACAACCTTTATCATCGAGCCGTACAAGAGTTGACTCCAAACGGCTGACGACGTGCGATTGTGGTGGAGAAAGCATGTGGGCAGCCCTCAGCACAGATCCGAGTGTGCGGGACTATCGCGCTGGGCTCCAGGCTGAGTTCCCGCCTGGGGTCCGGGTGTTGAAGCGCACGTTCGAGATAGGTGTTGCACTTTGGCATGGTGGTGGCCACCGGGTCACAATGCGGTTCATCAGCTCCCAGTTGAGGTGACGACTCCTCTCTGACGCAACAGTTTCACCAGCGTCGCTCTCGTGGGTTGGCCTGCGACTCTTGCGATAACTGCCATCAGCAGAATCTGGCTTCCGCGGTGGAAAGTTCGACCTTGGTGGGCGCATCCATGAGGACTCTTCCCTCAGACGCAGATCTCTGTCCGAACTGCTGTCGTCGGCAGTGCTCGCGGCATAGAATATGTTGTGCGCTATCTCGTGATTTCATGACCAGGTCAGTGGTGTGGCACCCGATATTTGCCCGGTTTTATTCCTGGCTGTCTTGTCGCGGAGATGCCGCAGGGATGGCCGACCACCGAGATGAGCTCCTCGCGGGGTTGGTGGGGCGTGGCGTGGAGGTCGGGGCAGGGAACGGTCTCAACTTCAGCCATTATCCATCGTCGGTGACCAAGGTGATTGCGGTGGAGCCAGAGCCGTACCTGCGAGCGAGGGCATTTTCTGCAGCCAGGGACGCTGATGTTCCAGTGACGGTGGTCGATGGCACAGCGGACGCGCTTGCGCTCCGAGAGGCGTCCCTGGACTTTGCCGTCGTGTCGCTCGTGCTGTGTAGCGTTTCGAGCCAGCATGCAGCGCTACGTGAGATCAAGAGGGTGCTCCGACCAGGTGGGGAGCTCCGGTTTTACGAGCATGTGCGGTCTGAGTCTGCGTCATTGGCGCGCTGGCAGTGCGCGGTGTCGCCGTTTTGGAAGGTGGTTGGTGGCGGTTGCCATCCAGATCGCGACACCGTATCTGCGATCGAGCATGCTGGATTTACGATCAACCAGATTCGATCCTTTATGTTCGAACCAGGTCCGCGGATTGCGTGTGGGATTGTCGCGCCGCACGTCATTGGCCGTGCAGCGATCGTTTAGAGCCCAGCCAGAAGTCTGGCACTCATGCTGAGCCAGCCGGAGCGGCTCTACGTATGCGTTCCGGGAATAGACTATTAGTGTGTGCGGTCGTTTTGCGCTCTATGCGTCTGTTGCAGAAGTCGCAAGCTGCTTTGGAATCAACCGCACAGCATCTCCAGGCACAGGCGTTGGCGCGTCGGGCATCGACCAGAGCGATGCCGGGATTGACCAGCAGCCGGCCAGGTTGCGGCCGAGATGGAACATCGCGCCATCTCAGGGTGTTCTGGCAGTGGTGTCATGCGGCACAGACAGCGTTCGTGATGACACCCGCGTGGCGGTGCTAACGGAGCTCCAGTGGGGGCTCGTGCCAGCTTGGGCAAAGGACCCTTCGAGCGGGAGCAAGCTCATCAACGCGCGCGTGGAGACGGTCGCTACGAAGCCGTCCTTTCGCTCGGCGTTTGATCGAAGGCGCTGCATTATCCCCGCGAATGGCTTCTACGAATGGCGTCGTCGCACTCCAGCGGCTACGGGGGCCGAAGCTCGCAGCACTCCATACTTCGTGCACCGGACAGACGGGGGCTTGCTCGCGTTAGCTGGCGTTTGGGAGAGATGGAGCGGCCCTGGTGGGGCGAGCCTTCTCACTTGTGCGATTATCACGACGCGAGCGGATGGCATGCTCTCGCAGATACACGAGAGGATGCCTGTAATACTGCCGAAGGGTGCGTGGCAGCGCTGGCTCGATCCCGGTCCGATCGACGCTCTACAGCTCAACGATCTTCTCGCGCAGAACCAGGACGGCTTACTCATGCCCGAACGCGTGTCGAGCGAGGTGAACGACCCACGCCATGATGGCCCTGCGTTGATCGAGGCTCTGGGTGATCAGCAGAAGTCTCGTGAGCGGACATCCGCAGCGAGTTCGAAGGAGTCGATCCGCTCTGCCACAATGTTCACCACCCCTCCAGCTGACTCGACCCTTCCCCGGACCACAAGGGCCGTGGCTGACTGAGCGACACTGCGGTAGCGAGCCCACACCCCGATCGAGCAGATCACGTTGACCAGGCCCGTCTCATCTTCGAGGTTGACGAAGGTGACACCCCGAGCGGTTTCGGGGCGCTGGCGATGGGTTACTATGCCTGCAACGCGTACCCGCTGTCCATGCGCAAGTGCATGCAGCTTCGCAGCTGGCACGACACCCAGCTCCTCCAGCTGCGGTCGTGCGAGGCCGGTGAGGGAGCCTGATACCGAGACACCCGTTGAGCGTACATCTGCGATCACCTCCTCTGCAGGTTCCATGGCCGCGAACGGCGGCGCCTCGGAACCGGCAATGGTCCCTTCGAATCTGTCCTGGTAGCCCTGGCTGCGACCCTGGCCGGTGCCTCGTAAGGCAGCTTTCGGCGCCGCCCGCGCCGGTGCGTATGCTTGCGCTATAGCTCCCGCGACCCATATAGCGCGGCGCCTGTTGCCGCCATCGAGGCTCGCAGTGGCTCCAGAGATAGCGAGAGCCTCCATCTGTGTGCGAGACAGCCGGGCGTGTTCGACGAGATCCTCGAGGTCTTTATAGGGGCTGGATGCTGCGATGCGCTCTGCTGTGTCGGTGCCGATCCCCCGTATGGACGAGAGGCCGAGACGGATTGCACCCCGAGCGCCTGAGCGATCACTGCCTGGTGAACCGGCTGCTTCAAGCTGAGCGCCTGGGCCGCTCGAGTTGACGTCTGCACGGCGGACCTCGACCCCATGTCGTGATGCGTCAGCAATCAGGGTGCGAGGAGCCCAGAACCCCATGGGCTGGGAGTTGAGAAGCCCGGCAGTGAATGCGGCCGGGTAGTGCAGCTTCAACCAGGCGCTTGCGTACACGAGGTAAGCGAAGGAGATTGCGTGGCTCTCTGGGAACCCGAAGTTCGCGAAGGCGGACATCTTCGAGAAGATCTCGTCGGCCGCCCCGCCGGTGATGGATCGCAGGGCCATCCCGGCATAGAAACGGGAACGTAGTGCCTCCATGCGCTCTGCGGATCGCTTGGAGCTCATTGCCTGGCGGAGCTCGTCGGCTTCAGTTGGCGTGAAGCCCGCGACATCGATTGCCATCTGCATGAGCTGCTCTTGGAACAGCGGCACGCCGAGGGTCTTGCGAAGGCACCGCTCCAGGAGTGGATGGGGGTAGGTGACGTCCTCTTCCTTGTTGCGCCGCCGGAGGTAAGGGTGGACCGAGTTGCCCTGTATCGGTCCGGGCCGGATGAGAGCCACCTCTACCACGAGGTCGTAGAAGGTCGCTGGCCGCAGCCGGGGGAGCGTCGCCATCTGGGCCCGGCTCTCCACTTGGAACACCCCGACAGTGTCCGCCCGGCAGAGCATTTCGTATACCTCGGGCTCTTGAGGCAACTTGGCAAGGTCAATACGCACTGCGTGGAAGCAAGCTATGAGGTCGATCATGCGATGGAGAGCCTCGAGCATTCCGAGGCCAAGGAGGTCGAACTTCACGAGGCCCACAGCCGCGCAGTCGTCCTTATCCCACTGGAGCACGGTTCGACCTGGCGCGGTCGCCCACTCGACGGGGCAGACCTCGACTACCGGACGATCGCAGACAACCATGCCTCCGGAGTGGACGCCGAGGTGGCGGGGGATACCCTCCATCTTTGCAGCCAGCGCTCGGACACCAGCGGGGATGCCATCGTCTGATTCTCTACTCGCGCCAGGCGTTGCGAGCCGCCCGTGGCCTTCTGTAGAGCGACTCCAAGCGTCAGCTGAGGCGGATGTGTAGCCGAGTGCGCCCGCGGAGTCACGGATGCTGGAGCGAGAGCGGTAGCAGATGACGTTCGCCACCTGAGCAGCGTGGTGGCGTCCGTAGCGCTTGTAGACGTACTGTATGACCTCTTCTCTTCTGTTGCTCTCTATGTCTAGATCTATGTCAGGGGGCGAAGCGCGTGCTGCGGACAGGAAGCGTTCGAACAACAGCCCGAGAGCCACCGCGTCAGCGTTGGTGATGCCAAGGGCATAGCAAACCGCTGAATTGGCTGCTGATCCACGTCCTTGACAGTAGATGTCGTGATCCCTGCAGAACTGCACGATGTCCCATACAACGAGGAAGTACCCTGGGAACCCAAGCTCTTTGATGACCGTGAGCTCGTGATCGAGCTGTGACCAAGCACGATCTGCTGCCTTCGTACCCCTGGGCCCGTAGCGGTCATCTGCGCCGTGTGCGACCAGTTCGCGCAGGTAGCTCATCTCGTCGTGGCCCGTGGGGGTTGGGTATGGAGGCAGCCCTGGGGCGATGAGGCGCAGGTCAAACGCGAGAGCACGTCCTAGCTCACCGGAGCGCTCCACTACGCCGGGGAAGCGAGCGAACCTGCGGCTCTGCTCTGCTCCGGAACGCAGGCAGGCACCCGGCCCAGCAGGAAGCCATGGGTCGATCTTGTCAAGAGTCCTGCGGGAGCGGACCGCCGCGAGAGCTGAGGCGAGAGCATGGCCTGAAGGGGTGGCGTAGTGCACGTTGGAGGTTGCTATGAGCTCGGTGCCGCGTGATATCGCAAGGCGGGCCAAGGCATTGTTGCGTGCAGAGTCGATCGGATCGTCGTGGTTCCAGAGCTCGACTGCTACATTTTCCCGGCCAAATGCTGCGATCAGTTCGTCGAGCGCTCTCCGGGCGCTACTGGGCCCAGCGGATGCGAGTGCTGCCGCTACGGTTCCCTTGCGGCACGCGGTGGTCACCAGCCAATGTCCCTGATGGGCCGCGGCAAGGCTAGCTAGATCGAACAGGGGTCTTCCTTTCGATCCCCCGGTGAGGTGGGCATTTGCGATTGCTCTGCTGAGCAGAGCGTATCCTTGCGGGTCACGGGCAAGGACCACAAGGTGATGCCCTCCGGGATCCACAACGCTACGCTGCGCGCTGGTGAGGCCAAGCGTTAGCTCTGCGCCAAAGACCGTAGGAACTCCTGCTTCACGGGCAGCCTCAGCAAAGCGCACCACGCCGTAGAGGCCGTCATGGTCGGTGAGTGCGAGAGCCTGAAGCCCCAACCTCGCAGCTTCGGCCACAAGCTCCTCGGGATGCGATGCGCCGTCGAGGAAGCTGAAGTTCGAGTGCACATGCAGCTCCGCGTACTCAGCCATAGGTGGCCTCCACCCACCAGCGACCGTGCTCTACAAAGCAAAGGTGAGCTGTCGAGCCTGCAGGGCTCGCGACCGCAGGCCCCGCTTGCACGTCCTCGGCGAGCAGCTGGAACCGGGCCCGGCGTCTGCGCTGGGGAGGATCCCACCAGCGTTCGTCGCTCAGCCACGGTCCGGCCCAAGCGACGACAGCGGTCCATTGGGATCCGCTGAGCGCGATCCACGCGGGTTGGTTGCTGAGGCCCCCACGCCCGTCCACCGCTACAGCGGAGCCGTCTTGGGCGACCACCTCTGCTTTGAGTGGTTCAGGATGGACGATCGCTGGCGCTGGAGGCGGGAGGTGGCCTGGCCAGGGATGGGCTGCTGCCTGCGCTGGGCGGGGGTGTGCTGGTGCATCATCGTTCCAGGGAACGAACACGATGCGCTCTGCCGGTCCCCTTCCCCCTTGCAGCCTTGCGGTGAACACTGCTCCGGGGCCGAGCATGCCGCAGAGACGGTCTGCGCATCGCATTGCACTGCGATCTGGCGAGCTCGCGCGTGACACTCTGGCCGAAGGTGTGTGAAAGGCGCTCGCAGCGATGACGGAATCCCGCTCGGCCTGGTAGCCGATGGCGCCTGGCCATAGCTGTAGCTGCATATCGCCTGCTGGGACAACCTCGTCGGCAACGAGGCGTACTGTTGCGATACCGCTGCCCGGCAACGCCTCCCTGGTGTTCCCAGCGACCCACCCGCCAATCTGCCAACGAACCCTTTCGACGATCGTCTCTTCGCTTAGCTCGCCCTCGCAGCGCCATGAGCGCACCAGGCGCTCTCCATGCTCGGCCTCTATCTCGATCCGCAGCCTCGTGCATACGACACCGCGCTGTAGCAGTTGCCGCAGCAGTTCTGCGGCTACCGGGCGGGCCGCAAAAGCCGCGGCATCAGCACGGTCTGCTGGCGGATCGAGATCGGCCGCGGCCATGGGCTCCTTTGATGGCAGGGATGGGCAAAGGGGCCTATCGTCCATCCCGCGAGCAAGAGCGTGGGCATGCCAGGCGACTCTCCCGAAGCGCTCCAGGACCGCGGCTGGCGGTAGGGCGGCGAAGGCCCCGAGCGTGTGGATGCCGAGGACTCCAAGGAGGTCGAGGAGCTCACCAAGACCAGGGGAGTCCGGTTTGTCCACTGGCCCCGCCAAGCGCTCTGGTATCCCGGGGTAATGCAGGAGGGTTACTAGCCGGAGCGTCGCGAGGGGGAGTGATGCAAGGAAGGTGCGCTCCTCACCTCGCGGGATGACCAGGTCTTTCTGGGCTGCAAGCATGGCCGCAAAATATCCATCTGCTATGCCAACGCTGCATCCTGGCGGAATCTGGCACCCAGGCAGATCAGCTGCCCGCTCTGCAGCACCGGCGCTCTCAGTGGCAAGAGCTGGCATTGCGGCGCTTGCTGCCTCTCTTACCCTGCGGCACAGCATGTCCTCGCCTCCGAAGTACCGGGCAGGACCGCGAACATCCAGTGCGTATAGCCCGGGTTGGAGAATCTCGACTAGGGGAGTGATCTCCGAGATCGCGTCAACAAGGGGTTGAAATATACGAGGCGCTGGCGTCTTGGCTTTTTCGTTCAGCGTTGCACCTTGGCCGGGGCACCAGAGCACGAGGACGCGCATGCCGGCAGCCTCAGCCTGCAAGCGAGCTGGCAGGCGCTTTCGACGACTGGCCTCCAGCGCTACCGCGATGGGCTACGTGATCCTCGCCACCAAGTGCCACCTGCCCGTTGGGAGCGGGGAGCCAGATCTGCACGGAACGTTCGACGCCAGACGATCGTCGGCCGGAGGAGCGCACTGTCACCAGCCTGCTCTGTAGTACGCCGCTGCCTTTGCCTATGCCTTGCCAAGGGCCAGCATCGGCTTCGAGGTGGAGATCTGCGGCCTCCGGCCATGCGGGCTCGCACTGGTGCGGCCCAGGCGCTCTGCTGGCGGCTGGTGGTGCTATCAACAGCACAGAGCGGTGCTCGCGTGCTCGAGTCGCGATGCGGCGTGCAATTGCTGGCCGACAGGGGCTTGGTGGAGACACTGCGACGAGGTCGAGTGCGTCTAGCATCGTCGCTACGACCGCTGGCCACTCGGGGCCTGGCTGCGGGACGAGTAACAGCCGATCGGGCGTTACTCCGAAGCCGGCAGCTGCCTCGAGGCCGATGTGGGGCATGCCCACAACTCCGCCCCAGGCGCCATGTGCCACAGGACCGGCAAGGATAGCTAGGAGGAGGGAGGTTGCAGCACTTCGCCC
>JAJZXF010000033.1 GCA_021802485.1 Actinomycetes bacterium | reverse complement strand
GTACTTCGCAGGGTCCTGTGGCGGTGCACCTCTGTCGGTCATCTCCGACTACATCGCTCGCCAGAAGATCCCGCAGTGAGCAAGCGAGGTTTGTCGCCACACCACCGCCTACCATCCGAGTCCGGTGAGCGCTATCCCGGCCCTGGGTGGCCGGGATAGCGCTCACAAACAACGAGATCATCGCACCCGCAGACTGCGATGATAGAACAGGCAAGAGCTCTTAGATGGGGCTTCTGGCTAACCTCCATCGATGTGGATAGCTCGGTTGTGCTCGGAGGAACGTGCCCCTGGCCACCCCGTAGCCAGTAGGGCCCAAACCTGAAGTCCCCCCAGCCATCTCGCCCGCTTCCACCAACTACCAGTTATTACTTCGGTGGCAACGACCTCTTGTTATGACGGTACCGGAGGCGGCGAAATGCCTCCGGCAAGACAGCCACAGAGACACGTTGGAATCCCCCGCCTTGAGGCGTGGGGAGGATGTCAAGTCATTCCTGTACCGGACGTTCTGGCGAATCGTCCAGCTGATCCGATATTCCCGTCGAGCGGACGACAGAGCGTGCAATCGAGGTCATTGTGCCACGCCACGAGCGGCGACGATCATCGTGATAGCGAAGCGTTGCTCGCTCGACGGCCCTGCTCGAGAGGCGATAGTGAAGTTTGCGTCGCGCTGCTCGATGTCATGGACGTCGAGCGCTCGTGAGCGGTAACTCGGTTCCCGCCTCCCGCATGCAGGGGTGAAGATGCGCTATCTTCTCACCCTTCTCGGATGCCGCACATGGTAGAGATCACCACTATACTTCCCAAGCTACCTCATGGGAAGTATAGTGGGATAGTGATGATCAAGACGCCATTCGGTCCCGCCGTCGAGGAGGTGCCCCTCCAGAACTCGCCGCTTGTGAGCGTGATCGCTCAGGTCCGGTTCCCGGCTGTGATGTCGATCCAGCCAGACAGCGGCTTCGTGGCGCCCTTCCAGGAGGCGCTCCGAAGGGACTACCCAATCCTCCGACAGGAGCGACAGCTGCAGGTCCTCATCGGCCCGAGCGGTGCCTCGCCACATGATGCCGGCGTGATCCTGCGCTTTGAGCACCAAGACCCCGACGCCTGGCAAGTGACCTTGGCCCCGACCTTCGTCTCTTTGTCTGCGAAGCACTACACCCGTCGCAGCGACCTGCTTTCCCGCCTGACGGTGGTGCTCCATGCGCTGGATAGCTGGCTCGATCCGAAGGTGTGCGACCGGGTAGGCGTCCGCTTCATCGACCGGGTGAGCGGTGAGCACCTTGCCCATCTCCCAAAGCTGGTGAGGCCGGAGGTTCTTGGAATCACGGGAGCCCTAGCAGGCAGCGAGGTCGAGGTCGTCCACACGCTGGCCGACGCCCTCTTCCGTCTCGACGATGCATCAGAGCTTCGGGGTCGGTGGGGGCTGTTGCCAACAGGGGCCACCTACGACCCGGGCATCGAACCCGCTGCCGAGCAATCGTGGGTACTCGATCTTGACCACTACACGGCCCAGCCTGGAGACTTCGATCTTGCTTCTATCAGCGAAAGGGTCTCAACGTTCTGCGACCGGATCTACCGTTTCTTTCGATGGTCGGTTACTGACGACTTCCTCGACACATACGGAGCGGTGCGATGACTGCACGAACATACCTTCACCCCACGCACGGCTATGACCTCCACGACGCGGTCTTTCCACTTGCCGTCGTACCTTTCGGGGCAATGCTCTCCTCAGCGATGCCCCCAACAAGCGCCGGACTTGGCATGCGCATACCGACTATCCGGGGGGACATCGAGAACCAGCTTGGCGCTGCAGGCAAAGTGACCCGTGCAACTGCGATAATGGTCGATAAGTTCTGGGGGACCTACCTCAGCACGACTGACACCGGGATCACGCACATCGCCGTCCCCCGGCCATCCGCAGAGGAGGTGCGGCGGCTTCGAGACGAGATCTCCAGACGCACCCGCTTGACCCGCCAGCAGATTTCCCGTGCGATCGGCGTTGATCGCCGATCGCTGACCGCGTGGGTCAACGGTTCAAGCGCTCCGGGACCGGAACGCTTGGAACGGCTCCGCTTGCTCGCTGCGCTCGTGCGGGAGATCGACGCCCTCAAGCCGGGGCAAGCAACCGAGGTTCTTCTTGCGCGCCGGCGTGGCGGCGATCTTCTCGACCTAATTGCCGACGGACGTCTTGCTGAAGCCCAGGACTGGCAGAGCATGGAGCCCGATGAGCTATACGTGCGGGTCGCTTCACGTCACCCCGCTCGCCGCAAACCACCGCTGCATGCCGCCGCGCTGGCAGCGTTCCGCAGTGGCCAGCTCGGCGTTCCGCCCCGTGCGCAAACGATCCGCGAAGCGAGTGACTACGAGCAAGACCTTGAACGAGCGGAGGCCATCTTTCCCGATGAAGCCCCGCGGCCGCGACGAGGACGGTACCGGTGATCTCCGCCGAGTCCTTCTACTTCTCCGAAGCGGGCGGATTGTGCCAAGGTGACATCCTGCTGACCATCGTCGCCCGCATCACCGGCAACGCCAGCCACAGCCCACCAGCACAGTGGGAGCCCTTCGACACCCAGGACGTCCACATGGATGGCGCAACACCAGACGGCAGCCCCACCCGGTTCATTGCCAACTCTTGCCTGGCGATAGTCAGGTCCCATGATTGCCAGCTCGAGAAGGAATGGAACCGGCGCCAGTCAGAGCTGATCGCCCAAGGACGAACAGATGACGAGGCTGCTACAGAAGTGGCGGGGGAACCGACGCTTGAGCGGACTCTCGTAGCGAGTCCGCTCGTTGACCCCAATGACATTCCCGTCGATCGCGGGAACCTGCTTGCGGAGCACGTGGTGGAGTACGTCCCGATCCCTGCCTCACCCGATGGACTTGTCCCGGAGTGTGTCGTCGATCTCAGTTGCCGGTGCACCTTGGATCGCTTTGACGTGGTGCGCGTTGACGTCGACAACGGGCCTCGGACGCGGTCAACTCCGGTGCTCCCTGGTATGTCCCGACACTCTCCGCACTCCAAACCTGGGCTTCTCGGTAGGAGACGTCTTCGATCGTTCGATCCAACGTGTCAACGTCCCCAAGAGGAACACGCTCACGATGCGAGCCGTCCTCGACGCCGGCTGTGCGATCGAACTGTTGCAACAGCTTGGGGAACCCCAGGAACCCTCGGCCCGTGCGTTAGTGAGGAGTTGAAGCGATGCCCGAACTGATCTGGGACGGCAAGTACGACGCGTCCGGCAAGCACATAGCCCCTCTTCGCGTCGCACTGCCCTTCCAGACAGTCGAGACCGTTAATGAGTCAGCTCAGGAGCGCCAGCAGTCCCTCTTCTTTGCCGATGACCGCAACACCGAGTGGCGTAATCGTCTCATCTGGGGCGATAAGAAGTACGTACTTCCCGCCCTACTAGACGAGTTCGCGGGGCAAGTGGACCTCATTTACATTGACCCTCCCTTCGCAACTGGTCAGGACTTCTCCTTCTCCCTCCACGCCAATGGCTCTGAGTTTACGAAAGCACCGTCAATGATTGAGGTAAGAGCCTATCGGGACACTTGGGGTGTTGCCCCACCAGAGGTGGCGAGAGGCGTAGTCCCTCTCGACAAGTACCTTGCGTGGTTTCACCAGGCAGCTAGCAATGCCTACGAACTCCTCTCGAATAGTGGGAGTTTGTGGGTTCATCTAGACTTTCGAGTTGGGTTTCATGCTAAGTGCGTGCTCGATGAAGTCTTTGGGGCGGACGGCTTTCGCAACGACGTCGTGTGGTGCTATGGAGGTAGTGGCAGAGGCGCCAAGGCAATCGCTGGCCAATTTCCGCGGAACCATGACATGTTGCTTTGGTATTCGAAGAGTTCCCGTCCATTTTACTCTCCGCAATACGTCCATCGGCGCTACAGCCTCGCGGAAGCCATAACTGCTGGCTTCCGACAGGACGAGAACGGCCGATGGTTCAAGACCTCCCCACGGGGTGACTACACCGACGACAGTATTGCGAGGCTGGAGGCGGAAGGCCGCATTCATCGGACAAGGAGTGGTGGCCTGAGGATCAAGTACTTTCTAGAGCAAGACAACAAAGGCAACGTAGTCGAGAAAGCTTTGCTAGGCGATACCTGGCTAGACATCGCCGACGCGATGCATATTCCTGATGCAGAAAAGACTGGCTATTCTACGCAGAAGCCGCAGGCCCTTCTTGAACGGGTCATTGAGGCGACTTGTCCCGAGGCCGGACTGGTAGTCGATTTTGTTGTTGGGAGTGGGACAACAGCGGCGGCTGCCGAGCGCCTTCAGCGCCGCTGGATTGCCGCCGACCTTGGCCGGTTTGCTATCCACACAACCCGGAAGCGATTGCTGGGTATACCCGATGTGCGGCCATTCGTCGTCCAGAACCTTGGCAAATACGAGCGGCAGCTCTGGCAGGCAGCCGAGTTCGGCGAGTCCGCAACAGTGCGCACCTCCGCCTACCGATCGTTCATTCTCGATCTCTACCACGCCACTCCGGTCAGCGGCTACACCTGGCTGCATGGCCTCAAGAACGGACGCATGATGCACGTCGGTACGGTCGATGCACCGGTGACGGACGGTGATGTCAAGCAGATCGTCGCCGAGTTCTGCAAGGCAATCGGCACCGGGAAGGATGCCCCCTCTACCAAAGGCGTGGACGTTCTCGGCTGGGACTTCGCCTTCGAGCTGAATGAGATGGCTCGCCAAGATGCCGAGAAGGCGGGGATCGACCTTCGTTTCGTGCGCATCCCCCGAGAAGTCCTGGAGAAACGAGCTGTGGAGCAAGGTGACATCCGCTTCTTCGAGCTGGCAGCGCTCTCGGTTGGCGTGAAGCAGTCTGCTCGCAAGGTCACGCTGACAGTTGAAGACTTCGTGATCCCGCTCGATGATGTCCCAGCGGATGTCCAGAAGGCCGTTACCCACTGGTCGCAGTGGATCGATTACTGGGCCGTGGACTGGGACAACAAGGACGACACGTTTCACAACGAGTGGCAGGCGTACCGGACGAGAAAGTCGAAGGAACTCTCCCTGACGACGACGCACGAGTACGCAGAGCCAGGTGACTACACCGTCGTGGTCAAGGTCATCGACATCCTTGGCAACGACACGACGAAGGCGATCACGGTCAAGGTTGCTGGTCGTGGCACGTAAGACACCCGAGCCACAAGGAGAGCAGGGAGAACTCCTTACCGCTCGGGTGACGACGGCACCGTGCGTGCCGGCAATCCGCAAGGCCGTCGGGGAGTGGCGGCGCGCGAAGTACAAGGGCGCCACCGACACGACGAAGACGCTCTTCAACTTCTGGTTCGCGACCGACCACCGGCTCCCAGACGGGGGCTTCTTCCAGTACTACTACGCGCAGCGCGAGGCGCTGGAGACGCTCGCCTGGCTCTACGAGGTGGAGCAGGTCCGCCGCCACCGGGACCTCGTCGAGCGCTTCGCGAAGGTGCCCGGCATCCACGTCCTGCAGTACGACGACTTCGCCAGGTACGCCATCAAGATGGCGACCGGCAGTGGCAAGACGAAGGTGATGGCCCTCACCGTTGCCTGGCAGTACTTCAACGCGGTTGCGGAGGGGCGTGACGACTACGCGAAGACGTTTCTCATCGTCGCGCCCAACGTCATCGTCTTCGAGCGGCTCCGCTCCGACTTCGATGGCGGCCGGGTGTTCCGCACCGACCCAATCATCCCACGAGAGCTTCGCATCTTCTGGGATATGGACTTCTACATGCGCGGCGACCCCGAGCGAGCAAGCTCTCAAGGCGCGCTCTACCTGACGAACATCCAGCAGTTCTACGAGCGCCCCAACGGGGGCAACTCCGATGAGCCAAACGTGATGACTGACGTCCTCGGCCCCATCCCGCCCGCCGCGACAGCGGTCGTCGAGGACTTCGACGAGAGGATCGCTCGCCGTAACGCCCCGTGCCTGGTCATCAACGATGAAGGCCATCACGTCCACGACGAGGAGAGCGAGTGGAGCAAGGTCATTCGCCGCATCCACGATGCCAGCACGGCTGGCGTCGCAGGCCAGCTCGACTTCTCCGCGACCCCTCGCTACCAGAAGGGTGGTCTGTTCACCTGGACGGTGTTCGACTACCCGCTCAAGCAGGCGATCATCGACAGCGTCGTCAAGCGTCCGATGAAGGGCGTCACCGCCGGGATGGACGAGGCACGCTCTGACGTTGCGAGCGTCAAGTATCAGGGCTACCTGACCGCCGGGGTCGAGCGCTGGCGTGAGTACCGAGAGCAGCTCAAGCCGCTCGGCAAGAAGCCGGTCCTCTTCGTCATGCTCAACAGCACCGCGGAAGCTGACGACGTCGGCGACTACCTCCGGGTGAAGTACCCGACCGAGTTCGGGGCAACTGATGGTGGCGAGGCGCAGCTCCTCGTGATCCACACCGACCGCAGCGGGGATGTCTCGAAAAAGGACCTCGACGCGGCCCGCGGCGTCGCCCGGCGGGTGGACGAGGGAAAGAGCCCCGTCAACGCGATCGTGAGCGTGCTAATGCTCCGTGAAGGCTGGGACGTGCAGAATGTGACGGTCATCGTGGGTCTCCGTCCGTACACAGCCAAGGCTAACATCCTCCCCGAGCAGACCATCGGCCGGGGGCTGCGCCTCATGTTCGGTTCCAGCTCGTCGTCCTACGTCGAGCGGGTGGATGTGATCGGGAACCCAGCCTTCCTCAAGTTCGTTGAGCAGCTGGAAAAGGACGAGGACATCACGCTCGACACCTTCGACCTGAAGGACCCCGTCATTATCACGACCATTGCTCCCGACCCGGAGAAGATGGCGCACGACATCACGGTTCCCGTACTGAGCCCGATCCTTTCCCGCAAGAAGACGCTCGCCGAGGAGATTACGGGGATCGACGTCTCAAAGCTCACCTGCCCGAAACTCCCGAAGAAGGAGGGGGACGCGGCCGCAAGCCAGTTCCACTTTGAAGGCTATGACATCATCAGCCTGCAGAAGCTCGTCGCGCGAGAGTACACGATCCCCGAGCCACAAACTGCAGAGGAGGTCATCTCCTACTACGCCAAGCGGATCGCCCAAGACGTCAAGCTCCCGTCCCAGTTCGCCGTGCTCGTGCCAAAGGTCCGAGAGTTCCTCCGGGACCGGGCGTTCGGGGAGACCGTCGATCTCGCTGACAAGGGGATCATCAGGGCGATCGCTACGAGTGTGGCGCAGTACCTCACGGTCAAGACCTTCGCCACGGTCCTGCGAGCGCTCGTCGTCGAGGAGCTGTCTCCCACCCTGAAGCATCCTGGCCGTCCGCTCTCCGAGACCGAGCCGTTCCCGTTCTCCCGACCCACCTTCGAGGCGAGCAAGACCGTCTTCAACCTGGTTGGTGCCGACAACGACTTCGAGCGGGAGTTCGCCCAGTTCCTACAAGATGCCAGCGACGTCACATCCTTCGCCAAGCTGCCCAAGCGGTTCGGCTTCACGATCGAGTACACCGACAGCGCTACGAACCTGCGGTACTACGAGCCGGACTTCGTCGCGGTGGACCGTCATGGCGTCCACTACGTGATTGAGACGAAGGGCCAGGAGAACATCGACGTCGCGCACAAGGACCGCGCAGCAACTATCTGGTGCGAGAACGTGACGTTGCTGACCGACACCACCTGGTCGTATGTGAAGATTCCGCAGGTTGAGTTCGGCAAGCTACAAGCGTCTGTCCTGTCAGATGCCGTGATCGTCTTTGGCTCGAGCGGCGGGGGTAGTGCATGAGCGGCGTGAATCCCCCGGTCGTTGTGACGCCAACTTGCGGAGTAGACAGTCGGGTCATGCTAGCAAACGTAGTCCATGCGGCTCCCGGCGTGTACGCCGTACTGGTCGGAAGCGGTATGTCGAGCGCAGCAGGCGTCCCAACCGGATGGCAGGTCGTTCAAGACCTCATCCGCAAGATTGCGCTCGCCGAAGGAGTCGACCCCGCAGAGGTCGAGGACGACCCCGAGGCGTGGTGGGCAAAGCAGGGCCGTCCTAATCCCCGCTACGACACCCTCTTGCCTGCGCTCGCCCCCACCGATGCTGCCCGTCAGGCGCTCTTGCGTCGGTACTTCGAGTCGATGCCGGACGGCACGCAAGTACAACCAACCCAAGGGCACCACCTTCTTGCAGCTCTGGCTGCAAGCGACAAAGTGCGGATCATCGTGACGACGAACTTCGATCGGCTGATCGAACGAGCGCTCGACCAAGCGGGTGTCGCACCGCAAGTCATCTCGCACACGGATGCTCTCTCCGGAATGACTCCGCTCGTCCACGCTCGAACGACTGTCATCAAGCTCCATGGCGACTACCTCTCCCTCGGCCTGCGGAATACGAAGGACGAGCTTGCGAGATATCCGGAGGAGATCAGGGCGCTGTTGGACCGCGTCTTCGACGACTACGGACTGATCGTCGTGGGATGGTCGGCGGAATACGACACGGCTTTGGTCGAGGCGCTGGAGTCGGCTCCGTCCCGGAGGTACCCGACGTTCTGGGCCACGTTCCATGGAGACCTCAAGGAGCCCGCACGGCGGTTGATCGCACATCGGCAAGCGTGCGTCATCGACACCGCAGGTGCCGATGAATTCCTCGACGACCTTGTGCAGAAGGTCATTCGGCTCGATCAGGTCGCGCAACGGCGAAACCGCCCTACGCCGTTGCGTACGTACTTCCTCATGCCGGAGTCGTCCTCCGCCCCACAGGGATGGGGAGTTCTGCCACTCCTCCAGCTTCGGGCAGCAGCCATCGTTGGCCCCGCGTCACCAGGTACTTGCGGACTGATCCGCGCAGAGAGTCGGGAAGCCCTGCTTGCAGCCCTGAGGGTAGCTGCGCTGACGAACCGGCTGCGGAACATGGCGGGATATCCCGCCGCTCCGGCCATCCGCGAACCACCGGCGCCCGGTACGACGGTGAGCGCGCCATTTCCCAGCGACTGGGTCGCGAGTCCCGGCGGCTACCAGAGTTATGATTACTGCACCTACCGCATTGGCGGCGACGCAACAGTTGGAATCTCGGCACTCGTGACGGTCCGCTTGCCAGGCTTTCCGGGACCGGTCGGTGGCGGGTCCGTTGTCTTCACTGCGGATGTCGCCATTTCCCTCCAGAAGACGATTCGGATGGCTGAAGCCGCGATGATCCTGCGCGATGGACTGATCCTGGTGACCGCCACGCTCCCTGGCGTGCTGGCCGACGTTCTACCGGGCGACGCGAATACGAACCATGCTGAGGTGCACTTCCTCGCCGCGACGCAATACGGCAGCGCAGGTACGCAGGGCAATCGACAGAACGACGTGTTGCAGCGGGTCGACTTGTCGCCGCTTGGCACGCCGACGAGAGACATCGGGCAATCCATGGGATTCGCCGCACAGCTGCCGGGTCCCCTCACGGAGCGTGAGGCGGCCGATTTGGTGTGCGAGGCTCTGGAGCAGCTCGCGTATGCCGTCGGGTATCTGGACCCTCGGCTCGGCATCCGCCAGCTTCGTCAGGAAATGGGCGTTCCAGAGGCGGCCACGGCGTCTCCGAGCGCTGGGTCGCGGTAAGGCCATGCGCTGGGATGATCTCCAGCTTCTCCGCTGGATCGACGAGCTGGAGCAGACGAACCACGCCATCGCAAACGGACTGGACCTTCTCAAGGAACTAAACCACAGGGATGGCTTACCGATTCACGAGGGGGTCTCTGAGTTTGCCAAGGAGTTGGCGCTTGCCCACAATGCGGGCTTTATGACGTGGACTGATCGAAGCTCCGACAGAGCCGGGGGTATTGCGGAGCCGGGCGATTCAGCTCGACCAGCGACCCCACCAACTGGCTTGGAATGCTCTACAACATCAAGCTCACCTTGACCGGTCGTGACCGCGCGCGTTGCCGCGTCTTCCAAGAGGAGCCGCCAGACCCGGAGGAAGATGATGGCCGCATCATCACTGGTTTGACCATGGAGGAGATTGCTCGTTCAATCGGGAACGTCTACACCGCGGCTCAGTTGCCTCGGTATCTCCGAGACTCTGGCATCCCAACTTGCTTTCCGCACATTAGGCACCCGTTTTACGTCCCCCACATCGCTCACCGGTAACGCGTTGGTGGAACGTCGAGTAGCCCCAGAACCTGGTGTTGGAGCTTGGTGAGTTCGGGTGAGAAGGTCTGGACATAGTGACCATGGGTATCGCGGAGGTGCTGTCGTGCGAGTCCCGCGAAGACCTCGAACACTCGTGTAGCGCTCGGTGCGGAACAGGCACGGTCCTCGGGGTAGAGAGGTAGCTCCTTGAGGCCCTGGTCGGCCATCGCCCGACGTATCTGGAGCTCGACTAGGGCCTGGACCACCAGCGCGATGAAGTGGCAGGTCATGAGCCCCTCTATGCGAGCCGGGTCGTGGAGGAACACCGGTGCGACAAGCTGGTCGCCTTTCAATACGTGGTGGCGGCGCTCGAGGTTCGGCTGGTACTTGTAGATGACAAGAAGGCCTTCCGGGGCTAGGTCCCGGTCGTTCGTGACGAGTGGCCAGCATCCGTCGGAGCGAGCATCCGCTGCGACGATGTCCTCGTGCACCCTAAAGTGCACGCGATGGCGGGTCCGGGTGAGGCGTCGATAGCGGGTGTTTTTGCCAGGCCTGCCACGTGACTCCTGGCGGTGACGGACCTCTTCGTACTCTTGAACCTCGAAGCCTACCCAGCGCGTCGCTCCGACAACCTTGAGGGCGTTGCGTGCCGCGGCCTCGACAGCGACGAGGCTCTTCATGCGGGTCCTCGGTGAGGCGAGTCGCTGGTTCAACTCGTCGAGGGCAGCGATGCCTTCGGCGATCCGACGCCTTCTTGACTCCGCGTCACGCTCCACCTTTCCCGAAGAACGCACCCGCACCACGCGATATCCCTCGGCCGACGGCCAGGGAGCCTCAGCTGTTGCATAGATGTCTGAGGGGTCACCGTGACGTCGTCCGGGGCGCCGTAGCGCCTCGGTCCAGTTTGCCTCGTGAGTGACGAGCCAGCCTCGAAACGCTCCGTCTTCCTTGCGGTTCGCGGGAAGCACCGAGAGGAATCGCCCTCCGTGTCGGTCGATGTGGTCCATGTTCTCCTTTGTTGCGAGCTTTGAGTCCCCGACATACATGTAATCGCTTCTCCCGAGCAGCTCGCACAGCGAGTCCCAGGTCGTGATGTGAGTCGAGGAGTCTTCGGTGTTCCCCGGTTCCACGCGATGGGCAATTGGAACCGCTCCATCGGCAGTCACCGTGAGGATCCACACCAACTGCAACAGGTCAGGGCGGTGATCCTTGGAAAAACCTCTAGCGGCAGCGACGGTCGCCTTGCCACCTCTGGACCCGCCAACAGCGCTTCGGTACGCGCCCGATAGGCGCACCGAAGTCGAGTCGTTGTGCAGCTGCGTGCAGTCGATGTCGAAGTCCGCGACAGCTCCGAGAACCAATGCGTTGAGCAGGCTGGAGCGGTCGGCATCGAACAGAGATGTCAATGCCCGTCCCACCCGGTCATCGTTCAGCAACGCGACCTCTGCGGCACGGAGCCCGAAGAGAGCTGGATCGTATGGCCCTGCCCACTCGCAGAGCGCGTACACCGGCTCGTGGTCGACGGCGAGGTTGCGCACGAGCGTTCCAAGCGCCTTCGCTGGTGCGAGGCGCACCCGGTCATCGGAGCTCGGCACGTATGCGTCGAGCAGGTCGTCGACATGAAGGCGGGCGAGGAAGTGGTCGACGATCGGCAGGGCCCCGAGCACCTCTGAACGCAAGGCGAATGGTCCCTCTGGCGGATGTCTGCTTGCGTTCATGCCCTACGCCCTATACGGTGTAGGGCATGAAGTGGTGGATCCTCGGTAGGCATGATCGATGAGCGAACGCGAATCTCGGCGCGCTGCACTGGTACGCAGCCGCCTTAGCAAGCTCCTCGCCTCCGACGACGGGATCCTGCCCGGGAGCCTGATCGAGCGCACCCTGCGCTGTGGCAAAGAGAACTGCAGGTGCAAGGCTGATCCTCCCAAGTTGCATGGACCCTACGTGCAGTGGGGCTACAGCCGGGACCACAAGCGCATCACGCGCTGGCTTTCAGCGGAGCAGGTCGAGCGCTATCAGCCTGAGATCGCCCGCGCTCGGCGGTTCAGGGAGCTAGTCGCAGAGCTCGAGGCAGCCGAAATCCAGCGCGTCGAACGAGCCGAGGGGTGGGGGACGTAAAACGGGCACTTGATGTGCGAAAAGCAAGTCCCAGAGGATGTCCTCCCGCAGTCCGTCGCAGAGGAGGATTGGGAATACGCGCCCCGCGACCTGGACTCGCCCGCGGCTGACAGGCTCTTGATCAGTGCTGACGCGGAGAATTGGGAATACGTGCTCCGCGTCCTGGACTCACTCTTTGAAGGCGGCTGTGCGGCCCGCCGTGACCTACGGAAGTTCATTGGTGGCTGGCTCGAAGGATATTTCCACGCACCTCCGCCTGGGGATGTCCGTAAACGGATCATTCCCCTCCTTGCCCAGCAGGGGTGGCACGTCCGAGAGGGACGACTCGTCATAGGGGAACGAGTCCGCGTCGAACCGGGGGCTGTTTCGCCGCTTGAAAGGGACGCTCAACTAGCGGCTCTGCACCCCGATGTCCAGCAGGTGACGGAAAGGTTTATTGACGATCACCTTGACGTTGCGATCTTCGAGGCAGTCAAGGCGATCACCAACCGCGTAAAGCAGATGGCCGACCTCGACCTCGACGGCAGTTCGCTCATGGATCGCGCGATGGGACCAAGCAACCCGATCATTATGTTCGCCGATATGACGTCACCTACCGGGCGTGACATCCAGCAGGGCCTGCACTTCATGTTCAAGGGAGCAGTGCAGGGGATTCGTAACCCCAATGCACACGAGCAGTTCCAGCCCTTAGACGAGGTAGAGAGCTTTGAAACGCTGGCGTTTGCAAGCATGCTCATGCGTCACCTGGACAGAGCGACGATCAAGCAGAAGAGCTGATTCCCCCGGAGTCGGCGCAGAGAACGCCGTCGTCATCCGCGAAATGGTGCGCCCCCAGGGGCAAATGAGGTCGTTGTCGACCTAGCACCGGCAGCGATCGCAGGTGCACCAGGTCCCGTCACGTTAGGACGGACTGAGCGCAAGCAGCTCCAGCTTCTGCACGAGCTAGGCGAGGTTGGTGTAGGCGGCCTCTTGGTCTGGTGTGGAAGCGATGAGGCACGAGTTCGCCAGCTAAGCAATTCCGGTGATCCTTGAGACCATCGCTGCAACTCCTTTCTCTTCCCGGTCCATGGGTGTTGAGGGTGGCTCATCAACCGAGCACGGGGTCAAGCGAAGGGAGCGAAGTCCTGAGCCGGAACGCAGCGGAGGCTCGGACCGCCTTGCGGCCGTGTGGCCCCGTGCAACCAAGGAAGCAGAAGCGGGGCTCGCGAAAAGGTTGCGAGCGACCTGGGTGACGATGACAGCGGTCGGATGTTTGCTAGGGACGAGAAGCTGCGCTTCACAACCATGCCTCTCGATGCCGAAAGGGCGGCAGGGCGGACAGCTCGAAGAAGGTGCCAGGCAGGATCGAACGACGACGAGCAACGGTTGACGGTCAGGGCGATCTTTTCCTCCCTGCAGGTTGCCCTCCCGCGGTGAATCGGGCCGACATCGCCAAACCACCTGGTTTGTGATATCCGACAGATGGTCAGCTTGCTCGGATCTTTGGCTTGTTTTTCTAGTCTATACTAGATTTGCAATCACAAGCGATATGCGAGGTCTTTCAGGATCTCCACACGAGGAGGATCATCACGTGACCATCACGGACGCCGACGCCTTCAAGGCGATGTTGGCCCATCACCGCACCCTCGAAGATCAGGTGACACAGCGCGTGGTTGCCCTTCGAGAATCCGTAGCTAAGAACGGCCCCCACGAGGCGGCACAAAGCGAGTTGGTCGCGTACCTGGCCAAGGAGGTCCTCCCACACGCAATCGCTGAAGAGCACTCTATCTACGAGGCCGCCAGAAGCCTGCCCGATCTTGCAAGCACGGTGGAAGTGATGATCGCAGAGCATCGCGAGCTTGCAACGTCAGTCGAAGCTCTGGCGACATCGCAGAGCCCCGCGGATGTCACTAATCATGCCGCGTCAATCGAGAGGCTGTTCAGCACTCATGTGGCGAAGGAGAACGATCTCCTCCTACCAGCGCTCCAGTCAAACGATACGGTTAGTCTGTCGGACCTGCTGGTACAGATGCACTTGCTCACCGATGCAGCCCAACATGAGAGCTCAACAGCAGGGGATGTCTCGACTCCCGACACCGACACCACCCTCGTCGGACTCCTAATGGAGGCGAGCAACCTGCTGGCCGAGGCCGGCCATTCTGATCGGGCCTGCCGACTCGCTGCCCAGACCTGGGCGACGATCCGGATCCCGAGACCCGACCTCGCTGAACGTGTAACTGCCGCGCTTCATCGGCTGGTCCGCCCAGTCTCGAACGAGCCGATCGCCTTCTCGACTCCCAAGAAGACCGGCGAATCCACTGCCAGCATGCTCGACGTGCGAAAGCTCGCGCCTGCCCATCGCCATGACTCGATCTTCGCTGCATACGATGCGCTTGTCCCCGGTGACGGGTTCGTACTCATCAACGACCACAATCCCAAGCCGCTCCGCTACCAGTTCGAAGCAGAGCATGCCGGCAAGTACACCTGGGACTACCTCGAACAAGGACCCCACGTCTGGCGAGTGCGCATTGGCCGGCCCGTGACTCCACATGCATGACCGCAGCGAGCGTTGATCAAACCGTGACTGTGGGACTTGAGCATTCGTGGGTGGTTCATCGCGGACCTCGTCCCAAGGAGTGTCGACCGCCACGCTAAATGAGCACGGGGAGACATTCAACGTGAGCACGGCCGGCACCAACGCCATGGCCACATTGTGCGTCGCCTCTCGTTCCTGTCAAGGCCGAAAGTCCAGCATGTGAGGGTCGTCTGCGGCCTTGACAGTTTCCTCGTCGGCGACGATGTAGGCGTCCATGCGATGGATTCCATCCTCGCGCTCTGTGTCGTTGTCGTGATCAAATGACCTGTCGCTCAACAAGGAGCTGAGCGAGGACCCTACCTGACTACCGCACCCAAGAAGGACGAGTCCAAGTGCTGCCTGACTCACACGTTCAGGTCTCCTTGACTAGAGCATCAGCTCTGAGCCGACTTGGGGGAAGTGACCTCCGACCCGATCAACGCGACTTCATCCTCTGAGCCACCAAGAAGACTCTGCATCGCAGCCGACCTCAGGGGATAGTCACTATAGCGAGCCGCTTGGCGGCAACGAGGAGTACCGCAACACATCACCTCAGCCTCGCAACTAGGGCTGTGTAGGCGAGAGGTACCGTGCGCTCCTCAGACCGCTCACCCTCGGGAAGCCGGTTGGTCAGCGGCACTTGCACCTACACGACGGTTTTCACTAGAGCGTCCTGAAGCCAACAAGCGTAACGGGCGGATGGACAGGTTGGCAGCCACCACGATGCCGGTAAAGATGAACAGAAGCCCAGCTACACCCGTCGCCGCTGGAAGCGAGGCGCCGAGTCCCACGCACAGCGCGCCGCTACCACCAGTCGTGGTGACGTAGGTCGCAACGGCCCAGCGGTGGTCGTAAAGGTCGGCAAACATGAGCGGTTTTCCTGACGGGCCTTCAGCAATCCCACGTGCCCGTAATGCTGACCAGGCGATAAACGGCACGACCTTGTGGGCGTGGCCTACCAGTGTTTCGAGTAGCCAGCACCCGAAGGCAGCCATCGCGGCCGCTACCAGCGCCACGCCCTGGTCGTAGTGGCGGCCGACCACCAGCACTCCTGCAAGTGCCAGCACCACGCCAGCCAGCAGAAACGCAGCTGACGTCATGACGAACACAAGGTGTAGATCGGCCTTGCGGCGCCGGTGCCGGACGTGGGTCCACAACGACACGACGTGGGCACCGAGGCCGAAAGCGAGAATCCCCGCCCCGACCCACGCCAAGCCAAGGATGCTCCAGCCCAGCCCTGCGGCAAGGGCTGCCGCTCCAATCGGGATCGTCCATACCGCAGCGCTCCCGGCGCGACGTCCCGCGGGGAGGTGCGCCAGCATGAACATCGGCCATAGCTTCTCGGCAACACCTACGTAGGTGATCCCCAGCCAGCCGAACATCCCGATAACGCCCATTGCCAGGTCAGCATGGCCGGAGAGCGCGAACCAGTTGCCCTGGCGATCGCCGACGAAGGCCACGCCGAGGAACGTGGTCAGCACCGCGCCCGCAACAGCAAAGCGCAGAGCGATCACCGGAGCGCCTTTCCCTCGCACCGCGAGTGGCGCGCTGAGGTTCACCGCCAGCACGACAATGGCTACTCCCGCGAGTGCGCCACCGGTAGCGGTAACGCCAAGCTGCTCGGTTGCGATCCCGACCGGCAGCATCCACGACGCTGCCAGCCAGGTCACGAAAGTCACTCTCGCAAGGAGCAATGACCGCAGCGGCCTGCCGGTTATGACCGGGGTGAACTGATGGGTCGCACCAAGGACCCCCATGGCAAGCGTCGCCAGGACACCAAAGTGCACCGCGGCGACGACGGGATCAGCATTGGGGTCCGCAGCCGCGGCGCTTCGAGCCCAGATCCACGCGCCGCCACAGACCACCAGCCCCGCTGACGCCGAAGCAAGGAATGCGATAGGGACCGACGGTGGCGGCACCGCGGCTGGTACCCCGGCCGGACGGCTCCCCCAAGATCCAGCGGTCCTGACCGCTGGAGACCCGGCCTCAGCAGCCATCGCCAGCCGATTCAAACAGCGAAGCCATGGCCTTCGCCGCGCAAGCCAAGTTCAAGAACGGTTCAAGATCGCTTGGCTCCACCTCCGGTCCCGCGATCCACGTCGCAAACTCTTCATGCACCGCGTCCCACGCGATGCCCGAAGCGCCCGGCGGTCTTGTTCTTGTGGCACCAACATGCATGTGCCTAGAAGGCCGCACTTGCACGGTCCGCTGATGTAGCGCGCCAGCGAGCCCGAGGTCATAGTTCTGTCGGCAAAGGAACCTGGGGGGGTCCTCGATTCCAAAGCGTACGGTTGCACCATCAGGCACCTCGTCAATGACCACGGTCACCGTAGCCTTCAGCCATCTAGGCGTTGCGCTCCTGACTGCGTTTTCGCCTCCACGCCGTGATGCCACTCGTAACCACCTCATGAGTATATCTCTAGCATCGAGCAGAGTTTCAAAGCAGAGCCGGCCGTGCCCACCAGCCTTCAGAAAACTGTCGAACTTGTGTAGTCCGCGATGACCATTTCGGCCCCGAAGCACGACCCGTGCTGGGTCACGAAGGCTACTTGGGGCCACGCGCAGGGGATGCGAAAGCCTCCAGTGAAGAAACTATGGAGCGAGAGACACCCTCGAAACCCTGGAAGAAGGTAGTTATCCCTCTGGCAGCTAGCACGACCAGCTTGCTGGCCATGCACACGAAGATCGCTTTCACATCCCGGGACTAGCGACGCGGTGTACGAGAATCACAATAACGCCACTCACCTCGACCAAACAGACTGTCCCAGACCCGAATAAAGCTGGACAGCCGTCATCGGTGCGGACCGGGTCGTACGACACAGCGACAACGCACACCCGCTCTGCTCATTCACCCACAGAGAACCCAGAAGCGCCGGAACTTGTGGTCTGGTCATTCCTGGTAAGTTCTACTTTTAGATAGAAAAACTAGGGCACATCGAGGACCTCCCGATGGCCAGGAAAGGAGAAGGCAATGGCAACTGTCGACGCCCGCCCGATCATTGCGTCGGGGGCTGAGCCCTTCGAGACGATCATGGCTGCAGCTGGGACTCTCTGCGAAGGCGAGGATCTCGTAGTTATTGCTCCGTTCGAGCCCGTGCCATTGGAAGGGGTGCTCTCCTCCCAAGGGTTCACTTACGATGCAGAGGACCTTGGTGGAGGCGACTGGCGCGTCACCTTCCGGCGGCCGTCATGACGAGCCCCGACAGCAAAGAGCCTGTGATCCAATCGACGGACGAGCCCGAAATGCAACCCCGTGTGGAACCGCAACGGATTGCGCTTGCGACGTCGGACCTACTCGACACAGCCTGGAAGGCAATGCGAGGCGTGTACGACCCGGAGCTGAACCTCGACATCGTGTCGCTCGGCCTTGTCTACGGCGTACGTTACGAGGACAGTGCGTTGATCGTGGAGATGACGATGACGACACCCGGCTGCCCCGCGTCGGAGTTGCTAACTGAGATGACCCGTGCAGCCATCGCCGATGCCGTTGACGGGAGCGTCGCTGTGGAGGTGCGGGTCGTATGGGAGCCGCAGTGGAACCCAGGGATGGTGAGCGAGGACGCGGCTCGTTCCCTCGGTTTGCGAACCCGGTGAGCGCGACCGCATCCAGACCGAATGTCGAGGTAGTGCGAGTCTACAATGACCCAGGTCGGCGTCCAGACGAGCACCGGGTGCTCGTCGATCGGCTAT
Source organism: Actinomycetes bacterium (assembly GCA_021802485.1). GTDB lineage: Bacteria > Actinomycetota > Acidimicrobiia > Acidimicrobiales > JAJZXF01 > JAJZXF01. Next base: position 8,689 of record JAJZXF010000033.1, on the reverse strand, counting down.
GGCCTCGTGGACTCACCAAGGCCTCGGTCGACTGTGACGAGTGGATAAAGGACGTCGCCCCAAGCACCGAACTGCGCCGCTGGTACGGGCACGATCCGGCACTCTCGACCGAGTTCGCCCACCGTTATCAGACGGAACTTGCTTGCGAACCCGGTGCGTCAGCCGTTGTCCGGCTGCGCGATCTGGCTGCCGGGCAACGCCTTGTGCTGCTGACCGCGACCCGTGACGTAGAACACTCCGGTGCATCAGTACTGAGGAAGGTTGTTGCCGGATCCGCAACGAAGTAGCTAACCCCGGGTGCCCGCCATTACGTAATTGACGCAAGCTCGCCCTTTCGCCTCGATCCCAACATGTCGACGCTACGACCCAGGCGAAGTTCCTTTCCTGCTCGAGAGTGCACCCTTTCGTCGAACCCAGGACCACTTTGGGAGCAGACGGTGCGGCATAGGAACGACTAAGGCCGTCTGCTCGTGCACCCGGACCGCAGCCACTGGAAACGTCTCTGTGGTGGGAAACTACACGCTGATGAAATGTCTTGAGTAAAGCCCTGCTCGGCCAAACTCACGCTCTCGCAGCACCCAGGACCATGCGTACGTTGGGCATGGTTGAATTATTGACCAGCAATTGCCCCCCTTGAGGGAAGATTCACAGGTTCACTGACCGAGCCAAACCGTCAGTATGCTCGGCGCAGTTTTCTGTGGTCCCAAGACACGCTCTCTTGGATATCCAGCCGAACTGCCACCCGCTTCACGCTCATCTTCGCGACCTTCTCAATCCCCTGCGAATCCAGCGGGCCAAGATATCTCTCATATACGCTGCGGCCTGCAGTGATCACGTCCTGCGGATCATCACGAATCTCTCCAGTGCACACTAGCTCCACCCCACGCAGCTCTTCGTACCTCCCCCCATCCTCAACCAAGCAGGTAACCCTGGGGTCACGACGAATGTTGGCCACCTTCTGAGACTGGGCATAGGTCCACAACACGGGCGCGTCCCAAGCAAAGCCGTACCACATCGCAACTAGGTGCGGCCTGCCTGATCTCTGCAGGGTCGCAACACTCATCGTCCTTCGCTCGTTTAGGAACTCCTGCAGCTCAGCGGGGGTCATTCGGACGAGAGCTCGCATGCCACCTTGGCTCATGATTCCACTCCTTTCCAGTTCTCCCTCATTTTCCAACTGGCCAAAGGGCTCTTTGCAACCGTTCTTAGCGTACCCGCGCCACAGCACGAAAAGGCGGGTCGCGCACTTATGCACGCCTGTTTTCTCGTGCTGTGGCACAGCTACGCTTGCGCCACGTGGCACATGTTTGATAGAAAAGGGTTCCATTGTGACAGTCGTGGGAACAAACGATACGAACGGTGGGATTCGCAACGCAATTAATGGCTGCCGGAGTGCAGTATTGACCGCCAGCGCAGGCAGCTTCAAGAGATTCCGACGAATCACCTTGACTGTGGTGGCGTTTACGCTCTTAGCCTTCCCCGCGCTGATCGGGCAGAACCCGGCTGGCGCCACATCGATCCCCTCGCTAAAGGCCGAGGCAGCTCAACTCGCCCAACGGATCAGCGCTCAGGGAACACTTATCAATGTGCTATCCGAACGCTACGACCAGGCAAGGCTTCAACTTCAAAGCGTGGAGCACCAACTTGCACAAGCCAAGGCATCCCTTGCTCAGGCGGTCTCGAACGTTCAGACAACAAGGAAGGTGCTGCGTTCCGAGGCAATCAACGCTTACGTAGATGGGAACGCCTCCAACAACATTCAGCTGTTCTTGAGCGCGAACAGCCAGAGCAAACTGGCTCTTCGCAGTGAGTACATGAGCGTAGCAGCAGGTGGGATGACCAACGCCTTGGACCGGCTACACACCGCGATCGGCGTCCTCTCAAAACGCAAAGCTCAGCTTTCCAACAGCCAGCACGCGGCGCGATCCGCCCTCGCTACGGTAGCAAACTCTCGTCAAGCAGCGATAACGGCTACGGCCCACGATCGGGCTATGTTGTCTCAAGTTAAAGGACGGCTTGCTACCCTCGTCGCTCAAGCACAAGCTGCCCAGCAAGCGGCCCAGGCCCAGCCCCCTGTGGGACCGATTGTGACCAATTCGTCCACCGTCCTGCCGCCCAGCATCCCGAGCACCGGGAGCGGCGCCGGTGAAGCCGCTGTCCGCGCTGCAGAGAGCCAGCTCGGAGTACCGTACGTCTGGGGCGGAGCTACCCCAGGTGTCGGCTTCGACTGTTCTGGCCTGGTCATGTGGGCATGGAGTCAGGCGGGAGTCTCCTTACCGCACTACTCTGGAGCGCAGTTCAATGCGATGGCACACGTTCCGCTCGCCGACATCCAGCCTGGAGACGTCTTGTTCTACGGACCCGGCGGAAGCCAACACGAGGCAATGTACGTGGGCCCCGGCACCATGATCCAAGCAGAACAAACAGGAACGAACGTTATGTTCACGCCAATCTGGTACTCGAACCTAGCCGGTGTCGGCCAACCCTGAAACATTCCGGCTGAGCGCAAGGAGCAAACGGGGGTCGGGCGGCCCCGGCCATGCCCCCACACAAGTTGAGGCAATGATCAGCGTCATTGAAGTCGGGGCCCTCTCCTTCTGCCGCGCTCCTCGCAGCGATCATCAGTACTTTGACCCTGTCTGCCTCCGCACGACTTCCACCATCGGCTTACACAAATAGTCTTTGCTGAAGTTGAGTCCCAGTGAGTGGTGTACGAGCAGGTGAGGTGACACTAGCAAACTCATCCACCAGTTCCTCGGAGCCAGACCCGTTGGTCGCGGTCGCGTGACGTGCGCGATGTCAGCCAACCCAAGCCAGACGGCAGGATTAGAAGCCCCGTCCGTCAGGGCGGGCGAGGTTCACCGGCGCAAGGGCGTTTGCCGTCGGGTGCCCTACGTGATACCCTACATTGGTGCACAAGACGAGTGTCTATTTGAGTCCAGACGAGATTGCCCGAGTTGCCGGCCTGGCCGAACGGGAAGGGACTTCTCATGCGGAAGTGATCCGACGCGCTATACGGGTCTATGAGCCGACACGGCACGGTGACCGCAATTTCGCGATCGTTGGCAGCGCTGATGGTCCGGGCACCTCGATTGCTGACCTATCCGAGGTTGATCTGCTCGAGGGCTTCGGCGGTTGACGGTCATCCTTGACGCTGCACCGCTGGTTGCGGTTGCTGACCGGCGCGATCGGTTACGTCCGGCGATCGAAGCGTTGCTCCGAGACGAGCCTGGCGATCTCGTAATCCCAGCTCCGGTCACTGCGGAGGTTGACTATCTGCTCGGTCGCCGACTCGGCCGTTGCTCTCGGCTTGCATTCCTCGACGATCTCGCCGCAGGCCGCTTTACTGTCGCCCACATGGACGCGAACGACCACCGTGTGGTAGCGGATCTAGAACGTCGATATGAGGATCTTGACGTCGGGCTGTCGGACCTCAGCGTGGTCGTAGCCGCACGGCAGTACGGAACTCGGCGGCTCCTCACCTTTGACGAGCGTCACTTCCGTGCACTGCGATCCCTGGACGGCGAGCGTTTCACTCTCCTGCCAGCGGATAGGCAGCGTCACTGAGCCGGCTCCGCAAGGAATCGCTCGGCCGCTTCTTCCTTTCTGCTAGCGGCACCAGGCTCTCTTGGCATGGAAATCGCCACTGACCGCTCGGTCCCCCTCAGCCCACCTGCTCGTACACCACTCACTGGGACTCAACTTCATTGCTGACGAGGCTGCAGGACTCGCACTCGATGGCATTACGGCCCGCACGCTCACTCCCCTCCAGAAAGACTATTGCCCCCCCTTATCTCCGTCTCTTGACTCGCAGCCTCTCGACAATGAACCGAGGCCTGCTGGCGAGGTTCTAAAGCGATTATCCAGGCGGGGGGGACGACTCGCACCCGCTAGTCTGATACAGCCTTCAGGACGCACCATGCAGCAAACCTTTACACCACTCGCCCCAACCTCATCGGCTTTCAACGAGCTGACATCACCACAAAGTCTCGTGCAGTCGGTTCGAAATAACGCGTGACCGGGCGGATCATATCCGGCAGGAGTTTCTTCCCATTCGACGGTGAAGCTGGTTGACCTGGCTGGGGATGGAAATAGAAGAAGTTCACCCAGTCGGTATTAATGTCAAGCTGCATACCCCGCACGGCACCCGCTCGTGCGAGCAACCGCGCGAGAGTGTACACACTCAGTCCAGGTCCGCCGACATAAACGAGAGCACCGTTGGCAGTGACCCCCAAACCGGAACGCCACACCAGGACCTGGTTGCCAACCGTTGCCCCCCAATTTGTATAGGCAGAGTGCCGCAGGCCTGGCATCGTCTTGCCATGGTTGACGATCAACGTCAGGTTCTGGCGCACCGAAGCAACGTCAGGGGCCATAAAGACGTTCTTCCCCCATGCGCCAACGGTAGCCGTTCCGTTGTTGTATATGACAAGCGACGCAGCCCCATTCCTCAACGGAACCGCGGTCCGGCCACCCATGTAGAACCCGCCTTGGGACTCGCTCATGCGAAAGCCGGCATTGAACGCAGCTATCATGTTCATCGAAGCCGAGGTTGGGATCGGTGACATGTGCGGCCATGTGGTTCCCTTCCCGGGAACCTGGCCACCCGCGAACTGAGTCGCACGAAGGAGTGCTGTGTCCATCCAGACCACTCCTGCAACAAGGCTTGTGTGAACAGAATCGGGACGAATGAACGCTGCATATGCGGCCGGGATGCCGTTAACTGGAGCACCAATCGGGTGCCAGACCCCCTCACCAGGCAACGGGGGCGAGGCGATTGGGACGATTGGCGAAGGTGACGGTAGGTGTGGAGGCCCGACGTCAGACGCTGGGACTGCTGGTGGAACCGCGGTCGGGATCAGGCCTGCCTTCGGACGACCTCCCTTTGGGGGCGTGTTGATGCTATACCAGACCTTTTCGGCGAGAGCTACAACGCTCGCGCCACCATGGCCTCGAATCCACTCAACAGTCCTCACACCCAATCCAAGGGTTCCCGGTGCCGTCATCGCATTCGCGTAAGACACCTCAAGCGGGCTCAACACAACTAAGAGGATGACAAGCACCGCAAGTATTCTCCGCCGTCGCACCTGCCGGCGTGTCGGCCGGCGTGCGGAGGATCGGCTTCGCTCCAGCGCGATAGCAGGAGGGTCATTCAGCGTACGCCCGCCCGCACCTAGGCTGCGCGTGCCTCGACTGCCTATTCCGGCTGATCTCCCGTTGCCCGCTCTCGCACGTGAGTACGCCGCCCGCGAGCTTCCGTTTACATGGGTTCGCTCACCATTCGCGGTGCGGACATCAGTGGGCGCGCCGCGAACTTGTACGCTAACGCCACTTGCGCTATCTTGAGCCGCCCCAGTAACGCCATTCGTTTCGCTGGCTCCATGCCGAGGTTCGCGGGAGCGGATGCTCCCGTTCCCCGACCCAGCGCTCTCTTGCCTGCGACGTGGAGCTGAGTCTGGACGAACATACACGCCGCGCCGATTCCGGGCTTCCGGCAACTGCTTGCGCGATGCCACAGGTGCCCCTGCCTCTCCAGATCCCCGGTCAGATGCTGTTGTCGTCAAACTCTCGCAACTCTCCGTCTTATACTCATCATGTTTCTCGTTCAAAGGCGTGGTAGCACTCAACAGCGTAGCCCGGGACCGCGGCCTTACCCGGGACCGCCGTTACAACTCTTCCAGCATGCCACATCCGGCCTGAGAGGTACCTGAACGCCGCCGGAACACCGACGAAACCCGCGCCACTGCAGGCTTGCCCACCAAGGACGGGACGAGAACAGAGGCATTGCATCCAGCAATCTCAACATCTGGTACTGGCCACCCAACATGACCGTCCTTGTGAATCCCAGACAAGCCTGTGATGTCCGTCAAGTTTTCCAGCGAGCGCGGGTGATGTTAGCTCCATGCAGCAATGGGATAAAGTAAGCCTCACGCACAAGATGACCCCCCAACCCCGCCCACTCGATACCAGGACTGCTATGTGCCGACCTTTCAACGGCTGCGTGGGGACCCTTTTGTTAATGCTAATGCCGACATGAACACTCAGAAGCTGAATCTGAATTCCAGCAACAGGCTCGACTGGAGGCCGTGGACGTGAGGGCCATACCATACGAATTTTCGCTAGGACCGCTTACCCTTCATATGTACGGCATCGGGCTTGCGATCACCTTCTGGTTTGGGTTCCGATACATGGAACGGCGGTTACGCAAACACGGCTATACAACGAACTGGCTGGCCACGACCTTCTTCTGGGTAGTCATCTCAGCGATCCTCGGGGCCAGAGTGGTCCACGTGCTGGCAAATCTCGGCTACTACCTCCAGCATCTTGTACAAATTCCGGCCATCTGGGAAGGAGGCCTCTCCTCGTTCGGTGGCCTCCTGTTCGCAATACCAACTGGACTTGCCATAGCTAGAAAGCGCTGTCCTGAACTCACACTGGTGAAATGCATGGACATTGCTGCGCCGGTACTGGTAGCCAGTTGGTCTCTCGGTCGCATTCTCGGACCACAGCTCATGTACAGAGGCGGCGGATACAGGACGAACGCGTGGTACGGGATGCACTACTGGGGTCAGCAAGGCAGACGAGTTCCCGTGCCGATCTTCCAGTCGCTGGAGTGCCTTGCTATCTTCGGCATCTTGATCTGGATAGAACACGCTGTCGCAGACCGCCCCGAAGGTTTCGTCCTCGCAATTGCCGCGGGTCTGTGGGGACTGTCACGTTTCACAGACGAGTATTTCTGGCTCGCACAGCCACACCTAGGTTCCAAGCTGGTCGAGGCTGCGGGGCTCACAATGAGCGCCATCGGTTTCTCGGCAGCAGCCTTTCTCTGGCTTCGACGCGGTTCCCGGCATGCTGCGAACGGAGAGCCGATCGCCAGGAACCCGTTACAAGGCAACCATCCACCGCCAGAGATGTCCATCGAAGAACGCTGATCGGGTAGTAGCGGTCGGCTGGCAACCGCCTGATGTAAGCTTCGCACTCATGTCGAGAGTGCTGACTCCGCGTGCCGAGGACTTCCCGCGCTGGTACCAGGATGTCGTGTCAAAAGCGAAACTAGCTGAGTCTGGCCCTGTACGAGGCAGCATGGTGATACGGCCAGCTGGGTACGCAATTTGGGAACGCATGCAGGCTGACCTCGATTCCCGCATCAAGGCGGCGGGTGCTCGCAATGCCTACTTCCCGCTGTTCATCCCCAACAGCTACCTACAACGAGAGGCCGAGCACGTGCAGGGCTTCTCTCCCGAGTTAGCGGTAGTCACGCTTGCTGGCGGCAAGGAACTGGAGGAGCCAATCGTCATCAGGCCAACCAGCGAGACCGTCATCGGCGAGTACCTCGCGAAGTGGGTACAGAGCTATCGCGACCTGCCACTACTTCTCAATCAATGGGCAAACGTCGTGCGCTGGGAGCTGAGACCACGAATCTTCCTCCGGACGAGCGAGTTCCTCTGGCAGGAAGGCCACACCGCCCATGCCACCAACGCCGACGCGCAGGCGTATGCGCGCCGTGTCCTTCACGAGGTCTACCAAGATTTCATGGTCAACGTGCTCGCGATGCCAGTGGTGGTGGGAATCAAGACGGCTCGCGAGCGGTTCGCAGGAGCTACAGCAACCTATACCCTCGAAGCCATGATGGGCGATGGGAAAGCCCTCCAGATGGGCACGACCCACGAGCTTGGACAGAACTTCGCTCGCGCGTTCAATATCGACTACCTGTCCGCTGACGGCAAGCTCGAGTTTGCGTGGACAACATCGTGGGGAACCTCGACCCGCATGGTTGGAGGAGTGATCATGTGCCACGGGGATGACCGCGGCCTGCGGCTGCCGCCAGCTCTCGCACCCGTGCAAGCAACTGTAATGGTGGTCCGTGACGAAAACGGCGTAGCGCTCGCGGCAACGCGGTTGACCCGCGATCTTGTTGGCGCTGGAGTGAGGGCCAACATTGACGACCGTACTGACCTGGCGTTTGGACGGCGAGTTGTCGATTCAGAACTCGCTGGAGTCCCCATCCGCCTCGAGCTTGGCCCTCGGGAACTTTCCAAAGGCCAGGTCACTATTGCGCGCAGATTTGACGCCAGCAAGACCTCGGCAAGCATCGACGCAGTGCCAAGCCTCGTCGCCAGCGCTCTCGCTGATGACCAGCAGCGGCTGTTCGATGAAGCCGCCAACCGCCAAGTTGAGCGAACGGTCGACGTTACGACCATTGAAGATGCGATCGACGCGTCAACCTCCGGCTGGGCCAGGATGGCCTGGTCGGCCATAGGACCTGGCGGAGAAGCAACCCTCAACGAACATGGAACGAGCGTGCGCTGCCTAACAAGGCCCGACGGGTCCTTGCCAGAACGCGACGACGACCCCCATCTGATTGCCCACATAGCCCGCGCCTACTAAACAGAGCACCCCACTTCAGATGTGCGGTTGCGACGGCGCCGAACTATTCGTATCTTCAATACTTTCACATGTCAGTGTTGCGCGGTTCTGCACGCTATGTCTTGCGTACGCACCGGCTGCCATCGAACGTTGGCCCTTGGTGCATTGGTCTTCGAGGACATACCTCGAAGCCTTGTGAACTACTCGGCCTTGAAGGGCCGAGCTTCCGGACCGTCTACCGTGAGGTCCAGGCATGACTTGTATCATGCGGCCCCCTCTACGGCGCTGGTGTCCGTCTCTTCGTTCCCACTTCCCGGCCCTG
>JAJZXF010000134.1 GCA_021802485.1 Actinomycetes bacterium | reverse complement strand
GCCAACACCTCCAAGGTGAGCCTTTGGCCATCGGTCAACTTCAGCGCAGTCGCAGCATGGTTCATACAAGAACCATACTATAACTACCAGGCTATTTGTGTGACACTACACTAGTTCCAGCAGAGCTGGATCTCGCTACAGAGAGCCACTGGCACCGCTTTGGCACCAACAAGGCCCTCCATGTGTGACAATGCCAACACGGGTGCCAGGTATTGCCTGTCCGAGAGATAGGTTGAGCTTGTGGCCAGAGCGCACCTTCAGCCAAAGTGCTTTGAGAACGATGGCGGTCCGTAGTTCTTCTTCCCCCAGGAAGAACGCACTCTCATCCCATTCTTGCGATTGGTGCGAGAGGTCTTGATCACTTCGTAGAGGTCGTATCCAATCGCCTCAGCCATGTGAGCATGGAGCGGGCATTGTTCTTGTGGGATCGAGGTGAGGAACGCTCGGATGTCGTACTTGCCTGGGTTGTGCTTTGCTTTCCACTCCCCATGTACCCAGTTCAGCGCCTCGCCCCATAGACCAGCTGCAACGTGATGAGCGTCGTGGGCTCGCCGGTAGCGAGCTGCCGACAGCGTGACGGGGACAATGGCTGTGCGTACGACCTCACGGCTTGCTAGCGGACTACTCGGTATTGCGAGGATATGTTCGATACGACTCCAGGGGTGTAACGGTTCCTCGGATAGGTGCGCATTTGTCTTACGCGGCCTTGACCCCCTCTTACGTAAAGAACAGGGGATGCGGCCGCATTTAGCTCAAGCGGGCTCCTGCGCTGCGAGCGCCTCTGCTCGAGTCTTGAGATCAGCCAGGGCGGCATGCATAACTAGGCTCTCTGCCCGCTTCTTCACAAAACCGGGGAGGGGAACCTTCAATTCCGCCTTTAGGCGGTATGTAACCTCGGTGGAACCGTCAGATAGCTCGTCGAAGGCATAACTGCCGTCAAGCTTGCTCATCAGGTCGCCGTCCACCTGCACCCATGAAAGCCCGCGCGGGGCACTCGAATAGTCATAGTCAAGCGTGTAGCTCGTGCTCCTTCCGAAGGCCCCCACCTTGAAGGCGACTCTCTTCGGGCGCTTCTTCCTATCGCGATCGAGCACCTCGACCTCTCTCATGTGAGGTACCCATTCTGCGTAGCCATCGATCTGGCTGACGACCTCGTAGCAACGCTTCAGCGGTGCGCGAACAACTACACGCTCGACAACTTCTTCAGCCACTTTCCCTCCCTGCCAGCCAGCACGGCCTCCCGCTCGCAACAGTCACAGAATGAGTGGGCGTCGGAGTTTCAGGGCCAACCCCTAGTCCGTAGCGCAGGCTTTGCCTGACCCTAACTGTGTCGCGCTTGCGAGCGCTGCGTCCAATAGAGCTACCTCGCCCCTCGCGATCTTCAGCAACCATTCCCAATCTCTCCTACACCTCATACCACAGCTTCACCTAGTGCCCGAGCTAGACGTCGAGCCATCTGGTCGTAGTCGAAGTCGGTTGATGCTCTTCGCCGTGCAACCCGCCCCATACGACACCGTAGTCCGTCGTCAGCAAGGAGCGTGCCAGTAACCCGAGCAAGCTCCGACGCGTCGCTCGGGTCGTCAAGAACAAACCCGGTGACTCCATCCACAACCGCTTCGTGCGCTCCGCCACTCCTACCTGCAACTTGCGGGATCCCCGCAGCAGCAGCTTCCAGAAACACAATACCAAAGCCTTCCTGCTCGAAGGAGTTCCACCTCTGCCTGCAGGCCATCACGAACACGTCGGCGCAACCGTACAACGCCGGCAAGTCGCTATCAGGCACCATACCCAAGAAACGAACGGGCGAGCGCTTCGCTCGCGCTCTCGATTCGAGGCGGCCCCGGTCCCTTCCGGCGCCCCCAATCAGCACCATCAGTCCCGGAAAGCTGGATTGCAGCATCGCAGCGGCATCAATCAGGATGTCCAAGCCCTTACGAGGCACAAGGCGGCTTACGCTGACAACGAGTGGAGCCCCGGAGGCAATCCCGAAACGCGCCCTTGCCTTCTCGCGCTCTTGATCGTCCAGGGGAACGAACCGCTCAACGTCCACGCCCGGAGGAATATTCACTACCCTGGGCATGTCCTTTCCTGCTACACGACGTGCTTCTGCCTCAGGGTAGCCGCCAGCACACACAGCAAGAACGGCATGCCTTAGAACAAAAGAGAGCGCCCCGCTCGCAATCGGCAGCCTGCCCGGCACAGCGACCTCTGCTCCGTGAAGCACCACGGCATAGGGAATCCCCCTCCTTGCAAGGCCGGGGCCGATCAATCCGATCGGCAGCGCAGGATCCAGTACAACAAGGTCTGCGTTGATCTCTCCGGCAAGGTCCACGACACGCCTTCGTACTCCGGCAGTCGGGAGCAACAGCGACGCCTTCATCCTCTCCACGCGGAACGCCTGGCGTTTGTCCAGCTCTCCTCCGCCAGGATGCGATGAGGTCAAGATCGCAAAGGTTCCGGGGTCCAAGCGGCGCCAGAGCTCCCAGAGGTACGACTGGATGCCACCCACCTTTGGCGGGAAGTCATTCGTGACGAGCAGGTGTGCCAAGTGGACAGTTACTACCTGACGCCATGGGAGACCGCCGCTGTAGACGAGCGAGTTGTCTGAGTCCCACTCGCCACAGGCTCGACCTTCGCGATAGCCTCGGCATCACCAATGAAGCCGACACCGAATTGGGCATCGTCTTCGCCTACATCACCCAGGAGATCCAACCGACCTAGCCTCTTCGCGGCCCACTGAGCATGCTCGCGCACAAGAGGGTCCGTGTCACGCAGCGCCAGCTGAAGCACTCTCTCTACAGCCGGGGAATCTCCATCCGCAGAGTTTCCAAGGGCAACCAAGGCGTTGCGTCGCACGTAGCGTGCCTGTCTCCGCGGGATGTACCACCTCGAGAACCTGGAAACCAGATCCTCGTCACTTGCCTGCAGGACCCAGGCAAGATCGACAACCTGCTCATCGTCTGGACCCGGAGGAGGCGGCGGGCTTCGACGATCACTTCTGACATTCACCGGACATACCTCCTGGCAAATGTCGCACCCGTAAATCCGATCACCCAGCGCTACCCGATGCTCTGTGGGGAATGAGCCAGGCGCCTCCAAGAGCCATGCGAGACACCTTCGTGCATCGAGGACACCAGGTGCGACTAACGCACCGGTAGGACATGCAGACATGCAGCGGTTACAGCTGCCGCATCCGTCGGGCTGGGGACGCTCAGCTGGCGCTAGGCAAGCATCGGTAAGAACGGAGCCTATGACAAACCACGATCCCCTTCCCGGCAGCAGCATCAGCGTGTTCTTGCCGAACCAACCCAGGCCTGCTCTGTGAGCCGCTGCCTTGTCAACCATACGGTTGTCGTCAACAAGCACCAGCGACTTGAAGCCATGTTCTTCGAGAGTAGCGGACATGGCCTCAAGGGAGGCTCGCAGCGGAGTGTATTGGTCCTGCCAGGAGTACCGCGCGACACGACCGAGAGGCCCAACCGGCTGGTCATTCTCGCACCCCCGCCGACACCCCTCGCTCTGCTCCCCCTGCTCGGTCTCGTTGCCTCGCTGCAATGCGAGAGATCGCCCGTACGAACGAGCGCCCACCACCATCGAACGAGCTCCCTTAAGAACCATGCCAGGATCGGTAGAGCGTTCCGGATGGCCGTACGTGAAGTGCATGCCGCCGTGAAGCCCCAAAACCTTACGATCCTCTAAGTCCTTCCTGGTGGACAAGAACGCCGAGGCATCGGTAATCCCGACAGCATCCAGGCCGGAACTTATGCCGATCTCACGCAACTCACCGGCAAGCATCGCCAACTCGCCATAGCGCTCGTCGCGCTTGATCGCATTCGCTGCCATTCAGCTAGTACCTGAGACATACCTCAGCCGGGGAGCAAGGCCGCCCTCTGCTAGCAAACGCATTGCCCGGACCTCATCTAGGTCCATCACCAGGCAGTCAGCTACATCGCGATTGACGATATAGCTGACTACGCAGTCATCACATGCATGCGTTCCAGCCATAACGCACTCGTCGCAGTCGATCGTCACCCTTCGCAAGTCGGACGCCACGCGTGTAGAAAATGACCCACACCGGGCCTTTCTCTCCTGGGACGCCTGCCGGAGCCGTCCTCGTGCACCTGCGGCTTCTATGCCTTTGCCTGCATCTGTATCTTTGGTAGTTATTCCTGTGTTCACTGTCATGGGACCACTATGCACTAGGGGTGTGACACTTCCAGCGAACCTCAGTCCTGGTCTCTTGACGGAGCAGGAACCGAGAGCGTTGAATCAACCTGTTCGACGGCACCACCGTTACCACACCAGCGACAGGCAACCTCCTCGACCTGTTCGTAAAGGACCTCCTCGTCCTCGATCGCAACCTCACCACCCACACTGAAGTGATGAAAGGCGCGGGTGCGGCGCGTAACCACGACGTCAAAGCGGGTCAGATTCCCGCATGCTTTGCATTGATAGCGGACCGGTGTCACCAGATCACGCTAGCTCGCAGATCGTCCACGCGTCCAGGAGTAGCCAACCAAGAAGGTCAAGCACCGCCGCGACGCAAGTGACGAGGAGATATAGTATTACGTGGTATAAGTATTACGTGTCAGGAGGAATGATGCGACTGAACAGCAAGGGTCAGGTGACAATTCCGGCTGCCCTGCGCGAGCGGTACGGTCTTCACGAGGGTGACGAGATAGACGTCATCGAGAATGGCAATGCCCTGCGCATCGTTCGTGCAGAGGCGGGCCAGACCCGTGGTCGGCGACTCGTAAGCAGGATGCGCGGCCGTGCAACCACCACTATGAGCACGGACGAACTCTTGGAGCTACTGCGTGGCAAATGAGCCTTACAGCCCGGCGGTCCTGGTTGATACTGAACGGCTGATCACCCTGGTTGACTCCAGCGTCATGCTCGATGTCTTGACCGCCGACCCCACCTGGGCACAGTGGTCAGAGGATGCCCTCGCCCAAGCTCGGGACGGTGGCCGGCTGGTGATCAACCCGATCGTGTACGCCGAAGTCTCCATCGGGTTCGACAGGATCGAGGATCTCGATGATGCCGTGCCCGTGGGCGACTTCGAACGCGAACCGCTCCCGTACCAGGCAGGCTTCCTTGCAGGCAAGGCATTCCTCGCCTACCGCAAACGGGGCGGTCGACGACGATCTCCACTTCCTGATTTCTATATCGGCGCTCATGCCGTATTACGTAATTACCGGCTACTGACACGGGACACCGCCCGGTATCGCACCTATTTCCCGTCAGTGGAACTACTCTCTCCCTAGATCGAACACCCTCGCTGCGGTACAAGGCCCAATGGCATTAAGTTAAAATGGAATCGACCATAACCTGATCACCGTGAGCGGAGTCAGTCTGGCGGATTGTCCAGGCTTTCGGGTCTTGTAGCGGCCACCGGGCCGCTTGGTCTCGCGAGCATAGCGGCGGCCCGGGCGTTTGGGG